>JAUIEW010000236.1 GCA_030429365.1 Phycisphaerae bacterium
ACACGTGGCAGATGTTCGAGACGATCACCCGCGAACGCCGTCGCCGCGAAGTCGGACCGATCATCGATACGCTCAAGCAGTGTCGATCGGACCTGGCTGGCGATACCCCAAAACTCGCGAAGGAACGTCAGCAGAAAGCCGTCGACTGCGATAAGAAATTGCAGGACATGCTCGACTTCATCAACACGCTCGACGTTATGGTCGACGCGGTGTTGTCATCGGGAAGCGAGCAGATCGGCATGTTGTCAGCCGCCATCAGCAGCACGGTCAAACGGTAAAGACGGCGATTCGATTTGTAGGGTGGGCCGTGCCCACCGCCGTTGGATTGTCGAACAACATGGTGGGCACGGCCCACCCTACTGGGCGCATTCCTTCAGCGATTCACCGACGGCTGCAATCGTCTCATCTATGACTTGATCGTCATGCGCCGTCGAAACAAACCAAGCCTCCATCGAACTCGGCGGCAGATGCACACCGCGCTTGAGCATCGCGTGGAAGAATTTCGCAAACCGCTCCCGATCGCACGCTTTGGACTCTTCAAAATCCCGCACCGATTCGCGTCCGAAGAACAGCGTCAACATCGAACCGGCCCGTTGAACCGTTCCGCGAATCCCATGCGTCGACAAACTTGTCACGATGCCTTCCTGCAACCGGCGCGAGTTATTCTCCAGCCGTTCGTACGCCCCATCGTTTAACTGCAAAAGCGTGGCCAACCCCGCCGCCATCGCCAATGGATTTCCAGAAAGCGTACCGGCTTGGTAGACAGGGCCCTGCGGCGCGACCATCTCCATCAAATCCGCCCTGCCGCCATACGCCCCCACCGGCAGCCCCCCGCCGATGATTTTCCCCAGCGTGGTCAAGTCCGGCGTAACGTCATAAACACCTTGCGCTCCCGACCGCGAAAGTCGAAACCCCGTCATCACTTCGTCGAAAATCAGTAGCGCCCCGCAGCCCGTCGCCAAATCCCGAAGCCCTTGCAGAAAACCATCGACGGGACAAACCACACCCATGTTCCCAGCGACCGGTTCGACGATGATCGCCGCCAACCCATCGCCTGCGTCGGCAGCGATCTGCCTGACCGCATCCAGATCGTTGTATGGCGCGATCAAAGTGTCAGCGGCCGCCCCTTCGGTAACGCCCGGTGAATCGGGCAGCCCCATTGTCGCGACACCGGACCCGGCGCTGACGAGCATCGAATCGGCATGACCGTGATAGCATCCGGAAAATTTGATGATCTTGTTTCGCCCCGTCGCGGCCCGGGCGAGTCGCACCGCGCTCATCACCGCTTCCGTGCCCGAGTTGACGAAACGAATCTTATCGATGGACGGTACGCGATTGACCACTTCGCGGGCGAGTTTGACTTCCGGCGCGCTTGGGGCACCGTAACTGACACCGCGTGACACTGCGTCTGAAATTGCGGCGAGGACTGCATCATGCCCGTGCCCCAACACCATGGGCCCCCAAGATCCGATGTAGTCGATGTATCGCCGACCATCGACATCGTACAGGTAACACCCCTGAGCCCGATCAATAAAGAGCGGATCACCACCGACGCCGCGAAACGCCCGCACCGGTGAATTAACCCCACCGGGGAGCAGCGATTGAGCTTCACGAAATAGAGATTCGGATTTTGAATTCATGAGTTGTAGGGTGGGCCGTGCCCACCGCCGTTCGATTGCACAACGACATGGTGGGCACGGCCCACCCTACGATTCATCGCGAAGCCATTGTGCGGCTTTGCTGGCCCAATAGGTGATCATCATGTCCGCGCCGGCGCGTTTGATCGCAGTCAGTGATTCGAGCACGACCCGTTTCTCATCGATCCAATCGCGCTGGGCCGCGGCTTGTATCATCGAATACTCACCGCTGACCTGATACGCCGCAAGCGGTACATCCGGATGGGCCAACTTGACGCGATGGATCACATCCAAATACGCCATCGCGGGTTTGACCATCAGCATGTCAGCCCCCTCGTCGAGATCGATCTGCGCCTCGGCCAGGGCTTCACCGGCATTGGCTGGGTCCATCTGATAGGTCTTTCGATCGGAGAACTGCGGAGCACAATCGGCGGCTTCTCGAAACGGACCGTAGAACGACGACGCATACTTCACCGCGTATGAAAGGATTCCCGTCGAATCGCATCCGGCATCATCCAGCGCACCGCGTATCGCCGCGACCATGCCATCCATCATCGCGCTCGGTGCGACCCAGTCCGCGCCGGCATTGGCATGACACACCGCAATCTCACCGAGCCGCCGACTCGTCGCGTCGTTGTCCACGCAGTCTTCGCGGATGATGCCGCAGTGTCCGTGGTCGGTGTAGCTGCACATGCACACGTCGGAAATGATGACGAGGTCTTTCGCAACATCGCGACACGCGCGGATCGCCTGGGGAACGATGCCATCGGGTTCGATCGCCGTGCTAGCCGACGCGTCTTTGCCGGATGGGATGCCGAAGAGCAAGACGGCTGGCACGTTTGATTGGGCGATGCCGCCGACGATGTCACCCACTTGCGAAACCGTATACCGCGAAACACCGGGCATCGATTCAATCGGACCGGCGTCTTCCGGACGCTCCACGACGAAGAGCGGCTGAATGAAGTCGCTGGCTGAAAGTCGCGTCTCGCGCACGAGGCTGCGGATCGATTCGTTCGTGCGAAGTCGCCGCATCCGTCGCTTGATTCGATTGCTCATCCGCCGACTCCTGACAATCCCAGGTGCACATTCGACACGGTTTGCAGCGCATCGACCATCGATTCGGCGCTGGCGCGATCGGCGACCGCGTCGACCTTGATACCGTTCTGCGTGCAGGCGCTCGTCGTCGATGGACCGATGCAAACGACCACGCGGTCTTCGGTTCGAACGCCGGCTGCAACCGCACAAGTTACCGCCGACGGGCTTGCAAATAAAATCGCGTCGGCAAATCCGTTGATCTGGTCCACCACGTCAGCCGGCGGATCGATGGCGAGCGTGCGATAGGCGTCGACTTCCGTCACGTGCATGCCTGCGGTCTGGAGGCAAGTGGGTAGTGCTTTCAGCGCCCGATCGGACCGCGGCAGCAAGACGCGCTGCCCCTTTTTCGCGACGGCGATGATGGCGGCTGCCAACCCGGCGCCGGTCTCGACGGGTGATTGGATGTCCGCAACGATGCCGCGTCGTTTCAATTCGCGCGACGTGGCTGACCCGACGCTGGCGATGCGACAATGGGCCAGTGCACGGGCGTCCAGGTTCGCCGACGCCAATCGCTTGAAGAATCCGCGCACACTGTTGACCGACGAAAACGCAATCCAATCGAACCGATCAATCTCATTCACCGCGGCATCAAGTTTCGCGTCAACCGGCGAAAACGCGATGCGAACCAGCGGGCAGCGGATGGGTTCGGCTCCGCGACTCACCAATTCTTCGGCAAGCTTGGCGCAGAGATCTTCCGTCCCCGTGATCGCCACCTTCGCGCCGATAAGCGGCGACAATGCCAACGATTCAATCCGATCGGTCGCGGCGATTTCACCGATGATGGTCACCATCGGCGCTTGCAAGCCGTCGCGCTCAACGTTCGACGCGATATCCGCAAGCGTACCGCGACAAACGCGCTGCCGGCTTGTCGTCGCACGTTCGATGCACACCACCGGCCAATGTGGATCGCGGCCTGCATCGATCAAACCCGCACAAATCGCGTCTAGTTCTCGCCGCCCCATCATGATGAACAGCGTTTCGTCGCTCGCGAGCTTGGCGTAGTCGAGGCTTTCAGCCCCAGTGCCATCGCACCCGCGTGCGGTGATCACCGTAAACGATCGTGAACGTCCGCGCTGGGTTGCTGCGAGCCCGATCGATGCCGGCGCGGCGAGAAAACTCGACACGCCCGGAACGATGACGCACGGCACGCCGTTTTCAAGACAAGCAGTCTGTTCTTCGGTCGAGCGGCCAAACACCCCAGGATCGCCACCTTTGAGACGGACAACGTTCAAACCGCGTTTGGCGTGCTCGACGATCAGATCGTTGATCGCTTGCTGCTGGCGTCCGCCGGAGTCCGCGGCTTTCCCGAAATCGATTTTGATGGCGTTCGGCTGACACAACGCAAGGAGCGCGTTCGATGCAAGTCGATCGTAGATGACCACATCCGCCCGCGCAAGCAATCGCCGCCCACGCAGCGTGATCAGCGACGGATCGCCCGGACCCGCCCCCACAAGATAGACCTTGCCAACCGCCATCAGTGCACCGCTTCCTGTTCGACGCTTGGCCGCAAATGCTGCAATTCATCAAGCGCTTCAGCGAGCGCAACATCGGGTGAGTTGGCCGACACAACAACATCATGCGCTTGGCCCGTGTCCTTCTGCAGGATGCGGGCGCGAAGCTCGTAGCATGCATCACCGCATTTCGCATACGCCGCGACGGTAAGGTTACCAGTCGACTCCAACGCCCGCTGCAAATTCAGTTCCAACGCGGTCTCAGCCCGGGTGGCAGCATCGTCAAGCGAAGCAACCATGGTAGCCACTTCGCGATCATCGGCACGAACCTGAATCGCCAGCGCAGCTTGTCCCGGTGCGGGCAGGAATTCATCGATCGCGAAAACCTCATCAACCGCATCAAGCAAATCCAATCGCTGCAAACCGACCCACGCCAGAATCGCCGCATCCATTTTCCCGTCGTGTACCTGCTGCACGCGATCATCGACCGGACCGCGAAGCGGCACGATGCGTAAATCCGGACGCAACCGCAACACCTGAAGCGCCCGCCGCGCACAACTTGTTCCAACCGTTGCACCCGCCGGAAGTTCTGAAAGCTTCAACCGCTCGCGCGTCACGATACACTCGCGGGCATCACCGCGCGGCAGCAGTGCAGCCACCCTCGTCTGCGGTGATTCAGTCAACGGCAAATCCTTCAGCGAATGCACCGCGACATCGATACGCCCTTCGACCAACGCAATTTCAATGTCATCGGTGAACGGACCGTTGGCCGGCAATGCATCGATCGGACTCGTTCGGTCTCGGTCGCCGAGCGTCGATATCTCCACAATTTCGACGCGGCAACTCGGACGCAGCAACTCGGCGACGTGGTTCGCCTGCCACAACGCCATCTTGCTCGCCCGCGTGCCGAGGCGAATCGTGCGCACGTTTCGTGCATGAATCGCAGGCGTTTCGGGCGACGGTCGCACCAGGTCCGCGACGATTTCAAGAATGCCATCGTCCATTCCCACAGGGCGATCGATCACGAGACGGCGCTGCACATCGCTATGCCCAAACATTGCGGGCACGTCTTCAACGGCATGCATCCCCGACCCGATAAAGAACGGTAACACGATGCAGTCGCGCGTTCCGATCGAAGCGAACGCATCCTGAACGGTCGGCTCATCGTCGATGAATGCGGGCGTCACCATGGACATTTCAAAATCGCGCTGCAATTCGTCGGCGAGCTTGATCGTTGTGGTTCGACTGGCTTCATGACGCGGCGTGCCATGCCCCACAAGCAACACTGCAAGGTCATCCGGATTGAGTTTGTTCTCTCGCAAGAGTTCGCGAATGCGATTGCCGAGAATTGTACGCATCAACGGGTGCGCACCGACCGGCGCAGTGATTTCAACCTTGCTCGCATCGAATGATTCGTTGCGGCGAAGTTCGCGGGGCAGCACCTTGTCGCAGTAATACCCCGCGCTGGTCATCAGCGGTACAACAACAGTTCGCCCAGCCGGTAGTTGGTCGAGTACTTCAGAAAAATGTGGATCGCCCTGATGAAATGCGGCACGCACCCGCGTAAAGCAGCCGCTGGATTCGAGCTTTTTGGCGAGTTCGTGAATGCGGGCGTTAACCTGCGGCTGGGCGTTGGAACCATGCGCGGCTAACACGAGCGAAACGGTCATCACGCAGCCACCTGCGATTTGGCCCGCATGATTTTGGCGTGCAGTGTTGGCGTTGAACGCTGCGGCGGCAGGTTGGCTTCGCGGACCATGCGTGCGATCGACTTGGCGATTTTGCGATGGCTGAGCCACTGCTCAAGGCGGTTCAATTCTTCCGCGACAATCTGCTCTGCGGCGACAACCTGCGACTTCGGCGCGATGCGTTTCAATTCATCGAGTCGCGTCACCGCCAACCTCGTAAGTTCGCCCACGTTGGCGGGTGATCCGAGATCGAGCACCGCAAACCGCTCATCGCAATGAACAAAATCCGCATCGCCAAGGATCGGTTGGTGCACATGACTGCACGCGACCAATGCATCAAGCTTCGAAATAACTCCGCCCAGCGACGACAATGGCATCGCGGCTGTCCGTTCCCAACGATTGGCTTGGCGAATGCGATGATCCGACCGACTGAGGACGACCAACTCGCGCACGCCTGCTGCCGTCAGCGCCTGAGCCAATCCGTTTGCGACCTCGCCCGTTCCGACAATACCGATGCGCCGACTGCGCAGCGAATCCAATGCATCGACCAACCGCCGCGTCGCCAGCGTGACAACCGATTCGCCAGCCGCATTCAGCGCCGTCTCGGATCGAACACGTCGACCCGCGCGCAGCGCCGATCGAAACAAGGCAGCTAGCATCGTGCCCGACGTTCGCTGCGATTCCGCATCGGCAAACGCCCGCCGCACCTGACCGAGAACATGGGGCTCGCCTACGATTCGCGAATCAAGACCAGCCGCCACCCGAAGCAGATGGTCCGCTGCAACTTTGCCCGTCAATTCCAGCCCATACGCCGTGACCGCAGGGGCGTCGATCGAACGTGCGAAGGTATACAACTCGTGGCGCTCGCAGGTATTCAGCGCGACGTACTCAGCCGGCATCGATTCACCCAAAGTCAGTCGACATGCCTCGGCGCTGTTGGCGATGATGCAGGACAGTCCATCCATCAGAGTCTCACCTCCAACTGGACCAGATCCTTCGTCGGTTCTTCCGCACCGGTCACCGTTTGACGCGGCGTTTTTCGACCGACTTGCTGCTGATAAAAATCGCCCAACCCCTGTCCGCTTTTGCGATGCTTCGACCAACTCGCAAGCAGCGGTCGCAACACGTCGACGATATCGTCCGCTGAAACGTCGGCGGCATAAAGATCAGCCAACCGTGTCCCCGATCGATCGCCACCGACGAAAACGTGATACGCGTCTGCAGCTCGTCCGACGAAAGCGATGTCGGCGGTGTACGGTCGTGCGCAACCATTCGGGCAGCCGGTCATACGAATGGTGATCGGTTCATCTTGCAAATCCAATCGGGCGAGTTCTGTTTCGATGCGGTCGATGAAGCTGGGCATGACCCGCTCGGCTTCCGTGATCGCCAACCCGCAAGTCGGTAGCGCCGGACACGCCATCGACAGGCGTCGTGCGTTCGACAGCGTTTCGGTGTACGGGACATTGTATTTGCGAAGCGTTTCTTCAATGGGTCCGATCGCGGATTCGTCGAGATCGGTGAGCAGTGCATTCTGGTTGGCTGTCAATACAACGCCCGCATGATGATTGCGAACGATCTCAGCCAGCGCCGTTTTCAGCTTGGCATCGTCGGTGTCGCGGATGCGGCCATTCTCGACAAACACGCCATAGAAGAACTTGCCATCGTCCTGCGGGTGCTTGCCGATGTAGTCGTGATATGCCGGCACGTTGATGAGTTTCCAGTCGGAAAGATCAAACGCCACGCGCGACTTGAATTCGTCGCGGAATCGTTCCATCCCCCACGCCTCGATCAGATACTTGAGGCGTGCGTGACGTCGGTCGGCGCGGTTGCCATGGTCGCGGAAGATCGCCGCCACCGTCCGCACCGTTTCCAAGACATGATCGGGCCCGATGAAACCGAGTGGTGATGCGATGCGGGCGCAGGCGTCGGCTTTCTTGTGGGTCATGCCCATCCCGCCGCCGACGACCACGTTGTATCCGAGGATTTTCGTGCCATCGAGGATCGCGATGAGTCCGCAGTCATACGAATAGACGTCGATGCTGTTGTCGCC
>JAUIEW010000237.1 GCA_030429365.1 Phycisphaerae bacterium
AAACGAACATCGACGCGATTTTCACCTGCGACACGATTCACTTGGCGATGATCAAGAACCCGCTGGTGGCCGGTCATCTGGGTTGCGCGATGTTCGATCTGGTGGCGTCGTTTACGCCGGCAGGTCAGGCGCCTGCGATCCTGAAACGCTAACTTGCTCGGCGGGAAGTTGGCTTGGCGTCTGGAACGCGACCGTCAGAACACCTGCAAGAATCAAGGCAACACCAACCCATTGCCCCGGTGAAAGGCGTTCCTGAAGACTGGGCAAAAAGTAAGCGGCCACCGAGATGATCGCGTAACCACCACCAACCATGATCGGATAAGCGATGCTGATTTGCAGTGTTTTGGACTGAAGGGCGTACATATACAAGAAGGCGTTGCACCCAAAGCAGACAAGGCCAACGATCAGCACGGGGGACCCGAGAATCGCCTTGAAGGCGCCCGCAATACCATTCGCACCAAGCCCGCCCCCTTGGGTTCCGACCTTCATCGACAGGTTCGCAATCGCGTTCAGAACAAGTGCGCCGCAAAGGGCCAGCATGTATTTCATCAGTCACTCCGCATTGTGGCGGTCAAATCCGCGTTTCAGAGAATTTCCCGGGCATTGATGCAATCCGGATGCCCCTTCGATCGGCAACCTGGCCCCGTAATTTTGACAATCAATCGCCCGAAGCGTCAAATAAAAACAAATCTTCACGCTGGAGACTCATGGATCAATGACTCGGATATTGGGCATCGAAAGTTCGTGCGACGAGACAGCCGCCGCCGTCGTGGCTAATGGCCATGACGTTCAAAGTAACGTCGTGGCGTCGCAGGTCGAGTTGCATCGCAAGTTTGGCGGGGTCGTGCCCGAGATCGCGTCCCGCGCTCATATCGAATGCATCCACAACGTCGTTCGGATGGCCCTCGAAGAAGCCAAGTGCGAACCGGCCGACATCGACGCCATCGCATACACGTGTCGGCCTGGATTGGTCGGGTCGCTGCTGATTGGGGCGACGGCAGCAAAAACCTTGGGGTGGGCGTGGCAAAAGCCGCTGATTGCGGTCAATCACGTTGAGGCCCATGCGGTGAGTGCGTCGATCGGAGTCGATCCTGCGCCCTGGCCGGCTGTCGCGCTGGTGGTTTCCGGCGGGCACACGTCGCTCTATCTGGTCGAGGATTTCGATTCAGTCAAGTTGCTCGGATCGACCATCGACGATGCCGCCGGCGAAGCGTTCGATAAGGTTGCGACGATGCTGGGGCTCGGGTATCCGGGTGGACCTGTCATCGATCGCGTGTCCGTATCAGGCGATCCGAAAGCCCACGCGTTTCCGCGCACGCTCCTCGACAGCGATTCGCTCGATTTCTCATTCTCCGGGCTCAAGACCGCCGTCCGCTACAAGATTCACGGGACGGGGCAGACAACCGGCGGACTCGAACAACTATCCGACAAGGACATCGCTGACATCGCCGCGTCATTTCAACAGGCGGTGGTCGATGTGCTCGTCAAGAAGACGATGCGGGCCGTCGCACAGACCGGGGCAACGACGGTCGTCCTTGGTGGTGGGGTCGCCGCCAATCGATCTCTGCGAAAGTCTCTCGAATTGGAATGCGACAATCGGAAGTTGGCATTTCATGCGCCCAAGATGGCGTATTGCGTCGACAATGCGGCGATGATCGCATCGTTGGGGTTTCACATGCATCGGCAAGGGCAAGTCGTCGCGTTTGATGGCGATGTCTGTGCCCGATAGGGGGATTCGTATTCAGCCTTTCTTCGGATGAATCCGTTTCAATTGCAATTGTTGATGGCATCGCACCTGCCCTCTACACTCATGGCATGAATGAAGACCTGATTCGCTCCCTTTTGAGCGGTGTTCAAAGCGGGGAAGTGCCAATCTCTGACGCGGTCGACCGGCTGCGCACACTTCCGTTTGAGGACGTCGGATTCGCGACCATCGATCATCACCGCGATCTGCGGTGCGGTGTGGGCGAAGTGATATTCTGTCAGGGCAAGACGCCTGAGCAGATCAAGGGCATCTTCGCAGTCTGCGCCGGACGCGGTGGAAACGTCCTTGCGACGCGGGCATCGCAGGAAGCCGCAGAAGCGGTCTTGCGGGATTACCCCGCCGCCAAGTACGACGAGTTGGGGCGAACGATTGCGCTGCGTCAGGTTGAACCCAATTGGTCCGAATCTGAAGTCACCATCGTCACAGCCGGGACGAGTGATTTGCCCGTTGCCCACGAAGCCCTCAACACGGCTGAGCATCTCGATCAACGCACGCGGTTGATCACCGACGTCGGGGTGGCAGGTCTCCATCGTTTGCTCGCTCACCATGATCAAATCAACGAGGCCAACGTCATTGTTGTGGTTGCGGGCATGGAGGGGGCGCTTGCCTCCGTGGTTGGCGGATTGGTCAGTTGTCCCGTGATCGCGGTCCCGACGAGCGTTGGGTATGGCGCAAGTTTTGGCGGGCTGGCTGCGCTGCTGGCGATGCTTAACTCCTGCGCGGCTGGTGTCACCGTGGTCAACATCGACAACGGATTTTCTGCCGGCTACTCAGCCGCGATGATCAATCGCCGGACGGGCAAGTCAACGGCCTCCAAACCCTGCTCGCATTCTGGCGGAGAGCATTCTTGAATTTGCAACAGGTCTCCATCGTCCCCAAAGTTCCTCAAAGATCGCCGGACGCCCACAAAGGCGAAGTCGGCCGCATCGTGATTTTTGGCGGGTCATGGGGAGAGGTGGGCATGATCGGTGCGCCGGCGCTGACGGCCAACGCAGCGCTTCGAAGTGGCGCGGGGCTCGTTCAAATCATTACGCCGCGCGAAGCCATGTCGATGGTTGCGCCGCTGGCGCCATGTGCGACAACACGTTGCCTGAGCGATGATGGGGAACTCTCAAAACAGGCGGTCGAATTCGGTGCGGATGTCGTGGCCATTGGTCCCGGCTTAGGGACGTCGATTCGGCCTGATCGCGTCGCGGCACTCTTGACGGAGTTCAGTGGCGGAATCGTGGTTGATGCCGACGCGCTCAACGCGCTGGCGAGCGTTGGAGAATGGAGCGCCGGTTGGCCTGCGAATGTTGTGCTCACACCGCATCCCGGTGAGTTTCAACGGCTTCAGGAGGGGCTGGGGCTGCCGATATCCGCCAATCAAGACCGGCTCGATGCGGCTGTTGCTCTTGCGAACCGCACGAAGGTGACGGTCGTGCTGAAAGGTCAGTGCACCGTGGTCACGAATGGCGAGCAGTATTACGTCAATCAAACCGGCAACGCAGGCATGGCGACGGCTGGCACTGGTGACGTGCTGACCGGGACGATCGCAGCGCTTATGGGGCAGGGGATGTCGGCGATGGATGCTGCGGTGCTTGGCGTTCATGCGCATGGGCTGGCCGGCGATGCGGCTGCCGCTCACCTGGGTCGCATTTCGATGACGGCGTTGGACTTGATCGAATCGCTGGCCGAGGCGTTCTCCGACCTCGAACATGAATCGCATCGCTGAATGGAATCGGCGCTGATTGAAATCGGCGCTGGCGGGGCCCGGCGGGGTTAACCGATCTCCCGCCCCATTACACGGGCAGCTTCCATCACGTCTTTGTCGCCGCGTCCCGAAAGGTTAATCACCAGGATTTGATCGCTTGGCATGGTCGGCGCCAATTCCATGGCGCATGCGACGGCATGTGCGGATTCGAGCGCCGGGATGATGCCCTCTGTTTCGCAAAGAGCGGAAAACCCCTTCAGGGCTTGCTCGTCATCGACGTTGGTGTATTCGACGCGGCCAATCGAATGCCAATAAGCGTGCTCCGGACCGACGCCCGGATAATCGAGACCTGCTGACACAGAGTGAACAGGCATCGTCTGACCGTCGTCGTCCTGCAGAACATACGTTTCCATGCCATGCAGGACGCCGACTCGACCGGCTGACAACGTGGCCGCGTGCAGCCCTTTGCCCACACCGGCACCGCCGGCTTCGACGCCGACCAACCGCACGGATTTATCTTCGATGAGCGGAGCGAAAATGCCAGCCGCGCTGCTGCCGCCTCCGACGCACGCCACCAAGCAATCGGGCAAGCGGTTGTATTTCGCCAGCATTTGAGCGCGAAGTTCGCGGCCGATGACCGATTGAAAATCTCGCACCATCACGGGAAACGGGTGCGGTCCCATGACGCTGCCGATCACGTAGTGCGTTTCGCCGCAAGTGGCCATCCAGTCACGCATCGCTGCGTTGATCGCGTCTTTGAGTGTGCGCTGCCCCGATTCGACAGGGATGCACTTTGCGCCGAGCAATTCCATGCGGAATACGTTGAGCTTTTGACGTCGGACGTCTTCCGCGCCCATGTAAATGTCGCATTCGATGCCCAATCGGGCGGCGGCTGTGGCTGTCGCAACGCCATGTTGACCCGCCCCGGTTTCCGCAATCACGCGCTTCTTGCCCATCCTCTGAGCAAGAAGAAGCTGACCAAGGGTATTATTGATCTTGTGGGCGCCGGTGTGATTGAGGTCTTCCCGCTTCAGGAGGATCTGCGCACCGCCAAGGTTTGCCGACAGGCGAGGGGCTGACGTCAGTGCGCTGGGACGGCCCGCGTATTCAACGAGCAGTTGGTCGAACTCCTCCCAAAATGTCGGGTCATGGCGAACGGCCTCATAAGCTTGTTCCAATTCGGTGACCGCGCCCATCAACGTCTCGGGTACGTACTGGCCCCCGAATTGGCCGAAGCGACCATCCTTGTCAGGTACGTTCTGGTTGCACGGCTGCGCCATCCGTGAGGTTTGATCTTTGGTGTTCAACGAATTCCCTGCTTTCGCGTCATTTGAAGATGATGGACTAAGGCTTTGAACCCTTGCCGGTGATTGCAGGTTCTTCGAGGGAGAAGCCATATTCGGGCTGCGTCACATCGAGACTGGCGAGCCACCCCAACAGGCTGCGGTATTTTGCATTCTGCGGATTCGGAAAGACGACATCCACTTCGGTGGGGTGGGCGGTCCCGGGACCCGTGTTATTTGGTTGGCCGAAAATCAGGAGCAAACTCTGCTGGGGGTTGTCGCGATTGATCAGGCGTTCGCCATTCTTCTCGAATTCGTTGAGGGCCAGGTAGTTTGCATAGTGCATTTTGTCCGTCATGACGCGTTCGTTGAACAACACAAACTCGCCGGCATCGCGACCGCCATGACACCTTGCCGTCGCACAAGAATTGAGAATCACGCCGGATACCCGTGGATGCTTAAATTCGCGGAACATCGCGGGATCGTCTTCGATCACAATGTCCGTTGAAAACTCGTCGTCAAACGGCGCGTCTTCGGTCCCCAACCGTTTGTAATTTTCAATGGCCGAGAGCATGAATTGTGCCTTGCGCGCCGCGGGCCTTAGTCGATTGAACCCTGCACGATCTTTGGGGCCCAGGTTTTCGCGGGTGGCCAGGTAGTTCCAGAACCGGTCCAGCACGTCATTCTTGAACTCGACGGGTACGCGCTCCGGGCGATTCAGCGATAGCTCGTGTCGGCGAAGAATCTGAACCTCATCGTCCGTCAACTTGCGGATGGGTTCGCCACGCTTTCTGGGGCCTGAGCCATTGTTGGTTTGAGGATCGGCCGAATTGGGATCGCTGCTGTCGCTCGTGCCTTGTTTGCCGCGTGCCAGTTCGCGATAGACCTTGGCCATCGCGTGGTCTGGGTCGAGTCGCAGCACGTAATCGCATTGCTTCTCCAGCAGATCCCACGCTTCCTGCTCGCGGCACCACTTGGCCAGATTCATGTGCCCCTCGATGTCGGAGGGGTCAAGCGCCTGAAACTGACGCCTGTAGGCCAAGTCGTCGCTCGCCAGCGCAGCGGGGATCATTGCCAGTACGACCATGGCGACGGCCAGAATGCCAACAAGCTTCGCACCAGCGACCGTTCGTGAATTGGTTGGAATATCATTCATCGTTGCCACTCCATTTGCAACGCAGCATTGACGTCACACAGTTACATTCGGAATATCGACACCTGTACTATATGAGCCAGTTAATGTGCCATCAACAAAAAGACCGTGGGCTGCAAATGTGCTCAAGTTAAGCCTTTTTTGTGCAGTTGGTGATTTAACCGTTTGGCGGTCACATGGTTCGAAGGATCGCACGCACGGGGCTCGCGTCAAAACCAACCAGCTTTAGCGGTAACGCGATCAGTTCATAGATGCCGTCTGGCACGTCCGCGAGTTGCAGGCCCTCCAGAATACTCACGCCGTTTTGCAGGCATGCCTGGTGGGCCGGTAAATCCTTCGACGTGAAGAGATCGACGCTGGGCGTGTCGACGCCCACCAGCCGCACGCCCCTTCGACTGATTTCGCTGACAAGTTCCGGCGCCAATGCTGCGAAATCCTCTTTGAATCGATTGGCGTCAGGATACGTTTCCGTGACCAAAATAAGTCGCGGCGCTTCAACCTTGTCGGGCAGCGCGTCAGTACCGATTCGGGTACCCGGCGTTGCTGGGACTCGAATCACCTGGCATGGTCCGACGTAGAGATCCAGCGGTTGATGCTCGATTGATGGCGCATCGGCGCCGTAGTGGCTTGGTGCGTCAGCATGTGCCCCGAGATGTACGGTTGCGCGGAGCGTCGATAAGGTGATGTTGTCACCCTTGGCCAAATCGAGCAGGACCTCGCGCGATGGCGGTGAATCGCCGGGCCAAACGGCAAGCTCATCTGTGATGTCGGGTGATATGTCGTAAATCATGTCGATTGCAGTCGTATGCTAGAAATCGTGGCGAACAGCCCACAGGTCTGGGAAGATCGATTTGAACAGCGATTGTTTCAAGAATGCGACGCCTAACGATCCACCGGTGCCCTGTTTGTTGCCGATGGTGCGTTCGACCATCTTGACGTGTCGGTAGCGCCACTCTTGTTGGCCTTCGTCGTAGTCGACCATCTGCTCGAACAGGATCGCAAGTTCGGGCTTTTCGCGGTAGAGGCGGGAGATGCCCTTTTGAATCGCTTCGTTGGGTTCAGTCGATTGGGTGACGTCTCGGTCTTTCACTTCATCCGGAATGATCACGCCATGGTGTTCGAGGAAATCGCAAAAGCAATCGACAACCGTTCGTTCCTTCAAGCGACGTTCGAGTACGGCTCTTGCCGGTGAATCTTTGGGGACAAATTCGAGCGTGGTGGTTCGCTTGTAGCCGAGCACGAATTCCATCTCGCGAAACTGAATCGATTGGAATCCGGACGCCTCCTCCAAGCGGTCGCGGAAACTGGCGAATGACATCGGCGTCATTGTCTCGAGAATATCGAGTTGGGAGACGAGCGTCTTCATGATCGTGCGGGCACGTTGCAGGCGATGGATCGCGCCATACAAATCGTTGCTGCAAAATTCCACCTTCAAGCGATCGAATTCGTGCAGCAACTGTTTGAACCAGAGTTCGTAGACCTGATGAATGATGATGAAAAGAGTTTCGTCATGCTCCGGTGGATCGGATCGCAACACCTGCAAATCCAGAAGCTGTTGAACTTTGAGATATTCCGAATAGTTCAGAGGCATGGTCAATTCCCGGATGTTACTTCTTGGGCTTCGGTCAAGTGCAGGAGATCACGGCCCACACAATCAGCGTAATGACAACAAGCGCAGCCGCAAACGCCGCGGCTTTGACGGTTTTCCATTGGTGTTTCGCCCGCTCGACGGCATCGTGATAGGGGATGCAGGAAAACGATACCATCGAATACAGCGGCAGAAACGACTTTGGAAAGAGTCTGTGCAGGGTCTGCTCGAGTTTCTTCTTCATCAAAAAGAGTTGCGATCCCGTGTGGTCGCGCATCTCGACGAAATTTTCAACGGCCAGGTCGGCAAGTGTGTCGGTGTGAATCTTTCGATTTGTGAAGTACTTCTCCAGCGTGTTCGCCAGAGTCGCCTTCCCTTGGTTGGCCTGTTCGATCAAGAGATCGCCCAACATTGCGCAGTCGCCAAATGCGGCGT
>JAUIEW010000238.1 GCA_030429365.1 Phycisphaerae bacterium
GGACTTGCCAAAGCCAACAAGTTTCGGCGTCATGCGGCACCCGTCAGCTTTCGGAGGGCGGCATCGGCGCGACTCAACACATCACCGATCTGATCGTGAATAGCGGCTAGTGACGGATCAACATTGCGCCCGCGATGCACCGATACCAACAGTTGGTTGTAGTTGTTGCCGATCCCCTGCACCTGCCGCACGAGTTCGTTGACCGCCACCACGGCACCGGGATCAACAATCACGCGCGAGGGCAGTTCGATCCGATGGCTTAGCACCCGACGGCGTACGAACTCGGCTTCCGACAAGCCCGCCAGTTCGGCCTGTTGGCGCAGGTGTTCCTTCTCGGCGACCGTCAGATCGGCGCGGGTGGATTCGGTGCGGCGTAGGTCGTCCGCTAAGCGCGGGCGACCGTGCGGATTGTTGGATGGGCGCTTGGGCGCAGTGCTCATATTCATCTCCCCATCGGCCGCAGTTGCCGTCTCCACGTTCGGCCCTAACGTGGTCGTGATGAACCGGCGAGACGGTTCGTACGCCGCGTCAGCGGCGTTACGTGATCCAACGGCGCACGTTGGCCAGATGCGAGCGTCAGCGAGTAGCTTTTCGGTACGAAAAGCACATCTGGCTACCCGCCAGAGGACGATTTCCTAGCGTATTAACGTTGCCGGTTCAAGAACGGTTCGCATGGTGTGCCGTGCGACCAAGTGATGCGGGGCGCTGACACGGGCGCATCGTGCGAAAAATGCTGTGGATAGGGCCGATGGGGGCAGTAGGGGAAGGGGCATACCCCGGCATGCGAAAGGCCCCACCGGTGGGCGACCGGCAGGGCCTGTTAGGGGCGCTGAAGTGTATTACGCGTCGGCGTCGCCTTCCGGGTGCTCGCCCTTGAGGAAGAGAAGCTCTTGGTACAGCACGTCACCGAGTTTCAGGATGCGGAGCAATTCCGTCGGCGAAAAACTGTTGCTGTCGTGGAACTGGTCATCCGAACCCTTGTAGGTGCGGGTCAGCGTGATGCTGTAGAAATCCCCGCTGTCGTCCTTCTTGCGGTTCTTCCACAAAGATGCTTTTAAAGCGCCGTCACGGATCGTCTGGATGGGCTTGTTGGTTTCATTGGGTGTTGTCATGGTCTATCTCCTTTCATTGCGTTAATTGACCTGATGCCAAGCCCAGAGCACCGGATAACAGGGACGCCCACTTGGGCGAGTCGCAAGAAAAATCACGGAAGGTTCGCCGCCGTGCCTCGGCACGATCAGCGGTGAAACCCGTTACTTTTTTCTTGTGACGGTCCCGCCGGTGCTAGCGTCGGCCAGTCAGGTTAGTTGACGGGGCAATAAGGGGAGACTCGATGACCGCAGACGGCCGATCGAAACGGCTAGCCGGGCCAGCGAGAGGAGGGGTCTAACTCGCTTCTTGGTGTTCCGCAGAAGTGGGCGGTGGGGGTGAAGATGTGCCATCGCCGTCGGCCGCATCGGATCCGGATGGCGTTGTCGGGGACCCGCGTTTGGATGCCGGTGGCTTGCTACGTTTTGGTTTGCCGGCGGGCTTGTGCGCGAGTCTGATCCCGAGGGGCTTCAGCGCCGCCGCGATCGCCTCGGCTGCCTGCTTCTGGCGCTGCCGTCGGACCTGCCTGTCGCCATCTTCCAAGGCCTTGAGGGCTGCCTTCAACGGTTCCGCACCGATCTCACCTTTGAGGCCTTCGATCTGCTTTTTCATGGCCGCAATTTGGGTGGAAGTGTCCGACGGAGAATCGAGCCAGCTTTGCAATTCGGTGGTGAAGCGATCGAGGATGTTGTTCAAGTCGGCGGCCATCGGAGCCATTATAACCGCCGGTGACGTCGTGGAAGAACGCGGCGGTGATAATTCGAAAATCCATCAACCGATACGCATCCAGGCGGCATCACATGAAACGCGGGAGTCTTGTTCGCAAACCGTTTCGGCCGGATAGACCACTTCATCGGGTAGCGAATATTGGCGTGGATCGTCTAACGCGATAAACGGCGCATGGTACGACAACAGGTGCAATGGTTCGGCTTGCGTGCTGAACGTGTGCAGCGTACCGCGACGGAACATCAGAACATCGCGGCTGCGCACCGGAACGTGCCGGGTAGTACCTTCGGAATCGCTATCTCGAACGTGAAAGAAACCCCGTCCTTCGACGACGTAGATCAACCGTTCGGAGTGATCGTGCGTGTGCAACGGCAGGTCGCGGCAATTTGCGTCGAACTGTAGAAATAAAAATCCGTCGTCACGATCCGCGATGCCGGCGTCTTGTGGCAGCAACACGCCGCCGGCGACGTTATCACTACCTTCAAATGGGGAAATCATCTCCACCGCGAGTTCGCGTTTCAATGCTCCAACATAGGCTCCGAATGATACACCCGGGCCGGTACCGCGAACGCGGCCGATGAGGGCGTTGCCGTCCTCAGGCGATCGATTACGCAGGTTCTCGGTGTAGGCGGCAGCCTGGCCCAATAGCGTCGCAAACGCCTCTATCCCTGTAGGCTGCTGCTTTGCGGGGCGTTCTAGAGGGATGGAGGGAATTTCGATGGCTTGAATCATAGGCGATCTCCAAATGCGCCAATACTAAATATGTTAATTGCGCATATTTGAGAGTCAAGCGCACAGTGACGCCTTTCCTCGATCGGGAAGGGCGATGGCGAAATCTCTGCACAGCCATGAATACGAATGTATGCTCATTCTGTTACGCGACGCGCGCAAGTCTCGTGATGTCACTCAGGTTGAATTGGCGGAATTGTTGGGCATGACCCAAGGTGAGATCAGTAGAATCGAAACGGGACAGCGCCGCTTGGATGTGGCCGAATTGCGCGACTATTGCCGGGCATTGGGCATCTCGTTTTTGGGGTTTGTCAGGAAATTCGATGCTAAGCTTGGCAAGTAGGGGCGGGGCGCTTGCCGATCTAGCCCGCAATGTGCTAGGTATCAAGGCGGTAAATAACAATGACGGCCGCCGATGGAAAACGCCTCTCCAGATCCCGAAGAAGCACCCCTTTCAGACGCTGACATTCAACGTCGACTCGCCAGTCTTTATGAGGAATACCGGGCGCTGTACGGACTGGTGATCTTTCGGATGACCTCACTCGATCGGCGCGTCCCGATTGCCGGGGCGACCCTGACGGCCACACTCGCCGCAGTTGGGTCAATGCCGGTGCCGGCCATGCCGGTGATCTTCTTCGGGCTTCCCTTAGCATTGCTCTGGTTCCTGCGCACCACCATCAATCATGCTCGGTCATTCGAGGATGCGCTGCGGCGCATTGAACAGATCGAATTAGCCGTCAACTCCATTCATGGCGATCAACTGATGGCGTTTCAGTCGCGGCATCCCAGCAAAGGTAAGGAAATCGGTGGTCGCACCGGGCGCGAAACCATCCACGCAGTGGTGATCTTGGTCATGACGTTGCTGCTGGGGTGTGGCTGGGTGTTTGCCGTTACATTCGATGCGCCGTGGCAGGGAAGCGCGGCCTATCTGGGATTCTTGTCGGTGCATGCCACTCACGTCGGCATGGTGTTGATACGCTTGCGGCGCTATTCCTATCAGCCGCAGAAGCCAATATCAGATTGAACTCACCCCGTGGCAGGTCTTTCGATCATAGATTTCTCACATTACGTCACTGAGTTACGCTGCCGAGACCTGTTTGATGATCATAGGGCGTCCCCGTCCGTTGCGCCTATCAATCTTCGAGTGCTATCAGGTCTTACGGGGCAATACTGTTCTCTCCTTGCGAACCAAGGAAGCTCTTTTGCTCCGTTACTCGTGTTGATCGCTTGGCATCTCCGCTGTATCACGACGGGAGCTTTTTTGGAGCTTGTCAGTTCATCATGACGCTGACACGTATCCAATCGTTGACAAAGTTTCAGCATGGCGGCAAACAGGCCTCGCGGAACCACCACCTTAGCCAGTCAGAAGATTCACATTCATCGCGTGATGCACAATCTGCGCCCCGATCTTGATCACGTTCTACCGCGGCGTCGTGAGCCCCCAGTGCTTCACAGCCCTGGGGGGCAGTACCAAACGCAGCTCACAACTCCAGAAAGTCGTAGTCATCAGCACGATCGTTAAGTAGCGTTCGCATGACATCGCGCCAAGGCTGTTGGTAGGTTCCGGAGTTGTCAGCCAACGTAGCCATCTCGTCCTCAACTTGGTCAAGCAGAGTGACCGCTGTATCCAAATGCGTCACCGCGGCACTGGCGCATTCGCGCGCGATCGTCGACTCGGCAATCTCGGCGACCTTCTCACAGAGCTTGTAGACTAAGTGCTTGTTCGACTCCCAACGAGACCAACCGGCATACGGGGGCCCTGGAGTCACAGGATCCGAGAACGGCGACCCTGTCACGATTTGATTGCGCAACGCGGGCGACAGCGGCGCGATTTCGTCGGGGTAGACGATGGTGCCCCAGATCGCGCTGGAGAAAAACCTTGGCGGGGCATCACCACCGCCGCCTCCACCGGAAACTGGGTGCCAACGGTCCAGAGTGAACTGCCAGAGGTTCTGGCTGTGTCCGATGCCAACGGCAGTTGCACCGAAGCCGAGCGAAAGCAAGCCCAGTGGACCGGCAAAGGCGTGCATGACTGGCTTCCCAGTCGCGGCGAGAAGCAGCCCGGCCTCACAGGCGCGCCTTACCGCGACAGCGTTGGCCGGAATTCGTGGCTCCTCGAACTCGAACGCAAAATACCAGCCATCACTGTCCAAACTCGTCGCCTGCGATAGCACGTCGTCCATGGTGGTATCAGCGTTGCTTGCTGAGAGACCCACAACGACGGTTGCGTACGTGGGAATTCCGAGTTCGTCACCGGCCGCCTTCGCTGCTGCGAAGAGGCGACCATTTACATCGACGATATCCGGCCGCCCAGCCTGATACACGAGAGCAGGCGCGATCACGCCGTGCGCGCCCAGCGTCTGGTGCTGTACCCTCAACTCGGCGCTTAATGCGGTGACGTCGGCGTCGCTAATTTCTCCAAGGTCCGCCACCGATGCCCTAAACCGCGCGGTGCCATACTCGGAGAGCTTTCCCACGTCGGAATCGGGCACGTAGAACTGCTGATCAACGAGGAGGTCAGCGCCCTTTTCGATGTATTGCGGGGCGTACTCCTCAGCCTTGTGGGGGGCTAGGTCACGAGGACTAATGATTACACCAACCCCCTGTCCCTCGTCTAGTTGCTCAAGAACAAGTCGCTGGCTTCGATCACCAAACTGATGCCACGCACCTCGTCGCATTACGCGCCCCCGATCTTTCTAATCAACGTTGCGACGTGCGCTGCTGAATTCGGCCGCCGCCCACGATTTGCGTCCAACAACCTTGTGATCAAAAGTTGCCAACGCCTGTCCAGCGCTAAAAACTCTGGCTTTGCAAGGCAGTCGCGCGCGTCGCAGATCGCGTCTCGCAACTCCTGCATATCCATTCCGGGTTGCCAGAAGGGATGCGCCCCGACCAACGCCTCATACAGCAGAATTCCAAGGGCGAAGAGGTCAGTCCGGTGGTCGATGTCACGTTTGGTTCCATCGAACTGCTCTGGGGCGAAGTAGCACGGTGTTCCGATCCGCGCCCCTTGAATCGTCAGCGTGATGTCTGGAAGGTCCAGATGACGAGCTAGCCCGAAGTCAATGATCACCGGACGTCCGTCGGGTCGCAATCTGATGTTCTGCGGTTTCAGGTCCCGATGGACAACGTTGACGCGTCGCAAGGCCTCAAGTCCGTCACAAAGCGGAGCGAACGTCTCAACCGCTTGTGCCGACTGCCACGCGGCACCCATTGCATCAGCAAGATCGGTACCCTCAATGAACTCTTCAAGAATGAAGTGCCTTCTCGCGTCGGGACGCGACGAGAATGTGTACTCCTTCAAGTGGACGACATTGGGGTGGTTGATTGACTGGAGCGCTTCGATCTCCCTCTGCAGCCGATCCATACTGTAGTCAGGTGAAATGATCTTGAGACACAGGACGTCCCCCTCGGCGTCACGGACCTTGAAGGCAGCCTTCTGCTCACTTGGGGTCAGCGGCATGTCAAACGTGTAATCGGGGAAGTCTGCACGGGCATGATCAATTTGGACTTCAAACGGCACGGCGGTCTCCCTGAATCACACTGGCCAATTCAAGCGCCAGCTCGTAGTAGTAGTCCCAAACACGCGGCCGACTGCTCCGTGCGCGACGCTGAATTCGTACCTGACCATCGTCCGTCACCGCAAGGACACCCACGCCGGTTCGCAGGAACAACTCGTCTCGATGCACCCGCCTGGCCACGGCATCCGGTAGCGCGACGAAGGACCTGTGGGAGAAAATGCGGTTTCGTGTCGCCTGTTCTACTGCTCGCCGCCAATGAGATACCTTCGCCTCAACAGTAACAACCTCGGGAAGAATGTCACGCCAGGCTTCCTGTAGCGCGAAGACGCCGGAGTCGAACGTTGCAATTCCGGCTTCAGTAAGGTCGTTCAAAACCTCCTCAGCAAAATCGAGATCCCATGCAAGCCGCCGTGCTAGCTTTGCTGGTGTGGCTCGCCGGACAACGCGCAGGTACGAGATCACCGGCACCGACCAGTACGACTGTCCTTTGATCTGGCGAAGCTCACTTCGAAAGCCCGCGATAGATAAATCTGGCATGCCCGCCCCAAGCCGAAGCGACGCCGCCACCCAACAGGGGAAGCCGTGTGGCGCGCAGACCGCATCCCGACTTTCGAGGACCGCATCCTCGATCTCCGCCTCGGGCCCCTCGCGTCGGTTTGTGTAGAATGTCACACTCATCGGTAGCTTTCCTAATTGTACAGCGACTGAGAATTCTCCGCGCCCGCACCGGATCGTGTAGTGACCTGACATTTCCCTTTTGACCGCCGCCCCGCTACGCCTATTTGTGTACTTTACCCACCGCATTCTCCAGATTTCAGCAGCTTTATATCCATTTCCGTCTGTATTCATAGGAAAAATCGTCACCTTAGTAGACACCGTGGTGTGTGTCATTTGGGGAGTATCGGTTCATTCAAATCTGTTTCATACGGCGGTATGAAATCCATTCGGCCAACAAAATCGGTTGACGAACGCCAACCGAATCTGCCATCACATCTGCTTTGATGTTAAACGCCGCAAACTAACGGCATGATCCCAGCAAGGAAGGAAGTTGAAGGACATCTATCAGTCGGTCACCGACCAAATCTTAGAATGGCTCGATAAGGGCACGGTACCGTGGCGCACCCCCATTACGGGTGCCGGTGGGGACGGCATGCCGAAGAACCTGATATCAAACAAGGCCTATCGGGGGGTGAATGTTTTTCTGTTGGCGATCACGACCTGGATCAAGGGGTATGAATCGTCATACTGGCTCACCTACAAACAGGCCCGCGAAAAGGGCGGTCACGTGCGCAAGGGTGAAAAATCCACCAACATCATATTCTGGAAGCAGCATGAAATCGACGATGGCCAATCCGACGACAAAAAGGTCGTTCCGGTCCTACGGCATTTCAATGTGTTTAACGTCGAACAGTGCGAGAAGGTACCGGTGCCGGATGCGCCGCCACCGATCACCGAAGAGTTCACGCCTATCGAGAAGGCCGAGGCTGTCGTGTGCGGCTATTGCGATGGCCCCACAATCGAACACGGTGGGGGTAGAGCGTTCTATCGGTCCAGCATCGATGGGGTACGCATCCCCGAACCGGGGCGTTTTGAGAATGCCGAGAGCTACTATTCGACGTTGTTTCATGAACTCGTGCATTCGACCGGTCACAGCAAGCGCCTCGATCGCGGGCTGGATCGTGACCTGCGGCCGTTCGGATCGCCGGATTATTCCAAGGAAGAATTGGTGGCCGAGATGGGCGCAGCCTTTCTCGCGGCGGTCGCCGGCATCAGCCCGCCTACGATCGAACAATCGGCTGCCTACATCGATGGCTGGCGCTCGGTATTGCGCGCGGACAAGAAGATCGT
>JAUIEW010000239.1 GCA_030429365.1 Phycisphaerae bacterium
GGTTGTGCGCTGAGTTATCTCTTGCCTGGGCGACATCGTGCCGCAAAACTTGGCGGAGTTAAGTGGAGTCTCTACATAGTTCCAATGCTTTTCTTGGCGACGGTTGTTTGGTATCCCATCGAGCTTCTATTTACAGGGTTCCCACTGTCTTTCTTGGCTCAATCTTTCTGGAGCTTCATTGGGATACAAGATACTCCAGTCTGGTTCCTTATTTCCATCTACGCGGCCTGGTGGTCACTGGGAATCAGTGCAAATCAATTTAACAGGCGCCGTCAGGTCTTGGCGTGGTTGCCCTATTTTTGGCTATACTACGGAACCTGGCTCGTGATTGTGCGTTTGCTTTCGCCGTTCGGTGCGCTGGAACCGCTCCTATGAATTCAGTGATTAGCCGCCACGGCTATGACAACAAAGCCACGGAGTGGAAACGACTGCTCGTCGTTGCGGGACTCGGTCTTCTGGTTTCGCTGCTATTGCATGGCGTGCGCGACACAGTTGTTCGCTATTTTGCGAGTGCAAACATCGGGAGTGACAGGGGCGAATTGCTGATTCAAGGTTGGATCGAGACAATCGGATACGATGCCACATTCGTCAGCGGATGTGAAATCGCTGCCGACGCCAAGCCAACCTATTGTACAACAACAACGTTCATCGATGGTGACTCAGCGACGCACGGGACCGAGAGTCGCGACACGATCGATCTCGCCATATTCGATGACCAGCTAAGCCTTCGGGGGAAGTGCTTGACCCTCGAGTCCGTGAACTACTGGTGTTTCAAGCCCTTGCCAATTCATGTTGGTAGCAGTGGACAATGGTTGATGGGCGTTGAAATCGATCTTAGAGACTCCGGTGATAGGTGGCACGCATCGTATCATGGTATCATCCGGATGTACGAAGACCACAACGAGCTGCTGTGGCTTGGATTGGTTGATCTTCAGGCCATCGGGTGTCGTGCGGTGAACTTGAATCCAGAGTGGAGCGTTCGCAGTTCAGATGGGATGTCAGAATTGACCTATTCGACCAGTCCCTCGGTGGGCGATCCGGTCGGGGGCAAGGCGCTCGCGGTCTTTGAAGAAAAGGTAAAAGGTGGGATGTTGCAGACAAAGCTCTTGGAACCGGAGATTGCAATCACGCCTTGGACGCCGCCATCCGATTCACCGATACGAATCGAGCATGACCAGATACTCGATGAGGTGTTTCGCAGCCTACTTCCTCCGCCTGAACTCAAGGAGAAATCTTGAAAATCACGTCCGCGGCTGAGTCGTGCGTTGTTCGATTCTCTTTTCGTAGTTCTTGCCTTCGAAGATGTAATTGACGTAGATGCCCGGCGTGTGGACGTGATCCGGGTCGATCTCGCCGACGGGGACGAGTTTCTCGACTTCGCGATGGTGGATTCGGCGCATAGAGTGTGCTCCATCGGCTGCGTCTATTGCATCTGGAACCAATCTTCGACAAGAATGACAAAATGACCTCCATCGCAAAGGCAACATCGCGGTCGAACTTCTTTAACGTTCTGATCGGGCGCAACCACCGTTGTGACTGGCGGTCTACGAGCATTCAACTTCTCTTGATTGTCTTGTGGCATTGGACCGCATTTGTCGGAACCATCGACCTGATCAAGTCAGAAATCGATTTCGATCTATTTGAACTGGAGCTGGACGTATCGGTCGCGGCGGTAGGATTCAGATTCATCTCTGATTTCATTTCGAACAGCTCAGTCAAAACAGGAATCCCAGCAGTTGTTTGTTGTGAAGGGCTTCTCACGTTTCTCATATTTCGAGTTGTTGCCCGAAAGCTCAAGTTAAATTTCAGGCGATCGCCGTGGGATGGTATTGACAGAGAGTTCAGTGCTCAAAAGCTCGCAATTGTCCATGGGAGCGACGCACTGTCGAGCCATTGATAGGAGTCTAAGCATGAATCGAATCAGTCATTGCAGATTTGCACTCTTTCTCCTCGCTACAATCGTGTTCAGTGTGTCGTCCGCTTTTGCCGAAAGTCAGATTGTTTTGAAGGCGGAGCCGTATGGCACCGCAATAATTGAGCGGATTCCCGTGGTGGCGAGGCTTACTATTGAGAACAAGGGTGCAAGACAAGTTATGGTGCGGTTTTCAAGCGAGGACACCGAGCGGATTTCTCAATATAGCTCGTTGGTATTGTCGGACGGAGAACACGAATACCGATTTGCAAACTTTGGAGAAGTACAGGGAACCGTAACAGCTATCCCGCCGGTGTATCCGCTGGAATCAGGTGAAAGAATCGTTTCGGATCGTCTTATTTTCCCATTTAGTCAGAAGCCGATGGGGAGGATTGTCTTCAAAAACCGTATTGACCGATATGATTTCATTCCGCCCGGAAAGTATGAAGCCCATTATGATTTGGACCTTGGAATAGGAGAGATCATATCTTCAAATGTGTTTGAACTGCATATATTGAAGGCCGAGAACGAGAATCTCAAAGCGCGGGACATGATTAAGAAGGAACATGTCCGCTTTTTTGAAGGAGCTGATCCGCCACCGAGCGAATCCTTTTATAAATCGGGTGGGTCTTGGAATCGGTCAGACCTTTCACGATTTCGAGAGATCCAAGACATCGTAGACGAAGCGCCGAACACTCAATATGCAGAGTGGGTCCGCTTCTGGAAAGTCTATCACCATGGAAGCGTAGACGAGGGGATCGAATACGCTAGAGCTCATCGCGAGTTTCCGTTGGCTGATAACTTGTTCTTGCACAAAGTCCAGGAACTTGTTCGTGACGCAGGCAAAAGTGACTCCAAAGCCTACGATCACGCGGATGAATTGCTAGATGAGCTTTGGCGAGATTTCCCGGGTAGCGATACTAAGGCAGCATCACAAGCACTGAAGGATCGGATAAGTTTGCAGCGGGGCAAATAATGCGCCAATAATCGTCTTGGGACTGCAATATGAAACCCGTGGGCCCCGCATCGGAATAGATGATCTCGATGTGATAGTCGCGGACTATTTATTGCCTGTTTCTTTGCACTTCCGACAGCCGAAGTGGTTGTCGTGTTGCACAGACGCTGATTTCAGTCACAGGAAAGACCGCCCTTGGTATTGAAGGCGCCGCTGCACATCCAATGAAAAACCGAACCAGTGATTGTCCTGCCCCTCGCGCGCAGCTTCCATTCGTCTACCACGCGGCCTCGCGCTTTGGTGAGCGTTCTGGCTGATCAATGGGGCCGCGTCGTGCGTTGTTCGATTCTCTTCTCGTAATTTTTGCCTTCGAAGATGTAATTGACGTAGATGCCCGGCGTGTGGACGTGGTCGGGGTCGATCTCGCCGACGGGGACCAGTTTCTCGACTTCGGCGATGGTGATCTTGCCGGCTTGGGCCATCATCGGATTGAAGTTGCGGGCCGTCTTGTTGTAAACGAGGTTGCCGCTTTCGTCGCCGATGTGGGCTTTGACGATGGCGAAGTCGGCGTGCAGCGCGTGCTCCATCAGATACGTCCGACCGTTAAAGTCGCGGGTCTCTTTGCCTTCGCCCATTTTCGTACCGACAGCCGTCGGCGTATAGAATGCCGGAATACCCGCAGCCGCTGCTCGGATGCGTTCGGCTAACGTCCCCTGCGGAACGAGATCCACTTCGAGTTCGCCGCCAAGAAACTGCCGTTCAAACTCCGCGTTCTCACCGACGTAGCTCGAAATCATTTTCTTGATCTGCTTGGTTTGTAGCATCAACCCCAGCCCAAAATCATCGACGCCGCAGTTGTTGCTGATGATGGTCAGCCCCTTGACGCCCGAGTCGCGGATCGCGGTGATGCAGTGCTCGGGGATTCCGCAAAGTCCGAATCCGCCGGCCATGATGACGGCGTCGTCACAGATGCCCGCCAGCTTGACGGCTTCCGCTGCGTTTTGAACGACCTTGTTCATGCGAAGACTCCCGCTGACGGTGACAAACGATCCGCAATCGAATTGAAGCTAGCGAATATTGTGTCTGCGGGTGGCCATGGCGTCAACGTGCGGTCGGATTCTGTGTGAACTTGTGCCGATCGCACGCGGGGGCGATTCAAGTCTTGACGGCTGGCGGGGTGGCTCGGTTATTCTTGTGCGGCTTCGGTACCCTGTATGCTGCTGTTTGCTGCGACAAAAGGGATCCGCAAATAAATACGGGTTCCTTGCGAATACCCAGGCAGACACGGGCGGTTTCTGCGCACGTGCCCGAATGGCAGCTTAATCGATCCAGGATGTTGACGCTCCAATTCAAGTTGAGGAGACACACAAATGCACATTCGACAGTTTACAAAGGCGCTGGTTCTCTGCGTGGTGTTCGGCGCACTGATTATTGGCTGCAACCAGATGCGGGCCAAGGTCTGGGTCGAACAGACCGACGAGCTTTCGTTCGATGCCAACGGACTCAACAAAATTGCAGTGACCTCCCACAATGGCCCGATCACATTCACCGGTGATAGCGATCGCAGCGATGTGCAGGTGGTCGTGGTTACAAAATGCGGTGGCAGAAATGAAGAGTCAGCCGCCGCCGCCCTCGATGCGATCGAGATCATCTCCGAATCAAACGACGGCACCCACACGCTCGGGTATCGCTGGAGTGTGGAAAAGCGCTTCGACTGGCAATCGAAGGTGTCGTTCGAAGTGTCGATGCCAGCCCGCTTGATGGCCCAAGCCAGAACGCACAATGGCGCGGTCACTGCGACTGGTGTTGACGGTGCTTGCGACCTGGCGACTCACAACGGAGCCGTCACCGTCGCAAATCTCGGCAGCGCCTGCGATATCGAAACGCACAACGGTCGCGTCAGCGTCGACGCACCGCAAGCCACCGTCAGCGCCGAGACGCACAACGGCGCCATCGATGCCAAGTGCGGCGGGCAGAACGTGTTTCTTGCCAGTCACAACGGACCGATCAAGCTCGATGCCACCACGCTGACGGCGCTCAACGGAACGGTGACCTCACACAACGGGGCCATCAACGTCACGATTCCAAAGTCAGCCAACGCCAAGCTCTCATGCAGGACGCGGAACGGCTCGATCCATTGCGACGCGCCTTGGACGCCGACGAAAAAGACACGCCGATCCGTCTCGGGTGTATTGGGCGATGGGGCAGGACAATTCAAAGCCGAAACGCACAACGGATCGATTCGAATCAAAGAAGCCGAAAAATAGGAAACGCCCAAGCACCGGTGAGGTGTGCCACTGCTCTGTGAGCAGTGCTAGGTCGTTGGCGATGACCAAAAGAACACTGCTCACAGAGCAGTGGCACGGTTGATCGCAGTGTAGTGACGGTTACGGCGCTTCGGTATCAAAGACGGCATCCATATACCGCGCCGGGTCCTGGATGATCGTCGTCAACACTTCGCTGACCACCGTACCGTTGGCCGGTCGATCAAACTGCACCTGCCCCCGCACGAGATCGAGCTCGCGCTGAAATGCCAACGTGGCCGAGCGATTCATGATGTCGATTTGCTCGACATGACGCAGGCCGATCAGATGCCCGATTTCATGGGCAGCCGTCTGCGACAACGTCAACACGACGTTGTTCAGCGAGTTGATCACCGACGTCTGGCACTCCTCGCCGCGCCCGGTCAAACTGCCGACATACACACCGGCATCGTCCTCGACGACGCGGTTGCCCGTATCCTGCGACGCACCGCGCGGCAGCACCTCGCCAAAGATCACCCGAACCTGGCACTGCGGACGCGTCGGGTCGGGTGCGGGAAGCGCTGCATCGATCACGTTCTGGTCCTCAGCCAATACCCGCTCGCCGGTAAACGTCACGGTGGACATCGGACCCTCGGGCAGGGCGTCGCCTTCTTCGAAAATCATCACGGGTGTGTCGGCATAGATCGCTTGAACGCGCTCGACAATCTGGCCGCGCACGATTTGGCCGATGCTTTCGAGGAATTCCAATTGATCGGGCGTGCCATCCACCGTGTCGAACAAACCGGGATCGGTCAGGAAACCGTCCTCAAACACAAGCAGCACGTTCTGTTCACTCGGCGGTCGAAACGTTTCATCACCGAACGACGCGGTGATCGTCGCGAATCGCTGCGAAGCGCTGACCAGCGGATCGAACTGGGCGAATGCAAAGTACCTGCCGCTTTCGGGGATGCGGTATTGAAACGGTTCGTTCGCAGGCCCGCCGCCCACCATCACGCCGGCTTCTGCAAAAAGCTCATCGGTCGTCAGGATCAGGACTTCGGTGACGCTGTCGCCGTCGATCGACACGCGCAGCACATCGCCCGCCTCGAAGTCGCCCAACGGAACGATCTCGGTTTCCAGATCGCGTTCGACGCCGTCGAGTTCGATCGGTTCGAGATCGACGAACGGGTTCAGCGGCTCATCCGCAGGCGGCAGGACCGAATTGCACCCAAGCATCGCCAACATCGCGAACGTCATCGCACACATAGGCAGGCTGCGGGCAAAGCGCATCATGGATTGTTTTGATCGCAGGTTCATCAGATCGGTTCCGCCACCACCAACACCGATTGAATCGGTGGCTCCACATCGATAATTGCCGGCCTGAATGCGACATCGTCGGAGAAAAACTCCAGCCGATACCCACCCGGCGGGCGCTCGAACGAAAACGCGCCATCGGCATCGGTAAACGTAAACGTGATCGGGTCGCCAAAGTCGGCGTCGGGATCGTTGGATGGATCGCCGTCATTTAAACGCACACGAAAGCGCGTCCGCAGCATCACGCCGACACCTTCGACACCGTTGCCATCGGCAAACAGCACTTGGCCGGCGATTGGCTCAAACGTCGCGTGCTCCGGCGGGGCTTCGTCGGCGAATTTCGGTTCGACGCCATCAACGTCCCACGTCGCGTCGGTGTTGTCGAAGAGATTCAGCGCCCGAATCGCCGCGTCGACCGGCGTATCCTGCGCGAGTTTCACGCGCGACTGTCCCGGTGCGGTATCCCAACTGACAATCGTATACGTCTCCAGCGGCTGAACCCCGCACGCAGGCACATCGAGAATTTCGCCAGCCGCAGTGGGCGTAGCGCCGACAACTTCGCCATCGTCGAGACCGATCGGAATGTCGCCGTTGACGCGTTCGTAAATCAACACCTGCAAATCGAGCGTATTGGGGCAACCCTCACCCAGCGCATCGACGAACCGTTGGCGATGCGTCGCGCCCGGCGCGAGCAATTCTGTGCGAAAGTATGTCGCTTCATCGGTTTCGTCGTGGGCGCGGATGCGCAGCGCCGCGTATGTTGTCTTCGAAAAGTTCGTAAACGCAAAACTCGTTTCGATCGGCAGGTCCGCGATGTTGCTGACCGTATTGCACCCATGAATCAATGCGAACAGACTCGCCGCACATACCACCACCGCCCGGCCCGATCGCTTCAAGCCAAACGCATGCCCGATTCGTTGCTGTCGTTGATCACGATTCATTGCCCAACTCCATGATCAATCGGAACCCCCAGTAAGCCACTTCTTGATTCGGGGCGGTGAAGTTGCGCTGGGCGCTTCGGCAGCGAATCTCTGGTGAATAGACCGCACCACCCTTGACGACATACAGCGTTTCGTCCGGTGAATAGAGCGTCGAAGTCCATTCCCAAACGCCGCCATGCATGTCGAAAATTCCGTAGAAACTCGGCATGTGCGCACCCGCCACCACCCAGTCCGGGCGTCGGCCAGCACAATGCGCGAAGTATCGGGCATATTTCGGATCGTCACCGAAGCAGAATCGTTTATCGCTCCCGCCCCGTGCAGCGTGTTCCCATTCATCTTCGGTGGGAAGACGGTACGAGCGCGGCGGATTCATCTCGGCCCCTTTGGCATTGAGCCAAGCGATGTACGCCTCGGCTTGTACCTTGCTGACCAGGCTCGCAACCGCGTGCTGTTTCTGCTCAGCCGACAAGCCCTGCATCAGGCTGGCCATATCAATTAACCGAAATTTCTTGGCGATCGCTGCGCCG
>JAUIEW010000240.1 GCA_030429365.1 Phycisphaerae bacterium
ATGGAGTTTCTCGATAGCTGGTGCGGAGACCTGACCGGGGTCGACACCTACGATGAGGTGCGCCGTTCCATCGAATTGCACGAATTCAGCACCAAGCGCGCACCGAGCACCAAGAAAGACGCATCGTCAGAGGAGAAAGAAGCGAAGGAGCAAGGCAAGAAGGCCAACGATTTTGTGAAGGATACGCTGTTCAAAAATCGGCTCCAATCCAGGTTTTGCCGCTTTACGTCGAGTGAATTACGGCGCGGCATCGAGGCGACTCAGCCGTATGTTCGGACATTGGTTGAACTTGTTCGCCAATATCGTGATCGCTATTGGGCGGCAAAGCGCGAAATCGGCATGATGGACTTCTCCGACCTTGAGCGGTTGGCTTATAACTTGCTTACGGAAACGCTTGAAGGGGAAGCGGAGAATCCCGTCGTCGCACAACTTCGTGATCGCTTCGCCCATGTGTTGGTTGATGAGTTTCAAGATATCAATCCACTCCAAGCCACCATACTCGCGCTGGTCAGTCGCAGCGCAACCGCGGAAGGGCGCGGCAATCTTTTCACGGTCGGCGACGTCAAACAAAGCATCTATCGATTCCGGTTGGCCGAACCGAACATGTTTCTGGACCGGTCGCGATCGTTAAATGAAAACCCGACGCTGGGTTTGCGAATCGATCTGCAGCGAAACTACCGAAGCACGCCGACGATACTTGAAGGGGTAAACCTGCTGTTCGGCGCGTTGATGACGTCCGCATGTGGCGGAATTGACTATGACGACGATGCCCGACTCAAGGCTCCGGATGAATGTTCTGCCGAAGGCGACCCGATCGAACTCCACATCATCGAACGTAACGTAAGAGGTGAATCGGACGATGATGAATCCCCCGGCGAATTCGTTGATCCGGATGATCCTTTGCATTGGAACACCGTGGAGCGTGAGGCGTGGCTGGCGGGCCGGCGAATCCTGGAACTCATGGACGGCGAATTGCGGGTTCCCGATGGGGATGGCGATAGACCGTTGCGATTGGGCGATTGCTGCGTGCTGTTGCGGTCGGCGGCCCAAAGCGCCGAGCAGGTTGCGGCGATCTTGAATCGGATGGGAATCGCCTGCTGGGCGCAGCAGTCGGCTGACACGTTTGGATGTTTGGAAGTCCGTGAGATGCTGGCGCTTTTGACGGTGATCGACAACTTGCAGCAGGACATCCCGCTGGCGACGGTGCTGCGTTGCGGCATCTTGGGCATAGGCTTCAGCGAAGATGAACTTGTACGGGTCCGGTCGATTGATGGTCGCGGGGATTTTCACGAATCCGTCCTGCAATACGAAGCAAGAGGGGACAATCCGGAACTGCGAACGAAGCTGTCGAAGGCGCTCTCGATCGTTCGCCACTATCGCAAGCAGATGCGCGAACGCCCGTTGGCTGACGTGCTCTGGTCGATCTATCGCGAGACAGGTTACCTCTCGTATGTGACTGGCCTTCAAGATGGTGCGAAACGCCGTGACAATCTTCTCGCCCTGCACGATCGAGCCCGAAAGTTCGGGACGTTTCGACGGCAGGGTCTTCGGCGCTTTATGCAATACATTGAGATGATGCAGGTGCGGGGTGAGAAATTGCAAGCCGCCCCGGGGCAAGGTGACGCCGAAGACGTCGTCACGATTTCGACAATCCATAACGCCAAGGGACTTGAATATCCGGTCGTAATCATTTTGGAGTTGGGGCGAAAGTTCAACCTCAACGAAGCGATGGGACGAATGCTGTTTGAACGCGAGGTCGGCATCGGGCTGAAGCGCGTCGAACGCGATCGGCTGATCGAATATCCAACGGCGCTCAATCGCCGTTGCGCGATCGCTGCCGAAGAGGCGACGCTGGCCGAAGAACTCCGCGTCTGGTACGTCGCGACAACCCGAGCCAAGCTGAAGCTGATTCTCGTCGGCACGGACAAGCTGAATTCGATTCAAATCGCAAACCCACCCAGCGACACGCACGCCAAGACCCTCGATCCGATCACCATCCTCAGCGCCCGCACGCCTTTGGAATGGGTGCTGTCTGCACTTTCCCTGGACAGCCAGAAACGCATTCGTTGGGGGACGAACCAGTTCGCGGACGCCTTGTTTGAGGTGGCAACTTATGACAGGTCGGCTGTCGATGGCTTCCGGATCGCGAGCAAGGACGACCCGGGGTTGGCCGAACTCTGGCAGCGGGTCGCCGTCCTCGACGCGTTGCCTGAATCAGAGCCGACGAATCCGATTCCAACGCAGGCCGAACGTGTCATGGGACGCTTGGCATTCTCGTACCCGCATCTGGCGGCGTGTTCGATCGGCGCGGTGCGGTCGGCCAGCGAAAAGCACGTGACCTTTGCGCCCGTTGTCGGCGAAGACGATGAATCCCAAGTTCGCCCGACGCGATCGCAGCGGTGGAAAGGCGCCAAGCAGTCGCAGGCTGAGGCATTGGCGAGGGGGACGGCGATGCACGCTGCGTTTCAACACATCGACCTTCGCCAAAGCGAAACGGCCGAGCAAATTGTGGGTGAACTGGCACGTCTGAAAGCGGCAGGATTGCTGGCGGTTGACGACATCGGGTATATCGATGTCGATCAGATGGCCTGGTTTTTCGGTACCGCGCTGGGGCAGCGGATTCGAAACGGGGCGGATGCGTACATCCGTGAATGGATGTATCTTTCGTCGGAACCACTTGAGCGATTTGATCGGCTCGTTCACGGCGGGGCGGACGATCGAATATTGGTGCGCGGGGTGGTTGACGGGATTCTCAAAGATGGCGATGCTCTAGAGATTGTGGACTACAAAACCGATCGAGTCGAGCGCGCGGACGTTGGGACGAGAGCGGAGTCATATCTTCGGCAACTCGCCTTGTATTCGTCGGCTGCTTCTGCCGTATTTCAATGTCCGGTGCGATCGGCCCATTTGGCGTTTCTGCATCCGATGGAAATCGTCACCGTTTCGGGTAATGACATCGCAACTGCATTCGATGGTTAGACGCGTGAACCGATGATTCAAACTGCGATCAGACCTTCCGGTATTTCAACCTCTAGAAAAGCGAAAACCACCGCCTACGCCCATGTTCAGGAGCGAAGTCGCGCTTTGGGCTACGAGCTGTTTGAGCGAGCCCACGCCAACGAACCCAAGATGTGGCATCGGGCATGGTGGGATCGCAAGATGCTCGAATACTTCTCGGCCCACCCAAGGTTGCAGACGCAATTGTTCCGGTTCATCGAAGCGTTGCCTTATATGCGCGACGACGCCGACATCGCCGACCACTTCAAGCAATATCTGCAACAGGGCGATGTGGATCTGCCGCTGCCGTTCCAGATGGCGATCGCGTTTAAGCGACCGGATTCAGCGTGGGGACGCGCGCTTGGGGCCAACATCCGCAAGGGCTCGTTCATGATGGCCCGCGGTTTCATGACGGGAACCAACACGACCGAGGCGATCGCCTATGCGGAGTTGCTGCGCCGGCGCGGGATGACATTTACGTTGGATGTGCTCGGCGAAGCGACCATCGGCGAACAGCAAGCCGATGCGGCTGCGAGCACGTACATGGAACTCATCGAAGCGCTTGGAAAGGCTGCTCAACATTGGCCCGTGGTTCCGCTGCTGGATGCGACGTCACGGGGGCCGATGCCGCGTGCGAACATTTCTGTGAAGCTGACGGCCCTCGACCCGGTGTTTGATCCGGTCGATCCGGAACGGGCCTACGCGTCGATTCGTGGACGCTTGTCGCCGTTGTTGTTGCGGGCACGCGAGTTGGATGTGTTCGTCAACGTGGACATGGAGTCCTTCAAGTATCGCGACATGACGTTTTGGATTTTCAAACGCCTGATGATGGAACCGGAGTTTCGAGATTGGCCCGATGCCGGAATCGTCGTGCAGGCGTATTTGCAGGACGCACGCCACGACATGATCGACTTGCTGGACTGGGTCAAGCGCCGCGGTACAGAGATCGGAATCCGCTTGGTCAAGGGGGCGTATTGGGACAGCGAAACCACGAAAGCGATCCGCAACGGTACGTCTATTCCCGTCTGGACGCAGAAGTGGCAGTCCGATGCGTGCTACGAAGAATTGACGACGATGATGCTCGAAAACGCCGACATCATTCGCCCAGCGTTTGCCAGCCACAATGTCCGCTCGCTGGCGCACGTGATGGCCGTCGCCGAATCGATGGACCTTTCGCTTCAGGATTACGAATTGCAAATGCTGGCGGGCATGGGCGAGCCGCTCAAAGCCGCGATCCAGGAGATGGGGCGGTGCCTGCGGGTGTACTGTCCTTACGGCGAACTGATTAAGGGGATGGCCTACCTGATTCGCCGACTGCTTGAGAACACATCGAACGATTCATTCTTGAAGAATCGCTTTGGTGATCGCAGCGCGTACGACGATTTGTTGCGGGCGCCTGAGGCGGTCGGTGCGATCGATGATCGGCCAATCGACTCGGGTCTCCCTCAAAAACAATACGAAGATCCATTCGAGGACTATTCCATGATTGCCTCTTCCGTGGGTTTGAATTTCACCAATGCCATCGCCATGGGTTTTTCGAGCGGCGAACAACGCGAAAAAGTCGCGGAGGCTATTGCGACTCTTCGCTCCAAGACGGGTAAGGACCGTTTGCTGAGGATTGGCGACAAGGAGGTTGGTTCGGACGACTGGCTTATATCGCACGATCCGGCTTATCCCGACCAGATCGTCGCCCGGGTGGCCTCCGCCGATCACGCGCAAGCCGATCAGGCGGTCGCGGCTGCTGCGAAGGCGATGCCAAATTGGCGCAGCCAACCGTATGACGTCCGGGCCGATGTGCTGCGGCGCGTCGCGAAAGCCCTGGAATCGCATCGTTATGAATTCGTCGCCCAACTCGTGTGCGAGATTGGCAAGAACCCCATCCAAGCCGACGGCGAGGTTGTCGAAGCGATCGACTACTTCAACTATCACGCGGCGCTGTTGGAACGATTGGGCGAACGCCCGCGGCGGCGCGATGTCCCCGGTGAGGAAAACGTGCTCGTTTATGAGCCCTGCGGCGTGTGCCTGTTGATCGGGCCGTGGGATTTTCCTCTGGCGATGTTGTCCGCGATGGTCTCCGCGTCGATTGCGATGGGAAATGCTGCGATCGCCAAACCGTCTTCCAAAGCCCCGATTGTGGCGGCGATGCTGATGGAATTGTTGGCCGACGCGCGTTTGCCAGATGGTGTTGTGAACTATCTGCCTGCGGCTGGCGAAAGTGTGGGGCAGAGGCTGGTCGAGCATCCCGATGTTCATCTCGTCGCGTTTTGCGGTTCGAGTCCCAACGCGGTGAAGGTGGCTGAGGCGGCGGCTCGGGTTCGACCGCGTCAAGGCCACTTCAAGAGAACGATCATCGATGCCGGCGGGCAGAACGCGATCATCGTCGATCACGACGTGGACGTCGATGAGGCAGTGATGGGTGTGCTTGAAAGTGCGTTTGCGTTTGGCGGGCAGAAATGCACGGCGTGTTCGCGCGTGATCGTGTTGGCCGACGTTTACGAGGAATTCTGCAGAAAACTGGCGGGGGCGGCTGAGCAGTTGGAAGTCGGCGACCCTGCTGACGTTGGACACTCGATCGGCCCGGTGATTGACGGCGAAACGCAGGAACGCCTCCGCTCATTGGTTTCGCGTCAAAAAGAGACGCACCCGGTTCTCTTTGAGGCCGATTCAAGTCGCGTTCCGACAAGTGGGTTTTATGTGGCGCCGATCATCTTCAAAGACGTTGATCCCGAGTCCGAGTTGGCCCAGGATGAGGTGTTCGGTCCTGTGTTGGCTGTGATGAAGGCGAGCGATTTTGACCATGCGATCGAACTCGCCAACGGAAGTCCCTACGCGCTGACTGGCGGCATCTATTCGCGCAGCCCGGAGCATATCGCCGGCGCTCGCGAGCGTTTCCGCGTGGGCAATCTCTACATCAATCGCAAGATCACCGGATCGCAAGTCGATGTTCAGCCCTATGGCGGACGCCAGCTTTCAGGAGACGGAGCGCGTCTGGGCAGCCTCGACTACTTGCTGCAATATTGTCGCCCGCGAACGATCAGCGAAAACACGCTGCGCCACGGACTGACCAAAACGGAAGAGCAAATCGAACCGTAAACGATGCGGTCACTCGTTGATCGGTTTGGCCGCCTGCAGCGTCTTCGCAGTGCGTTCGACTTCGCGAAACACACGCAAGAGGTTCCCGCCCATGATCTTGTGGATGTCGGCTTCTTTGTAACCGCGGTTCAGAAGTTCTTGCGTAATGAAGGGGAAGCAGGACACGTCCTCGAGTTGAGCGGGGAGTTGGCCGACTCCGTCATAATCGGAACCGATACCCACGTGATCGACGCCAGCCACCTTGACGATGTGGTCAATGTGATCCACGAGCGTGTGGACTGTCCCATCGGGAACCGGATGCTCAGCTTTCCATTTGTCCCAAGCGGCTTTGAAATCCGCCTGCTCGGGATGCTTGACTTTTAGTTCTCGCTCAACTTCAAACATCTTTGAGACATTTCGAGCACCTTCTGGGTGTACGTATCCGGAGTAGAAGTTGACCATGACAACGCCGTTGTTCTGCTTGGTCATTTTCAAGACGTCGTCAGGCACGTTGCGCATGTGTGGGGCAATGGCATATGCCGACGAGTGCGAGAAGATCAGCGGGGCCTTGGCGACCGCAAGTGCATCGCGCATCGCGTCGTGCGACACGTGAGCCAAGTCGACGAGCATGCCCAGTCGATTCATTTCGAGCACGACGGACTTGCCGAATTCTGAAAGCCCGTGGCTTTTGGCTTCATCGGTGGCGGAGTCGGCCCAGTCGAGCGTGTCGGAATGGGTGAGGCCCATGTAGCGTGCGCCACGGTCGTAGAATTCCTTGAGCGTGTCGAGTGAGTTTTCGATCATGTGCCCGCCCTCGACACCAATCATCGAGGCGATTTTTCCTTCACCGTGAATGCGAACGATGTCCGCCGCGGACAGCGCACGCTCAAACGTCTCCGGATAGTCCTTAATCATCTTTTCGATGACTTCGAATTGCTCAAACGCCTCGCGCTTGGCAGTGCCGTCTTGTGGCGTATCGGCGGGGATGTAGACAACCCAGAATTGCGCATCGAGCCCGCCTTTCTTAAGTCGCGGAATGTCGGTCTGCAGAGAATCCTGATGTACGCTTAGATCGACCGGGCCGGTCTTGTTGCGATTGCGCTTGCGAATTTGCCACGGCAGATCGTTGTGTCCGTCAATCAGAATGCCAGCTTCGTGAATGCGTTTGGCCTCTTCTGAAAGCACGATTGGCTTGCGGTCGCCTTCGTTGCCTGACGACTTGGTCGAGTCGGCCAACAGTGGGGCGGAAGCAATGGCAAAAAAGAGTGCAACACCCAATTGGCGCAGGGATTTGGTACGTCTCGGCATGGGTCGATTTCCTTATCAGGACTATGGAGATAAGATGATGCTCAGGAACAGTCTGTCATCTTAGCGTCAAAATCAATTTCGTTCGATGACGATGGTGGATCCGATTTTCGCGCCGAGCGCTTCCTTCGCATTTCCCAGATGGACAGCGATTTCAACAAACCCGCCGCTGCCAAGCAGCCCCAATAATGTCCCTTTCGGTGCATCTGCGTAGGTTTTCTGGAGAACACCAATCAGACGAGAATCGGCATCACCGATGCCAATCGAAACGCTTAACGCTTCTCGATCTTCGGAAAGTGATGCCAGGTCGCGGTCAGTGATGTTGCTGATCAGATTTCCAAAATGGTCGACGTGGATCACTTTGCCCTCAAGGCGATCGGGTGATTCCAGATTTGGGTGGACCGACTGAAGGATTTCGACGCGATTTGTGGATGAACCCAAATCAGCAAATCCGCCGCCTTTGGCCAAGTGCGCCGCAGCCGGGGCCATGAT
>JAUIEW010000241.1 GCA_030429365.1 Phycisphaerae bacterium
CAACGCCTGACGAATGGTCGGGTCCTCGCTGAAACGGTGTTGAACCTGAAGTGCTTCTATCAACTGTTCCCATTGCCCACTTTCTTCGTACACGGGCTCCAACACATGCGCAGCAGAAGAGGCGACTTCGTCGTCGCTGAGCATACGCTGCAACGCCATCGTCGCACCCTCGTGTTCAGGGAAAGCCTGCAGCACTTGGTCGAGCAGCTGGACAGCACGCGATTTATCGCCAAGCTCGCGGTACAACAAATCTCCAAGGCGGAACCTTAGCGCGATACGCTCTTCCTCGGACTCAGCGCCGTCTTCGATGCGTCGTTCGAAAATGGCGGCCATCGAGCTCCACTGCGCACCCGCCTCATAGAGGCGATCGAGCGCACGAAATGCGTCGGTTTGGCCGGCTCCGTATTCGTCTAAAATATGTTCGTACGTTGCGATCGCGCCATTCGAATCCTCAAGCGCCTGCTCTTGCAACGAAGCCTTCCGATACGCGACATCCAATCGCGCCTGCGGGTTGCTCTCGAGCTCCATCCGGCGCTCATAGATCTGCAGCAAATCGTGGTATCGCTCCGTCTGATAGTAGAGATCCCCAAGCGCTGTGATGGCTTCCGGATGACTCGGATCAAGCTCGTGTGCGGCATTGAATTGACCGATGGCGTCGTCCTGACGCTGCAATCGGTTGAGCATGGCACCATAGCTCAAGCGGATCGAAATTAAACGGTTCGGATCTCCCCCCGCCTCAATCGCCGATTGGTAGCCGGATTCCAAACGATCCCAAGCGTCGAGTTCTTCAGCCATCCTCACCAGATGCTTGGCCACCCTGAACTGCGTGGGCATGCGCATGCGGCGATTCTCGGCGAGGTAGTAAGCCGGGAAGATCTCCTTTGTTTTGCCGATCGCGGTCTCGATGTCTTTCCACGGATCACCCCATTCGGCGACGCGTTTGGGATCGGCATTGATAAACGCTTTGAGTTCCTTTTCGAGGGCATCCTTCGCTTTCATGGTGTTCGCGTCGAGCAGGCCTTCAAGGATTCCTTTGAACGCCTTTCGCCCGTTCTGCACACCGTGGAGCATGTCGGTTGCGATGCGACGATGCTCTTCACTTTCATCCTGGAACTGGAAGAGTTCAACCTCGAGTTGGTTGTACGCGGCGAGAATCATCGGCAGCTCGACATCGCGGAGCAGACCGAGGTGGGCGGCAGTGTTGATGCGCTGCGTGCGATAGGGATGTCCGACGACGAAGACGAGATCGTCTTCAGACACGCCGCCGTGGCACCATTTCAGATACGATTCCGGTTTGACCGGCTTGTCGTTTTCGTACGCGCGAAAGAACGCGATGTCGAGGTTGAAGCGTGGATACCCGAAGTTCGAAATGTCGCCGCCGAAGAATGCGATGCCTTGTTCCGGTGCAAATACGAGGCGGATGTCGGTGTAGATTTTGTACAGGTACAGGTGGTATTGCCGACCGCCGTAGAGCGTGACGATTTCGGGGCGAAGCCCGGTTTCTTCGGTCGCGGACTTCTCAATGGCGGACTTGGCTGCGTCGCGGGCGGCGGATGCGTCGGCGGCTGTCATCCCGGGTTTGGCGGCCGACTCGATCTGCTCGGTGACGTCGCGGATTTCGACGAGCGAGAAAAGTTCTTCGCCTTGGCATTTCAATTCGGCGTCGCGCGTTGCGGCGTAGAACCCGTCTTTGAGGTAATCGTGTTCGGAATCGCTGAGCTTGGCGATGGATGTTGCGCCGACATGGTGGTTGGTCATGATCAAGCCGTCGGGCGATACGAACGAAGCGCTACCGCCACGGCCAAAGCGAATGCACGCCTTGCGGACGTGATCCACCCACGCCTGATCGGTTTCAAACCCGTAGGTCTTTTTGAGATAGTCTTCGGGGAGACGATTGGGCAGCCACATGCCTTCGTCACCGCGCGTGATCGCCGGATGAAAAGTCGTCATGATTACACTCAGCAGTAAAATCGCCCAGGTTCGCATCGGTTGTCCTCTAGTTACGAATAGACCAATCGCGATTCATTCGTTGACCGCGATCATGTGAAGTTTGTCAAGCCCGCACAGGCTAGCATTTGCCGGGCCCAATGTCATCATGCCGCCTCAATGGCACAATGGCGGGTCGGGTGGTATGCTTCCGGTGTCGGATACGTTCGCACGAATCAACGAGAACCTCAATCCCCAGGAGCTGACCGGATGAAAGGAAGTCCGCGTATCGTGGCGTTTGCAGGAAGTACCCGTACAAAATCTTACAACAAGCGGCTGGTGAGAATCGCAGCACGCGGCGCGACGCAAGCTGGGGCACAAGTCGAAGTCGTCGATTTGCGGGACTTGAACCTGCCCATTTTTGACGAAGACGAAGAAGCCAAGAGCGGTCCTCCAGAGGGTGCAAAACGCTTCAAGGAACTGCTGAAGTCGTGCGACGGCATGCTCATCTCGTCGCCGGAATACAATAGTTCATTGTCGGCTGCTTTGAAGAATGCGATCGATTGGGCGACCCGGCCAGCTGAAGGAGAAGCCCCCTTGGAAGCATTCGCCGGCAAGGTGGCGGTCATCATGAGTGCATCGCCTGGCGCGCTTGGCGGGCTTCGAGGATTGGTGCATCTTCGTGCGATTCTTGGAAACATTCGAGTGGTCGTCTTGCCGGAGCAGCATGCCGTTACCAATGCCCATGAGATGATCGGGGACGATGGTGAGATCAGCGACGCCGAGTTGCGATCCAAAATCGAAGGCTTGGGCGCACGGTTGTGCGACGTGTGCAAAAAGCTAGGCTGAATTAAGGGGCGGGTTGTCCGTTCGCGACTTACTAGTGAAAGTTAATGACGATGAAAATCATTATAGCTGTATTGGCTGTGTTGCTCGGGGCTGCTGCTTATTTGACTTTGACAGCAAGTGATGCGCCGGACGATGGGGTTGTTCAGCCCGCAAAATCACAAGTTCCGGTTTGGGAAGAGCCGATTCCCGAAGGAACAAAACTTGTTGAGGCTGGCCTCGCCAAGATCCATGTCAAACCTGTGCGGCGCAACGAAGACGACCGATGCTGGATTGACTTTCACATCACCGAAGAACACGGTTACATGGTTGACGGTATCAATCTTAAGTTTTGGTATCGATTCAAAGACACTGAGAGCGGCGATATCATCGAGGACCCATATAAAATCGGTTACTTCGTGAAGACGCGATTGGGGTTCAATGAAACGCTGGTCGAATCAACGCCCCTGCTCGAAATCGAATTCAAGCACATCGACCGAGCTGAGATCGCGGCAACTATAGGCGACAACTGGGGAACACAGGTCACAAAATATGGCCGGGCGATTGAGCCGATCAAAGACTAAGTCTTTCAAGCCAGACAAGATCGCAGCAAACGACCCGCGTACACGCAACGTATACGCGGGTCGTCTTTTATTTGCAGCAATCGATTCTTAAGTTGGCCTGATCGACGCAATCAAGGGCGGTTAACCGTCCTTTTTCGATTCCTCTTTCTTGTCGTCTTTCTTTTCCGACCCGATGACGGTGGCTTTCTTGATTACAACGGCGACCTCTGGTGTGACGGCGCCGTCTGGGGTCCTGTATTTGTCATGCAGAATGCACTTGGTCGTTCTGATTTTCTCGACGACATCCTGTCCTTCGACGACCATGCCAAACACTGCATAACCGGGATAGCCCTCGCGATGGTTCAGCCGGTGGTTGTCCGCGACATTGATGAAGAACTGACTGGTCGCCGAGTTCGGTGCGCCCCGGGCCATCGCGATCGTGTACTTGGCATTCTTGAGTCCATTGTCTGACTCCAGTTTGATCGGCGCCCGAAGTCCTGTTGTTTTCTTTTCGACGTCTTCGGTGAACCCGCCGCCTTGAATCATGAAGGTCGGGATCACGCGGTGAAAGATCGTTCCGTCATAGTACCCGTCTTCGACGTAGGTGATGAAGTTCGCAGCGGTGATCGGGGCTTTCTCGGTATCCAATTCAATCACCATGTCGCCGAGCGTCGTGCTGAACTTGACGCGTGGTTTCGCCGTTGCATCCTCAGCCATTGCGGCTGACGGCAAGACCAACAGCCCGGCCAACATCAATGCAAACTTCAATCCCATGAGTTGTTTCATCGTTCGCGACTCCTTTTGTGTGCGAAATTTTGTAGCGCCTGACCGATCGAACGCGATTGTACGCGGGCGTCGAAAGGGCGAGGCTTGCGGGTCCGTTCATCAATGTGTGAGAATCATACAAACGCATCCAAGACGCCGCAATTGATCCCCATCATTACAATTGACTCGCCTGCCATCACCAAGGATAGTATCGCGACTGGAATTTGAATCCTTCAGAAACTTCGACGGGAATCGGACTTGTCGCTCAAAAAGCCCATTTCATTGCTCAAGAACCGCAATTTTCTGCTGTTGTGGTGCGCGTATTTTGTCAGCGCGATGGGCGACCATCTTTCGGAGATGGAGATTCTGCGCATGCAGAACGCCTTGGGCGAGGGCGTAGATATCATTCCGCTCCAGGCGCGGATGATGTTTGTGTTCTTCATCCCGTTCTTTCTGTTCGGCCCGCTAATGGGCATGTTAGCCGACCGTTATCCGCGGCGCGGGTTGATGATCTTTGCGGACATCGCGCGGATTGCGCTCATGCTGTTCTTCGCGACGTTGATCGTTTGGCTTTCGCCGTATTCGTCGGATTGGGGGCCTTACCTTCCGCTGCTATTCGTCGGAATATTTGCTGCGATGTTTTCGCCCGCGCGGTCGGCGATGCTTCCGACGTTGATCGAGGATGAACAACTCGTCGAAGCGAATGCGCTGATTCGCGGTGTCGGCGTATTGGCGACGATCATCTCAGCCGTCTTGGGTGGATGGTTGGCCGACAACATGCCGGGTGTGGCGTTCAAAGCCGACGCGGCGACCTTCGCGGTCAGCGCCATCCTCGTGTTCTTTATCATCGCGCCGAAGTCCGACCGCACGCAGGTGGTGCGCGAGGAGCGTTTCATTCCGCAAGTCGCCGGCGGGGTTCGATACATCCTCTGCCATCGTCGCGTGATGCAGTTGATCATCTTCGGCACGGTGTATTGGTTCAGTGCGGCTGGTCTGAACAGCATCGTGCCCGCGATTGTCAAGCACTCATTCGGGCTCAAGTCGTATCAGGATGTTTCGATGTTTCGGGCGTACCTGGTGGTTGGGATGGTGCTGGGTTCCGGTGCGCTGTTTGTGTTGAAGGACGCACTTCGCAGCGAGGTCGCGATCACCTGGTCGCTCATTGGTGCGGGGCTGGCTGGCACATTGATGGCCGTCAGCACGATCTCCTGGTGGAACAACTCCGTCGCATACGTTCTCGGTGCGATCGGAATCATGGTGGCTGGCTTCTTTGGTTCGGGCTTGATCACGAGCTACAACGCGCTGCTTCAACGCATTGTTCCCGACCGCTATCGGGGCCGCGTTTATGGCGTGCTCGATCTTTGCACGATGACCGGATTGCTGCTGGCGTGTGGCGTTCTTGGAATACCGCATTGGGAGAAGATCGATCGTTGGTGCGGACTGATCGCGATGGGGATCGGCCTGTTAATGTTAACCGTCGGCCTGACGTCGCTGGTGATTCGCCACACCAACCAACCCGATCCGATCGGCCTGTCGATCACGCGCGGCTTCAACGAGTTTTTCTGCCGGTTCTGGTACAAGCTCAAACGCGTCGGACCGTGCACCGTTCCGCGCGAAGGCCCCGTCATCATCACAGCCAACCATTCATCGACGCCCGATCCGTTGATGATTTACGCCGAGTGCCATCATCGTCGCATCAGTTTCTTGATCGCGAAGGAGTACACGGGCATCCCGATCGCGCAGTGGTTCGTCGGTTCGATCGATTGCATTCCCGTCGAGCGCGATGCCAACGATGCCAACTCGGCCCGCGAGGCGCTTCGCCGATTGAAGAACGGCGACGCACTGGGCATTTTCATTGAGGGCCGCATCCCCGATCCCGGTGAAGTCGCCGAACCGAAAAACGGCGTCGCGATGTTGGCATTGCGATCAGGCGCGACGGTCATACCGGTCGGTATCAGCGGCACGGTGTTTCGCGACGGGATCGCGGCTGGCTTCTTCGCGCCGCACAGGGCCACAATCCGCTTCGGCGAACCGGTCGACCTTACAGAATTCCCATCCAAACCCTCCCACGAAGAACTAAACGCAGCCACCAAGAAAATCCACGGCGCGATCCTGGATTTGGTCAAGACAAGCTGAAATCAGCCCGTCAGCAAAGATAATGCTTGATGCAAATCAGCATGGTGATGTGATACAATGCCTCGCGTACTAGTATTCGATTGTTCTAGTGAGGGAATTGGTACCATGCAAACCAAACTACTGGCATCAATCGCAACGAGCGCAATGCTCATGGTCATGACACATTCTGCTTCGGCAGGTCTGGCGCCGGGTATCTACGTTGTCGAAAATCTTCATCCTGAAGGCGGTATACCGCGAACACACCCAGCGGCGATTTCGGCAGATGGTTCCAAAGTCGCCGGCACCAGCATTACATACGTTTCCGGGATCAACGAAGCCTTACTTTGGGATACAGGAAACCTTGTTGGCCTGGGAGATCTCGCCGGAGCATCGCCATCCGTTTCGCCGGAACTCAACAGTTTTGCACACGACATCTCCCCGAACGGTGCGTATGTCGTGGGGCAAGGCAACGGGACGTCCGGCACCGAAGCAGTGTATTGGAGCGGGGGCAGCGGGCCGGTTCCACTTGGCGACTTGCCCGGCGGTGCGTACTACAGCGAGGCACGGGGTGTGTCGAACGACTTGACCATTGTGGGTGGCGGAACATCCTCGTTGGGTAGTGAAGCATTCGTTTGGTATGGAGCAATGACCGGCTTGGGAGATTTGCCCGGCGGCGATTTCAACAGCGTGGCCAATGACATTTCCGCCGATGCTTCAGTCATCGTCGGAACCGGTCACTCGGCATTGGGGCAAGAGGCGTTTGTTTATCGCGATGGTACGATGACTGGGCTGGGCGATCTTTCTGGTGGCGAGTTTCAGAGCGCAGCCAACGGCGTATCGTCGGATGGAACCACGATTGTAGGTACTAGCAAATCGGGGGCCACGAACCGAGACGAGGCGTTTATTTGGCGAGACGGTGTGATGACCGGACTCGGCCAACTACCCGACGGCGGTCTGTCCAGCGCTGCGAGTGCGACCTCCGGCGATGGAAGTGTTGTCGTGGGATATGCCGAGATTGAACCGCAGGATGGATTAACCTCTGCCGCGACGATCTGGGATGAGGTCAATGGCATGAGGGCGCTTAAGGATGTCCTGACCGATGTATACGGGTTTGATCTTGGCGGGTTCGTACCAATCGCGGCCAGTGCAATCTCAGATGACGGCCTGACCATCGCGGGGTATGGGTACGATATCGATCTGCTTGAGGGCGACAACTACAGGGCGTTTGTCGTCAGACTTCCAGAACCGGGCACACTTTCAATTGCGGCCATCATTGCGGCGATTGGATTGATTCGGCGCGGCGTCCGTTTTTAGGAAAGAAGTGACCATGCCCCAAACATTGAGGCTTTCAATCGGACTCCTTGCGGTTGCGACAGTTGCTTTGAATGCAGACGCAGATTTGATTCGATTCGACAATGCGAACCCGGGGCAAGCCGAGTATTTTGACTGGCGCGGATCGTGGCTCGACATTACGAGAAGATCCGACCAGCAGACAGGGATCGACAATGGGACCTCAAGCTTCCTGCAGATACCGATATTGATCCCCGGTACCCAGTCAAACATTGTCCAAGGCACTTCAGGATCAGGCGAATTAGAAATCGAAGATTCATTGTTGACCCCAACATTCGGAGGTCAACTCATTCCAAGTGGAGCGAACTTTGATG
>JAUIEW010000455.1 GCA_030429365.1 Phycisphaerae bacterium
AAAGTCTTCAACCGATTGATCCGTCGAACCGGGCTCGCCGTCAACAAACTCCGTCGACATGGAAACGATCTGCGAGCGAATTTCCGTTACTTCCGCGTTGACGAAAGCGGCTGACCACGACATCGACAAAGCCATCACCATCAGCATGGTACCGAAGGTGTTTCGTTGAGCATGTTTCATCCGTATAGCCTTTGAATAATGGAATTGAATCCAACACCGTCGACATCGGGGGACATGTCACCTTGGCGCCTTTGTCCTATGCCACAAGTCTAGACGGGCGCAGGTGTAAAGTCGAGGACACGGGTCTCTTCCCTCCGCAATCGTGCGTCAGGCAATAAGGTACTTGAGGATAATGTATTTGTAGATGTAGACACCTGAAAAACACGCCAAAAACACCATCCCGGCGATGCTCAACCCGCTCAGCCATTTCGGCGGCTGCGACGCATCGGGCAAATTTCGCAGGCGAATCGTGCGGTGGTTGATATAGGCAAGAATCGGCGCGGATACGAACGCGACAATGGTGACAAAATCGATCAACTTCGTCATCCGGGCCATGAAGTACGCGATGATTACAACCGCCCCGGCGCATAGCGCGATGTTGAATCCCCAATACCACGCACGCACGTTCGTTGTGTCGCTGGATCTCAGGATGCGAATCGACTCCGCCAACACCCGCGGGTAGCCATCGATCACCGTCAACGTCGTACTGAACATGCACGTCAATGCCGCCGTCAGAATGAAAGGCCGGCTCCAGTCGCCAAGCGCCTCGGTGTACATCGAGATCAGTTGTGCCGCGAACGCGACCGCCGTCGTCTCAAGTTTCATTCCGCTGGTGTACATGACCAGCGCTCCGAGGCTGACGAACATGATGGCCATGAAAGTCGTGGCGATGTAACCGAGATTGAAATCGAACAGCGCTTCACGCATCGTTGGGCGATGACCCGTTTGGGCGCAGCGCTCCTGCATCCAAAGCGACGGCCAGGCTGCAATGTCGAGCGGGGTCGGCATCCATCCCATCAGCGCGATAAGAAACCCCAGTTCCCATTTTGAAACGGGCACCAACTTGAAAGCAGCTGGCGTCGCTTTGGTGAGCGCAGCGCCGACGGCCACCGCGGTACTCAAGGCGAGAAAGACCATCATCACCTTCATGACTTTGTCGAGCCAGGGATAACCACCGATCGCCAACAGCGCCAAGCAGATTCCCACCACGATCGCAGCCCACATCGCCAGCGATATTTCTACCGCAAAAACATTCGCAGCCAGACCGGCGGTCACCACCGTCACCGCCGCAACCGTTGGCATGCCCGAACCAAGCGTCACCAGCGCAAACAAAATCAGCGCCCACTTGCCGACGCGGTTGTATCCAACCAACAGGCACTCACCGGTCGATGCCGCGTATCGTTGACCGAATTCAAAGAACGGGTATTTGAACAGGTTGGCCAGCAGAACCACGAATACAAGGGTGAAACCGTAGCCCGCCCCAGCCCGCGTTGATTGCACGAGGTGAGACACGCCGATCG
>JAUIEW010000242.1 GCA_030429365.1 Phycisphaerae bacterium
GCGCGAGCGAGCCCGACGCGATCCCGCCCGCGACCTCGGCGCCCATGTAGAGGACGACCAGGACGAGCACCCCGCCCAGGCGGCGACGTTGATCGGGAACTTGATGACGCCACTTCTCCAACGTCTGCCAAAGCTGGTCGTCGGGATGATGGACACGAAGCGTACCCGACAGGTTGTCTTCCGCTTTGACGAATCGGCAGAGAAAAGCGTAATTCCCTGGAGCGAGTGCCAAATCCAGATCACGAACTTCTTGTCTCGGGAACCCATCCCCCCAAAGGACAATGCTCGTCGAATCTGTGGTGGAAGGCGTCAGGTCTTCGACAAATCCATCGCGGCTCACTGATTCGCTTCCTGTCGGGTGGTCCGCCGCCAATCGAGTGTCGCGTTCACCCGGTGTCTTGGAGGCCAACTCCGAGTGCGAACTCGGTGGACTGAAACAAACCCTGACGGATGTGCTCTTCTGTTGACAGCCTATCAATCCAAGACCAGACATGCCGACAGCAATGGCACAATGCACCCGCATCTTCATTTGATTTTCTCCTTCGCGTTGACCGTAAGATCGATGGCGTGGGAGAGCCGCTGCACCCGCCGGACGAGGCGCAAGACATCGTCCAATGTGAGCGATCTCCGTTCGATGCGACTGAACTGTCGAATACAGCGAGGGGATATGCCAACACACAAAACAGAGAATTTGTAACGAATACAATGAATATACAGAATATGACGTATAAGCTGGATTCAGGTGCGGGCACCGAGCATCAAGGTTGCATCTACACCGAAGCGGTCATGTGATTTGTCGATACCGGTAGTCGTGGACCGATATTAGCTAAGTGCATCGCCTCCTGAGAGAGCGTTTTGGAAAATCCAGCCTTCATCCGACCACATAAAGCAGTAATTCAACCAAGTTCAACTACTCGTCCCAGCCTGACAAGTTTCATCTAGGGGCTAGGCGCGGTCCCATAAGGTTCGCTACAATCAGACACTGGAAGGCAGGAACTTTGACGCAACTGGGACATATATGTCCGTTGGGTTTGCGCGAGGTTTCGTGGCTTTTCAGTCAGGGGAGATGCGAGAGACACAGCCAGGGTCGGGTGTGTTTCTGCTGAAGCGTTGCGAACCATATCCAATTCCTGCCAAAGGTAGCGTCTGCAAAACTTGTTGGGTGTTAGCTGCGCGGCGATCGCATGGAGTGCGCGACGTTTGTGCGTCGTAGTTATGCGTCGCCGATTCCGATTCGACGTTTGGGAAAAGAAGCAACTGGTCGAGGGTGAAGAAGACAACGGATGTTCGATCCATCACATATTCGAGTAGAAATCAAAACACGCATCGCCCTGAATCGCGAAGTCATTGGACTGCGCGGTTCAGGCATGCGTGTCATTGCATAGCTAAAGCGCGGCGATGGGTTGTCGCCGCATATATGATATATGCAAATTTGGCAATGGCAGACAGAACAGGTGACATTGAGACAAGTAAGTTGAGAGCACAGGTAAACGTTTATTGACTAATCATTCTGATAACTGAAACGCAAGGTGGACGCTGAGTCGTAACAGATTCGGCCTGCGTCCTTCACAAGACGCAATCGAAAGGGGATGGCTATGACGAAAAAGATTCGGTCAATGCTTGCTGTGGGATGTTTGACAGCGGGCATGTGTATTCCAAGTGTGGTATTCGGGCAGATGCAAGCACGCCCGATGTCAGCCGGCGGCAGCGAGGGGGTCGTTAAAAATGCGAACCCATCGCAAGACCCCGTGTTTGAATTCGTATTGATGGATGGCTCGACGCGCCTCACCGGGTTGACGGTGCTGTACGTCGACGACAGCGCTTCGGGGAGTTTGGAACCTGATCATGATGGCGTGTTCAGCATGACCAACCCTCCAAGCGAGTTCCAGTTGGTTATCGAACGCGAAAATGCTGCTCCTGTCACCGTCAAGATGGTGATGCCCGGCGCCGACACGCAAGTCGTCAGCGCGGTCCCGGCACGCCGCGGTGCTGACAGTGATTTGGTTTCAAATCAGCAGCAGGCATCGGTCAGCGATCTGGTCCGTGGTGTGGTGAATATCACGGACGGCAGCCCGTCGATCTCGATCCTCGATCCGGGCATGGGATTCGACAAGGCAGAGACTGCACTTCGCACGAAGTCAGGGTTCGTTCCCCGTCCAGTCCAAGCCGGTACCGGTCGCGCTGGTGACGGTTGCGTTGATGCAACACCGATCGCTTGTGGTGGTACCGAGACATTCACGCTCCAGGCCTTCAACGCTGAACCGGTCCCGCTGACCAGCAGCTGCGAGCTGGCTGTCGGTGGTCCTTTCACGCACGACAAGTCGGTCTGGTTTGAGTTCACTGCGTCGGCCACCACTGCCCACATTTCAATGTGCACCAGTGACTCAGAGCAGGACTCGGTCATGACCCTCTTCACCGCGGACAGCACGTGCGGTGCGTTGACCGAATTCACTTGCAACGATGACGGCTGCCCGGACATCGTTAACCCCAATGGCTTTGGCGCCCCCGATCTGTTCGTGGGTGGTTTGACGCCTGGCGATACTTACTTCGTTCTCCTCGATTTCTACTCGGGCGGACATGATCTTCCCGACGACGGCATTTTCGACGTGGACAACACGATCACGGTTGAGTGCGGCATTGCGTTGCCGACCGGTGCGTGCTGTGCCAACGACGGAACTTGCACGGAAGTCGAAGAAGCCGATTGCGTCTCAGGCGGCGGAACTTATCAGGGCGACAACACGCTGTGCAGCGGTGTCACCTGTCCGGTTCTCGCGACCAACGAAACCTGCGAATCAGCGATCATCGTTGATGCCGTTCCGTTCGTTTCAGCAGTCGATAACGACCTTTCGATTCCGAATGGTCCTGCCGGATCGTGCGACGGTTTCGGCGCCACTGGCATGATGCAGAACGACATCTGGTACGAGTGGACGGCTGACCAGGATTGCCTCCTGGACATGACTGTCACGAGCACCTACGACTCAATCCTCGTCGTTCGCGACAACTGCACCGACCTCAACGAACTCATCTGCATCGATGACAATGGATTCGGTGATGGTGAAGCCGGCCAGCTCTCTGTTACCAACGGAACCACCTACTTCTTCCAGGTTGGCGACAACGGTAGCTTCGAAACCGGTGGCCTGACCGAGTTCGCTTTGGCGTGCTTCGAGAACACCGGCGCTTGCTGCGTTGGCAAGGGTTGCTCGATCGAAACCGAAGCCGACTGCCTCAACATGGCCGGCACGTACCTCGGTAACGACACTTCCTGTGACGCACCTCCGGCTGGCAACCCGACCTCGTACGCAGGTGGTGGCGGTATCGCTATTCCCGACAATGATCCCACCGGTATCGAAGACACGATCAACGTGGCTGATGCATTCGCAGTTGGCGATGTCAACGTCAGCATCGAAGTCGAGCACACCTTCCTGGGCGACCTCGACATCACGCTGACCCACAACGGAACCACGTCGTCGATCATCATGCAGGATGCCTGCGGCACGAATGCCGACGCGGACATCACCATTGATGACGCTGCCGGTGACGTTGTCTGTGCCGAACCGCTGACGGGTACGTTCAACTCCGCCAGCCTCAACGGTGAAGGCCTGTCAATCTTCAACGGCGAAAATAGCGCCGGTACGTGGACGCTCAGCGTCGTTGACGACGCTGGTCAGGACACGGGAAGCCTCCTCAGCTGGTCGCTGGAACTTGACGGCGCTGGTGCTGGACCGTGCGACGATCTCGAGCCGGCATGCGGTCCAGATGCATGCCCGGACGGAACCACCCCGATCGTCGGTGTTGAGAACGGCAACTTCGCCGGCTGGTGCGTCTCTGGCGCTCCGGTGGCCGACGTTGACTTCTTCTTCTTCCGCGTCGACAAGACGGGCGATTTCGCTCTGATCGAAATCACCAAGGAATTCACGCAGGGTCCGGAAGCACCGACCGGTTTGGTGCCGCCTGTCCTCGTGACCTTCTTCCAGGTTTGCGATGACGAAGACACCGTTGGTTCAATCATCATCGGTGAAGAAAGTGTTCGTAACGCAACGGGTGTCGATTGGACCGACTACCACTGGAGTCTTTTCGACGCCAATGAAGTCTGGTTCGACGTCGCAGGTTCGTCAGCTTGGAGCACCTTGCCGTTCGCCGACAAGGCATTCGCAAGCTTCATCGATGGACCGGCCAACACCAAGGCCAAGTCGCTCAACGCGGAAAATGGCGTGGTGCCGAACAACAGCCAGTACTTCCCAGGAACGGGCACGGGCGTCCTGAAGATGGACGTGGATCTCTCAGGTCCTCCGGTCAACTTCACCTTCAAGCAGCGTCCGACCATCGATGGCACGCCTGATCCTGACGGTGCTTGCTGCATCGCGGACAACTGCCAGGTTCTGACCGAAGCCGATTGCAACAGCCAGTCTGGTACGTACCAAGGCGACGGCGTCAGCTGTACGCCTGATCCGTGTGCGGCTCCGACCGGTGCATGCTGCAATGACGACGGTTCCTGCTCAGACGATTTGACCCAGGGTGACTGCGAAGGTGGCGGCGGAACCTATCAGGGCGATGCCAGCGACTGCGGCAGCGTCACCTGCCCAATGTCGAACGATGGCGACGTTTGCACCGATGCCGTCGAGATCTTCGACGGAATGAACATGGGCGCCATCGTTGATGGTGGCGTGGATGATCCGGATCCGTCATGCACGACCTTCGGTTCAGCCGACTCGTGGTTCATGTACACGGCCACCACCGCTGGTTCACTGTTGATCGAAACGTGTGGCTCCTACGTCGATGACTCGATTGGTGGAAGTGAAGTCGACACCATCGTAGCCGTCTACGATGCATGCGGCGGCACAGAAATCGACTGTGACGACGACTGCACCACCGGTGGCACCGATCCCGACGCACCGTGCAAGGACGAAGATCAGAACGGTACCGGCGGAACGCGTGACTCCTGCGTCTGCGTCGACAGCGTCAACGTTGGCGACGAATTCTGGATCCAGATCCAGGAATTCGGCGGAAACAACTTTGACGACATCGTGGTCACCGTCACGCCGAATGGTTGCGACGGTCCCCCGCCGATGGGCGGCGGATGCTGCAACTCAGACGGCTCATGCGACGACGTTGCTGACCAAGCCGCATGTGACGGTCAGGGCGGTGTCTACCAGGGTGACGGCGTGGCTTGCGCTTCGGTTTCATGCCCGCAGCCGGGTACTGGAAACGACGAGTGTGAAGATCGTGCACCGTTGGCCTGTGATCAGACGACGTTTGCAGATCTGATTGACGCCACCAACAACGTGAACGACATCGACCACACTTGCTCGACCTCAGGCAACCCCTGCACCGAGTACTATGAATTCGTGCCCTCGGGTACGTCAGCTCGCATCCGTACAGACCTGAACTCGACTGCAGATGACTCGGTCTACACGCTTTACGCAGTCAATCAGACGACGCCGTGCGTGAAGTCGCTCTGGACCGAGGTCGGTTGTAGTGAGGACGAGGCTGGGCTGCTCGGTGACATTTGTGTTGACGGGCTCACCCCTGGAGATACGTATGTCCTAGTGATCACCGGATTTGCGGCATTCCGCTGTGATGATGGACCGTACGGAATCGATGTCGATTGCTCGGCAACGTGCGGCCCATAGGCTAACAAAGTCCGAATAAACTGATCGGTCGCGCCGGTCGAAATCTCAATCGACCGGCGCCCGATCATCGGGCTTTTTGGATGTTTTTTTGGTGAATCAGACTGGTATTGAGATTCTGCAATTGATACCATGGGAAACATGTGACTCTCTCTCGGAGGATACTCGGCGTAGCCCCCAATCGATCGATCGATCGGCCAACGTCGAGCAGCAATTGGAAGGAGCAGGAAAATGCTGAAAGGCAATAGCGCGGGAATCCGCGGCGTCTTCTCTCTCGCCGTAACGGTTCTTATGGCTTCGCCGGCATTCGCAGCCCCCATTGATATTGGAGGCGGTTGGCAAGCCGAAGTAATGAATGGCAACGTGGCCAGTATTGTCGTTGACAACACGACCAGTACTGAAACCGTCATTCAGATCGCCAAGCAGTTCGATGACGGCCCGGAATTCGGGCAGTTCCCACCAATCGAAATTGCATTCACGCAGACCGGGTCGGATGCTACGACTGTCCCGAGCATCGTGATCAATGACGAAAACATCATCAACAACACTGGTTTTGAGTGGACTGATTATCACTGGGCGCTGATCGATGGTGGGCAGGCCTGGTTCAACGTGTCGCAGTCGAGCACGTTCGACACGTCACCCTTTGGCACTCAGAACTTCGCGGACCAACATGGTTTTGGCGATCCCAACAAGATGACTGACCTGAATGTCGAAGGTGGCATCGTTCCCAACGGTGGCACGTTTAACCCAGGTCTCTTGGGTGGTGCGCTGTGGATCGACACCGATCTGTCGAGCGCAAACCCGGTCACCTTCAACTTCAAGCAGTTCCCGACCAACCCCGCGATTCCCGAGCCAGCATCATTGATGCTCATGCTGGGCGGATGTGCGTTGGTTGCAGGTCGTCGCCGCAAGTAATTGACGCCGACCCGACCTTTGGGTTTGAGGCCCATTGGCTGCATTATCAAATGGTTTGACGTACGAAAACTGATTTACGAGGCGGTCAGGCGATTTACTCGCTTGACCGCCTTTTTTTTGGTTCTCATACGCCTCACCCAGTGCCTGCCCTCAATTGAATTCTTGGCTTCTTGGCTCGAGGAACTGTCAATTGAGCCAATCCGTAGAACAGCGTTGACAGACCGCCTAACTCGATGGATGATCCGTTCATGGAAGAATCGGTCAACGCAATTGTTCAGCCGCACGATGAGGCGCTCATCATCGAAGTGCAGAGCAGGTCCTTGGACGAATCATCGACTCGTGAGCTTGTGGACTTCGTCCTCGGTGAGGCTGCAGTCCGACCTGGAGTCCCCATCGTCCTCGACCTGGCCAAGGTCCGATTTGCTCCCAGTGTCGCGCTGGGTGCGCTTGTCCAGATGAGCAAGAGCTTCTCGTTTGAAAAGCGGCGAATCGCGCTGATTAATGTACACAAGCGAATCACCGACACGATCCGCGTGACGCAATTGCACCGTATTCTCGAATTGCACCTCAGTCTGGACGACGTTCTCAAGTCCAAACCCACCATTTGATAGCAGTTGGCACGGCGGATTACGGGGAGCGATGGCGTGTGGCTTGCCTACCGCTTTCGAATTGGTTTCGCGGTTCGTCTTGCACTTGATGGGAGGGCAATCGGCAAACCCGTGAGATTCGGTGTCGATGATCTCTAAAGCGCCGGTACCCCCAGTCAAAGAGAGTGGAACACACCGGTACGATCGAAATGACATAAAGCGGGTAGGCCCAGTAGATCCTCCGCATCAGATAGCGATACGCGTCCGCCCCTTCGACGAGTTGGCCGTCGTGCAGCAGCAAGCGCAGATCGCTGAGCAGCACATCGTCAGAAAGTTGAATGCGACTTCGGGCAAAATCGCTCTGCAATGGCTCCACCGCAAACCCGCGTCGCGCTAGGATCGGCTGCCAAAATCGAACCCACCGATCGCAAAACCCACACGACGAATCGTAGAGCAGCCAACCCTTCACGTGCTCTTCGTGGGCTGATGATTGGACATTGGGTTGATCGGTGCGATTCAT
>JAUIEW010000243.1 GCA_030429365.1 Phycisphaerae bacterium
GCGGGTACGAGCGCGTGTTTTGCGAAATAGATTGTTTGAAATTCGTGAAGATTCGATGAACGTCACGCTGTTGAATTAGCCGCATGCGCAAGCTGCGCAAACACATCTTGCCAGTCCACACGAGCGCCCAGTCAAGATGGGTTGCTCTCTGCCATTGGCGCTTCAATCGATGTGACTAATTCGGGCGCGCGTTGGCTGCTTTATTTCCGAATTATTCTCTCCTTTATCGCCACTTAACAATCGTCGCCTATTTAACGCATCCGAAGCCGGAGGGTGTCCGGTGGAGAAGTATCAGGCGATACGCGATTGTCTTTGTGATTCAGGAGAGTCTCATGCGATTTGCATCAACCAGACGAGCGGTTGGGTTTACCCTCGTCGAACTGCTGGTGGTCGTTTCAATCATCGCATTGTTAATCAGCATTTTGCTGCCGAGTCTCAAGACGGCCCGCAATCAAGCCAAGGCGGTCAAGTGTGCGGCGAACGCCCGCCAGGTCGGCCAAGCCACCTCGATGTATCTGGCTGAGAACAGCGCATTCTTTCCACCGTCCTACGCCTACCCGACATCGAAATCAGGCAGTTGGTCGCTGACGGTGCAGTCCACATCGTCGGTGCCAAATGGATATCTTCACTGGTCATACTTTCTCTATTCCGGCGGAAAGGTGAAGGAAGAAGCGTTTCAGTGTCCCAACTTCAACAAGGGGGGCGCACCGCGAACCAATCCCGGACCATTGCCGGAAAACTGGAACTCCGATCAAATTGACGACGGAAACAACACGTCGCCAAACACGTTGGAAGACAGGCAGGCCGTGCGCATGGCTTACACCGCCAACGCGGCGATCATTCCCCGAAACAAGTTCACGCCGGCGCTATCCGGCGGGCAGCGAACCAATCTGCTCGTGCAGGAAAACCGGATCAAACGTCCGGGCGACACCATCCTGTACACCGAATACCTGAGCAACTGGCGCGCATTGGGCGTCACGCAGGGCGGAAAGATTCTCGTCAAGTCGCACCGTCCAGTTAATGTGTTCTATCACCTCGGTTCCGGAGCCAATGAATACCAGGCGCCCGGAACAAACCCGGGATTCATCTACGGAAAAATCGGGCTGCCCAAGACACCTGAAGACTACGGTCTGTTGGCGTCGGGCGTCGTTAAGAACAAGACCAACATCCTGGACTACACGTCCGGGGTGCCTCAGATCAACGCGGTGGGCCGTGACCACCCGGGCGGAAACGAAAAGAACTACGGCGGGACCGCCAACTTCACGTTTCTGGACAACCATGTTGAGCGCATGACACCGTTGGAGTCGTTGCGCACACGCAAATGGGGAGATCGCTATTACTCGCTGTCGGGCGAGAACGAGATCCTGAACATGAACGCGCAGTAGTGGAGGGGAATCCCCGGCTGCGCAAAGTCTCATCTGCTTGAAAACCAGACCATGGGCTTGGCTTCATTCGTCGGTACGAATGAAGGCGTGGAATGTACGTCTACACTTGGAGAGGAAAAATGCAAAGAATCGTAGGGGCTTGGAAGCACATCCGAGTTCGGCAGGTCGGCTTGAGCGCGTTAGCGGCGACGGCGACATGGCTGGGCGCATCAACCGCACAGGCGCAAATCGACTGCAACAGCAATGGAGCCGGGGTTGAAGGAAACATCACGATCGACGGCGGACAGGTCAATATGGCCGGCGCGACCTTGTTCGTGGACTTCTTCCGTCAACCGTCATCGACCAACGACTGGATCGACGTTGACAACGATGGGTTCTTTGGATTCGTGAACCCCGACCCAACGTTTATGTTCACCGATCAGCTTTCGACCGCGTATGCACCGGCCAGCCCGCTCAATACCTGGTGGGCGTTCAACTATCGTAGCGTCGGTTCGGTCAACGGTTTCTCCGAATTCATCGACAGCCAACTCTGCGGAACGTTGGCAGACGAACCGCCGTCAGAAGCTGGTATTTTCAACCGCTTCGAGTACGCCCTTGACGGTGTCGCCAACATCGTCGGCGTCAACAGCACCGGCACGCCGCTCGAGCAGTGCTCGATTGACGGCGCGTTTCTTGACGTACCCGGTTCGTGGGCCGTTGTTGCCGGTGGTTCGCCCAAGTGGAACCGCAACCCGACCGCACCCGGATACGGTTTGAACTTCCTTGAATCGTCCACAGGCAATGTCAGCCAGCTTCAGGAACTGTCCCGTGATTGCACCGTCGAAACGCTCAACTTCGACACCGACAATCCGGACGAGAATACGCTCTTTGACTATGTCGCCGCATGGGTGCCAGTCACGCCGATCTCGAACCGTGGAACCGGAATTGAAAACATCAAGTTCAGCGAACTGCAGTATCTCTTCGCCACCGGTCGTATGCCCAGCGGTGAAAACATCGTTGCCATCACGCGTGACGTCGGTTCGGGAACGCACAACGCATTCATGAACTCCATCAACATCGACCCGAGTTGGGGACGCGGCGACAACATCGCTGCGAAGACCGCTGACAGCCAGACCGACCTCGTCGGACCGATTCATCAGCCGTCAAACAAGGGCGGTTCGAGTCGCGTCGAAGGCACCGTGCAGAACACCCGTTTGGGTCTTGGTTACACGGGTCTCGCAGGTGGAAGCCGCTCAGCTCGCGACGCCTTCCGCGGTTTCTACGAAGTCGTCAACACTTGCAAAGACGTGGACGCCAATGGTGATCCGCTCTGCGATTGTGACATCGATGGCTACGTCCGCCCGAACATCGACACCACGCTGGACAACTGCGACGCATGCACCGGCTACCAGATCGCGGGCAGCGGTTCGTTTGTGGTTCGCGGCAACATCGACGCCAACCGTGACCTCGGCGATCCCAACTTCAGCACCAACGGTCCTCCCGTTGCAAACCAAGCCGTCGCCGATTACCTCAACAACATCTTTGACAGCGTCGCGGTGTTCGAAGGCGACGTGTTCGGTGGTGAATGTCAGACCCCGGCTGGCGACAGCGTGCTTGATAGTCTTTCGTGCAGCGTCGCCGTCTGCAGCAACGACAACAACGTGACCTGCACCGAAGATGCCGATTGCGGCGCGGGCAACTTCTGCGACGTGCTCGATTGCACCACCAATGCCGATTGCCTTGGCGCCTCGGGCGCTTGCACCGAAGTTCGTTCATGCGGCTCCAACAGTGACTGCGAAGCCGGCGAATTCTGCGGTCAAATCGTCAACTCGCCCGGTCAAGGCTTGGCAGTCTCGTTCTTCCTCGGCAACGCCATCGACTGCGTGCATGACCTGACCTCACCGCTCGACTACAGCCCCTCGACGTTGAACCAGCCGCTTCAGGATTACACCCGCGCGAACAACGGTCTCGGTTGGGGTGGCGACACACCTGACTTCGGTACCATCACCGTCGCCGGTCTCGTTCCAAGTCGTCTGGTTGTCGCTGGTACGCCCTACACCGACGGTCAGTCAGCCGAGTACATTTACTGGAACGGTGCAAACTACGTGACGATTTCAGCCGGCTCGGACATCTCAGTCCGCAACCGCATCGCTGGCGACTTTAACGAAGACGGCGCCCGCGACATCAACGATGCGACCGAAATGGTCAACGCCTACTACGGACCGCGTGCTTGGCAGCAAACCGCAGCCGCTGTCGGTGCAGGTGCAACCGGTGACATGGCCGCCGACAACGCGATTCCCGAAGTCCTTGGTGACTTCAATGCCGATGGTCACTTTTCGAAGGAAGACCTTCGCTACTTTGCCGACGGTTTGGCGATGAGCGGCGGTTCGCTCAACCGCAAAGCCGGTGCGATCGCCATCGACGTACGCATTGCCGCGTTGGCACAGGATTACCCCTGGGCGGATACGAATGGGTTGCTCATCAGTGCTCCGGCTGCCCCGTTTGGCGAGCCAATGCACGCCGCCCCCGCAAGCATCGCCAACTACCTCGGCAACACCGGCAACGCGTACAAGAACGGTGACTTCCGTGGTGACGTTGCCGGTGCGAGCAGTGAAGTCGAAGGCCGTCGCCCGAACGCCGGTGGAATGCCCGCAGGTTGGGACGGAAAGATCGACGCAGCTGACATCGACTACGTCTGTGCCCAGTCGCAGTACGACTGGTCAAACATCGACGAAGCCGTATTCATGGACCTCAGTGCCGACATGGACGGTGACCTCGATGTCGATGCCGATGACGTGGCTGAACTCGTCGAAGTGATTCTGGTCACCAACTTCGGTGATGCCAATCTCGACGGCGCCATCGATGCAGCCGACCTCGCCATCGTTGACGACACGATCGACAACGATCCGACCGGATGCAACGCCAACCAGTCATGCGGTTGGGCCGATGGTGACTTCACTTGTGACGGCGTGGTTGACAACGCAGACCGCACGCTCGCAGGTGGTACCGGTGGCGATGATCTCGACTTCACCGCAGTTGTTTCGACGGGTAACCACGATGCCAACGGTTCGTTCCTGGGCGGCAACCTCGACATTCCGATGGATGCTGCCGACGGCGCAGCCGTTGCCGATCACACCGAGCCTCGTCAGTTCGCCGCATCAGGCAACCTCTCGATTCGCGTTGACTTCGCTGAAGCGATCGCGAGCGGTTCGGTTGTTTCAGACCCGGCACTCAGTGGCTTGTCGGCTACGCCAAACGGCAACAGCCTCGACATTACCTTCGACGCTCCGGCCAACGGAACCTGCTACACCTTCGACATCACGGGCACGCAGGCCTCCGGTGGAAACACGGTCGGCGGCGGTTCGGCTGACGAAGACTTCTGCGTCTGCTACTTCGAGGGTGACATCAACTTCGACGCAAACGTCGACATTGGTGACCGTCAGGTCGTGGCTCAGTCGTCAAACCTGTTTAACACCATGGATGTCGCTGGTATCACTGGTCCGCAAGTTGACTTGAATCGTGACGGCATCATGGACATCGGTGACCGTCAGGTCGTCGCCCAGTCGGCGAACCTGTTCAACGACTTCACGGCGGTGACTTGTCCGTAATACTTTGGGTTCTGGCAAGTTCCTGAGATACCATCGAGTACTCGGGTAGAACCAATTTCAATTCAAAAGGGCGAGGTCAGTCGATGCGGCTGGCCTCGCCTACTTTTGTTTGCCCCGAGGTAATTTTGAAAAGCGGAATGAACCTTCCGCCGCTTTGGGCGTATTCACTTCAGAGCAAGTTTCGCAACAACACAAACGAAAGCCATTGGGTGCGGAAAGGATTTTCAAGGATTTCCTTGTGCCTGGCGTGCTTTCCGTGCACAGTAAGTGCAATCACACCTCTTGCGAGTGAATCTCATGATCTCTTGGTTCAAACAACTCGACGAGTTGCTGCGCGGCAAACGAACCGACCCGGGGCAACTGGCCGAAGATCGCGTCAACCTGCCTCTTCGGACGTTTGTCTCGCTGGCGATCATCCTCGGCGCATTGTACGGCTTCTTCATGGGGTGGTATGCCCTGCTCAATCGCGAGCCAGCCGACTACATGCAGTTGTTGGCCGCCGTCATCAAATTGCCCGCGCTGTTTCTATTGACGCTCGTCGTGACTTTCCCATCGCTCTATGTGTTCAACGCACTGGTCGGATGTCGCATGACGATGACATCGACGCTGCGGCTGCTCGTTGGTGCGGTGGTCGTCAATGTCACCGTCGCCGCATCGCTCGGACCGATCCTTGGATTCTTCACGCTCAGCACGACGAGCTATCCGTTCATGATCGTGCTCAATATCGTCCTGCTGGCGGTGGCTGGCTTCGTCGCGCTGGGATTTCTGCTTCACACGCTGCGCCGTGTTTCCATACGACCGCTTGATTGGACCGAGTTGCCCAAGTCGCCTCCACCTGAAAGCGAATCAGAAGACGGCGCAGCGCGCATGCCCGGTCCGCTCGAACATATCGAAAGCGATCCATCCGGACTCGGGCCAGCCAACAGCGTTTTTAAGATCTGGGTTCTGCTCTATGGATTGGTCGGTGCGCAGATGGGTTGGCTGTTGCGCCCGTTCATCGGCTCGCCCGATCTACCGTTTGAATGGTTCCGTGAGCGCGATGGCAATTTCTTTTCCGCGGCCATCGAACACCTCTCGCACCTGATCGGCGCAAATTGAGGCGACGCGAGGTGAATCCATGACGGGCGCACTTCTGCGAGTCGATCAATTCCTTCGAGGTGCGGGCCAATTTCACCCAGCCGCCAGCGCCCGCCGGCCTTGGTGGTGGCTGCCTTTGATGATTCTCTGTTTTGCGGCGCTGTACGGCGCGTTTATGGGCAGTTTCCACTACGTCTCTGCCGCGAGAACGTGGCAGGTTTTCTACTCTGCGATCAAGGTACCGATGCTTTTGATCGCCACGTCGCTGCTTTGCCTGCCGGGGTTTTTCGTGATCAATACGCTGCTCGGTTTGCGTGACGACTTTCGCGAATCATTGCAGGCCATCTTCGCAGGGCAAGCCGGTCTGAGCGTCGTGCTCGCCGCCCTCGCGCCGATGACCCGCTTCTGGTATTTCTCGTCCGAAAGCTACCGCGGGGCCCTGCTCTTCAACGCGGCGATGTTCACGGTCGCCACGCTGGCCGGCCACCTCGTGTCAGCCCGCTATTACAAAGTCCTCATCGCCCGCCACCGCCACCACCGCATCGCCCACCGCGCCTGGCTCATCACCTACGCCCTCGTCGGCATCCAAATGGGCTGGACCCTCCGCCCATTCGTAGGCTCGCCCGACGTCCCCACCTCATTTTTTCGCGACGAACCTTTCAGCAACGCATACATTGTGATCGTGCAACTCGTTTTCGGTAGCTAGCTGATTGAAGCGACGGTCTTCCAAGCACGCTACATCGGCCGCATCTATTGCATCTGTAACCAATCTGCGACGAAAATGGCAGAATGCCCTCCATCGCAAAGGCAACATCGCGGTCGAACTTCGTTAACGTTCTGATCGCGCGCAACGATCGCTGTGACTGGCGGTCTACGAGCATTCAACTTCTCTTGATTGTCTTGTGGCATTGGACTGTATTTGCCGGAACAATCGACCTAATCAAGTCTGAGGCCGGATTCGACCAATTCGAACTAGAACTGGATGTGTCAGTTGCTGCAGTCGAATTCAGATTCATTTCAGATTTCATTTCGAACAGCTCAGTCAAAACAGGAATCCCAGCAGTTGTTTGTTGTGAGGGACTTCTCGCACTTCTCGTATTTCGGGTTGTTGCCCGAAAGCTCAAACCAGCGTTCAGCGTGTTCGCCAAATACTGGTGGCGAACAAGTCTCTGGGGCATTGTCGGATTGCCGATCACCGGATTTCTGGTTGCTGAGGCAGCTTGGGAATTCTATCGGATTTCGGACATTATGAGTGTGTTCGAGCTGGCCGGTGTTTTTCCCTTGATCTGGGTCGTGCTTTCAACACCCGTCCCGGCGCTATTGCTTAAGGACGATTTTATACGCGGCGTTACGCGCTGCTGTATCAAATGCGGCTGGGGTGCATGCGGCGCTGACGGGAATTGCGATCACTGCATGCAGGAGATTCCCAGCCCACCAGTCAGAATGAGTCGGTGGCGGTCCGTTTGCCCGGACTGTGGCTATTCAATTCGTCGAACTGTCGAACAGCGTTGTCCGG
>JAUIEW010000244.1 GCA_030429365.1 Phycisphaerae bacterium
ACGACCAAGTCGTCGGTGTTGTCAAGCAAGTTCTGGGCAGCAATTCGAAGTAATCAGGGCACAGACCATCGATCGAAATGACTACGATTCGACGGGACGGTAGCGCTTGATGATTTCGTCAGCGGACCGAATGCCATCGATTGCGGCGCTGACGATTCCGCCCGCATAACCAGCCCCCTCACCGATTGGGTAGAGTTCCTTGACCGCAAGCGATTGGCGCGTTTCATGATCGCGCGCGATCCGCACCGGTGCACTCGCCCGACTCTCCGGTGCAGTGATCAAACCCTCTTTGCCCGCAAACCCTGGCATTTTTCGATCGAGAATGGGGAGCGCCTTTCGAAGTGCTTCAAGAATTACGTCGGGCAAAACGTCGCTCATCGCGCACCATTTTCCACCCAACGGATAACTGGTCCGCAGCAGGCCATCCGACGCACTTCCTGCCAAGAAATCCGCACAACGCTGTGCCGGCACTTCGTACGAACCACCCGTGGCTTCAAACGCAGCCCGTTCCCACTTTCGTTGAAAGTCCAAACCGGCTAGCGGATCGTTTCCAAAGGCGGCAGGGTCCAACGTCACCACGAACCCGCTGTTGGCAAACTCGCCCGAACGCGACGCGCGACTCGCACCGTTCGTCGCGACAAGTCCGGCGCATTCGTTCGTCGGCAGAATCATTCCGCCCGGGCACATGCAGAAGCTGTACATGTCACCGCAACTTCCCGCCGCCCCTTTCGCAACCAAGTGATAGTCGGCAACGGGCAAACGCGGGTTCTCGGCCTGCGCGCCGTACTGCCAGCGGTTGACCATCGCCTGCGGATGTTCGATGCGCACGCCAAATTGAAACGGTCGCGACTCAAGCAAGACCCCCACGCGTTTGAGCATCGCAAATGTGTCGCGCGCCGAATGACCGATCCCCAGCAGCACCGGTCCACAAGACTCCTCCGATCCGCTGATGGTCACGCGATTGATCACGCCGTCATCGATACCCACGTCGTCCAACCGACTTTCGAATCGAACCTCGCCGCCAAGCCTTTCGATATGTTCGCGAATATGCCGGCAAATCGTGGGCAGGCGATCGCTGCCAATGTGTGGCTTGGCGTCGATGAGCAGATCGGGGTTGGCGCCAAATCGGACGAACATCGCGAGGACTTCGCGCACCGCAGGATTGGAGACGCGCGTATAGACCTTGCCGTCGCTGTACGTACCCGCCCCACCTTCGCCGTAGAGCAAGTTGGACTCGGGATTGAACTGTCGCTCACGATAGAACGTCTGCATGATATCCTTGTGCCGCGCGCGAACCGCTCGACCTCTTTCGAGGACAATTGGACAGTAGCCCATCTCTGCCAACCTCAGTGCGGCGAACATGCCAGCCGGTCCGAATCCGACGACCATCGGACGATTCTCAAGGGGCGAATCACCCGGTTCGGGCATCCCCGTAGGCCTGGGCGTGATCCTCTCGATGCCGCGTCCATGACGCCTGCGAATGCAGCGGTCCTCGTCATCCGCCCCACCGGCAAGAGCAAGCTCCAGCGTGTAGACAAAGTGGATGTCGTCTCGTTTGCGAGCGTCGAGTGATCGCTTCAACACCGCATGATGCAAAATCCCAGATTCGGGCACACCCAGGCGCGAAGCCACCCGCTTGAGAAGGACCTCTTCGGGCTCGTCAATTCTTAAAGTGATGTTGCGAACGATCAAAGGCATATCAGGGGATGGTAGCGAAGCCCCAAACGTCGTCCAGTGTGACGACTAAACTCCAATGAACACATTGCATTGGGTCAATCGACCCTATAATGACCACATACTCAATCCATCGGAGATATGCGTTTCAGATGTCCTGGACCACGTTCCTCACAATTCTGTCGGTGATCGACTTCATCCTGGTCGCGGCTGCCATCGTGGTCATTCTGCGACGCCAGCGTGAACCGCGGTCCATGCTCGTTTGGATTTTGACGCTCTTGCTCCTGCCGGTCCTGGGCTTGGTCTTCTTCTTGATGGCTGGTGAATTGCGTGTCGAGCGAAAACGTCGCGAGCTGCGACGCCACCGCAAGCGCCTCCAGCCGTCACTCGCCCGTTCGATTGAAAACCTCGAATCCGTGCACGGTCAAGAAGGCGCAAAGCACAGCGCCGAAAGGCTTATTCGCATTGCCACGCGACTCAGCGGCCACCTACCGACTTCTGGTAACGATGTGGCGATCTACCACGAAGACGAGGAGAACTTCCTCGCCATTGTGGAAGCGATCGAGCAGGCCAAGCATCACGTCCACCTTGAGTACTACATTTTTCAACCGGATGAGACCGGTCGATCCCTTCGCGATTTACTGATTCGCAAAGTCAAGGAAGGCGTCAAGGTTCGACTGCTCGTGGACTACATCGGATGCTGGAATTGGCCCAGGTCGTTTCGCCGATCGTTCATCGAAGGCGGCGTCGAACTGTCGCTCTTTGATCCGGTCGTACCGTGGCGCGGCCGGTGGCGCGTGAACCTCCGCAATCATCGCAAGATCGTCGTCGTTGACGGCATCGTCGGGTTCACCGGCAGCCAAAACATCGGCGACGAATATCGCGGACGCCTGGCCAAGTTCGGACCGTGGCGCGACACGCACATGCGGATCATCGGACCGGCGGTTCACCACTTGCAGGAGATCTTCGTCGAAGACTGGCACTATGCAACGAAGCAGAAACTCGTCAGCTCGGAGTGCTTTCCGAGGGTGGAAGCCAAAGGCGATCAGATTGTCCAGGTCATCGCGTCCGGCCCCGACAGCAACGCCCGCACCATGCACCACTTGTTGCTGTCTTCGGTCACCGGCGCCCAGGAAAGCGTATCGATCATCACGCCCTACTTTGCACCGGACACCACGATGATCGTCGCCCTACAGTCAGCCGCCTATCGCGGACTGCGCGTGCAACTATTGATCCCATCATTTTCAAACCACTGGCTGACCCTTTGGGCCGGGCGCAGTTTCTACGAGGAGTTGATCGAATCCGGCGTGGAGATTTACGAATACCACAAGGCGCTGCTGCATTCCAAGGTGGTCATTATCGATGATTCGTGGGCGATGGTCGGGTCGGCCAACATGGACCAACGCAGCTTTCGCATCAACCTTGAAGTCACGTCGGTTCTGTACGACGACGGTTTGGCGATGGACTTGCGCGAAGACTTTGACCGCCTTTTGACCAAAGCCGAACGCATTCAATCCCGGGCCATCAACAAATGGTCATTTCGGGAAACGATCGTCCTGGGCCTCGCCAGGCTGGTGTCGCCGTTGCTGTAGTGCGATTCAAGGAAACCGATGGGCAGGGTGGGCCGTGAACGCCATGTCGTTGGCATGCAGACTGCAGTGGGCACAGCCCATCCAACGCAATCAGTTGGCTAGAATGCCGGTGAAAACGTCGAAGTCGCGAAGGTCCACATCTCCGTCTTCATCCGCATCGAAGGCATCAAGACATTCGCCTGCGAGGTACGTCGGCGACGCGTCCGGCGTTACCTCAGGCCCGTCGAGACAATCGGCAAATCCGGCGATGTCGGTATCATCGATCGAGCCGTCGCAGTCGATGTCAGCCACACACGGCGGAACCCGCAAGTCGAGGAACACCGGAAGGTGTCCACCGTTCAATGCGGAATCTTTCAATGCCTGTGCAATGGTCGGACCAACCATCGTGTTCCCAGTGGTCTTGATCGCGAGGTTAAACGTTGTCCCGTCATTGCCCCAACTGCGATAGCTGTGGTTCGGATCATTCCACGTCGATGTCGAATACGCGACGTTGGGATTGCCGATGTAGTCGGGCCCAACACCATCGACCAATTCCCCCGAGAGGAGCAATTGATCGAAGCGATCGTCCATTCCACCCGCACCGGTCGGGTCCTGCGTGTGCACAATCCGAAAAGAAGAATTGTTGTTCCAATTGCCAGGCGTTTTGATCGGATCGAAAAATCGGCCGTTGTTGTTGGCTTGCGAACCCACCAGTTCAACGTAAGCGCCTTCGGTTGAATTGCGAATATTGAAGTCGCCGCCAAGTACGAAGTGCCAGCCAGTTGGCAAACTCTCCGCGTCGTCGCGAATGCGCTGCGCTTCCAGCAATCGCCGCGCCTGATTCGTCCCGCCGGTGCTCGCTTTCATGTGCGAACTGTAGAGGGCCATCCGAAACGTATCCGTGCTGTCGTTGACCAGCTTGATATCGTAGCGGTTGATGTTTCGCGGATGATTGGGAGATGCGCCGCCCGTTGCGACAATCGTCATGCCGGTGGCCGACAACTCCGTCGCCAGTGCCACCTTGCTTGTGCGATAGAAGAATGCGTTGTCGGTATCTGGACCATCGTTAAAAGGCGCCGCGGCCCAGTCGCCGGGACTTCCCGGCGCGGTGTTCAACAGATTGACAAAATTCGCCACACCGCTGCCTGACAAAAACTCCTGACCAATGATGACATCAGGTGACATCGATCGTCCCTGATAGCTTCCGTAGATCGCCGTCTGGAATTCGCTGACGCGCCCGCTTGAATACGTCGAAACATTCCACTCGACCACGCGCAACACGTCGGCTGACGCGGTGCCGGCAATAAACAGGCACACCATCACCGCTGCACGGCTCATCATTTGACGCCCGAACAAGGCACCCCTCCCTTTCATGTAAGCTGGAAAAAAGCGCTTCTTCCCCTCCCCAGCTTATTTGTGTGCGTTCATCGCGGCGTGGTTGGCCATTCGGGTTGAACGCATGGTTTTGAGGCGGTCCATTCTAATGCCTCGCACCCGCTCAAACCAGACAGTAGCGCGGACGCGCATTGGCCACACATTCGCCGATAACAACGTTGAAAACGTCGTGACCGCTGGCCAACTACTAACTGCGTTTCTACTTCGCGTGTGGGACAGCCATCATCTTGGCCACGCGCATCTCGACTTGCAGCAGGTGATCCTCGCCGGCCAACTCGACCAGGTTCAGAAGTTCGGACATCGACGACACTTCTTCGACCTGTTCATCGATGAACCAATTGATGAAGCTGCGCGTCGCGAAGTCCTTGTTGGCTTCTGCGGTCGCAGCGATGTCATTGATCTGACGGGTGACTTCCTTTTCCTGCTCGAGCGCGGATTTAACGATGGTCTTGGGCGTGCTCATATCGCCGCGCGGTTCCGGGGTGGCTTGGAGTTTGACGTCCGCACCGACTTCCAGAACGTAGTCCAGAATCTTGCGACCGTGCTCGCGTTCTTCGTCGCTCTGACGGAAGAAGAACTGCGACAGCATCTTGAGGCCGAGTTCGTCAAAGCGACAGGCCATCGCGAGATAATTGTGGGCAGCGCCAAATTCGTTGGCGATCTGTTGATTGAGCTTATCGACGACAGGTTGGGGAATCATCATGGGTGTCGGCCTCGCAGTCTGATGGGGTCAAGGTTACGATATTTCAATAAACGGGATTGTATCATTCGGCGATCCAGGCGACCAGCCGCTCCGCCAACGAAGGACTTAAACGCGAGGGCCGACATGAAAAACACACTGCGCATAGCGCTATTCGCGCTATTGATGTCAGCCGGCTCGGCGGCCGCGGGGACGGTGCGCGTCGCGACGTTTAACATCTGGGAACTCACCGAAAAAAAACTGTCGCAGACCGATGATGCTGGTCGCGGTACGAATCGCCAACTCAAAGGCGCGGCAGAAATCATCCAACGCATCCGCCCCGACATTCTGCTCATCAATGAAATCGACGTCGGCAATGGCGATGCATCTGGCGCGCGACAATTCTGCAAAGCCTACCTCGCCGTTTCGCAGAACGGACAAGCGCCGATCGAATTCGAGCACCTCTTCGTCGATGAAGTTAATACCGGTTCTCCCAGCGGTTTCGATCTCGACAACGATGGCAAGACAAACGGACCCGGCGACGCGTGGGGGTATGGCAAGTACGCCGGCCAGTACGGGATGGCCCTCCTCAGCCGCTTCCCGATCGATCGAAAATCCATCCGCACGTTTCGACATCTGAAGTGGCGCGACATGCCCGGCGCACTCATCTGCGACGGGACGAGTGGCAAACCTGAATGGTACGCCGAAGACGAGGCCAAGCAGTTTCCGCTATCGAGCAAGAGCCATTGGGACGTGCCAATCAACATCGACGGCCAATCGTTGCACCTGCTCTGCTCGCACCCGACGCCTCCCGTCTTCGACGGTGCCGAAGATCGCAATGGCCGGCGCAATTTCGACGAAATTCGATTGTGGGCGGATTATATTTCCGGCGGCGAGAAAGCCAGCTACATCAAGGACGATCAAGGCAAACAAGCGGCACTTGCGACGACGGTGTCTTTCGTGATCCTCGGCGACCTGAACGCCGACCCAACGAAAGATCCCGCCCCCTATGGCCAACCCGCGATCAATCAACTGCTCAACCACGAGCGCATCAAAGCCAACACGCCCAAACTCGCCACCGACAAAACCTGCGACTTTGGAAGAATCGACTACGTCCTGCCGTCGACCGATCTGAAGGTGAAACAAAGCGGCGTGTTCACTCCGAAACAAGGCGAGGAATCACATCGACTGATTCAAGACCGCAGCGCATCAAGCGACCATCGCCTCGTTTGGATCGATATTGAATTCGGTAGGGGTTGAAGCTAATTTGCCAGGTCGATGTCCCAACCCACCCTTCTAAGACCGTGTGCCACTGGGTGCTTGCCACCCAGTGTGTCCAACGTGAATGGTCAAATCGGTCCACAGCACTGGCAGACAAGCTGCCGGTGGCACACGGAGCATTTCGTTTGAGTTTGATGATTGCGGCTAGTTTGAGCTTCCTGAGACAACCCGCGCCCGCGCAGGCACGCGGACGACGCCGTTGGTTTCATACTGGCTCAATTGCTCCAGCACCGATTGCTTAACGGCTTGCTGGTGTTCTTCGCTGAGTTGGCAGTACTGCTGGCGAAACGAGCCCGACACCTCGCTCAACAACTGCCAGTAAGCGTCGCGGCTTGTGGCGAACTGATAGAGATTCACTTCCTCATCAATCACATCAAGGTAACCGGCTTCTTTCATGACGTTGGCAAAAAGTCCGGCACCGCTCAGGCGAAATGGGCTCGGGGCGTCAGGGTCTTGCTGGCCCGTTGTGTACGGCGCGAGTGCGTCGCGCGGAATACCGAACACCGGATTCACTTCGGGTGGGGTCCAAATCGAATAACTCGCCCGCCCACCAGTCTTCAAAAGCGTTCGCAAATGCGACAAACCGGCTACCACATCGGGGAAAAAAAACGCGCTGAATCGGCCAACGATCGCGTCGAAGCTCTGCACGTCAGCCGCATAGTCTTCACCTGACGCCTGCTCGAATTGAACGTTCTCAAGCCCCAGCACCTCTGCCCGATCGCGGGCGGCTTGCAGCATGTTCGCCGACGAATCGACGCCCAGAACCGATCCCGCAGGCCCGACGCTGTAAGCCACGAAAAGGGCCATGTCTCCTGTCCCCGTACCAACATCGAGCACGCGTATCCCCGGCATCATTCGATCTCCAGCCGCCATCCTTATCGACACGGGCCAAAGGACTGCCTGGATATG
>JAUIEW010000245.1 GCA_030429365.1 Phycisphaerae bacterium
TGTCGCCATGCGTCAGGACTTCATCAGCGCCGGCGATCACGCAGTCGTCAGCATTGATGCCGTCGCAGCCGGCTCGGACTTTGCTTCGGTTCTTCCGGAACCAGCATCACTCGCTTTGCTCGCACTTGGTGGCGTCTCGGTCCTCCGTCGTCGCAGAGCCTAAGTGATTGGGCCTAAGTGATTGGGCCTAAGTGCTTGAATTGATCCGCGGCTGACTTGGTCAGACTGAAAGGATCAAAGTTTCAAAATCAAAACGGGCGAGTCGATTCCTTCGACTCGCCCGCTTCTTTTGTTGCGCGTTGGATTGAGCAGCGCCGCCACTATTCCGTGTACGCGGTCTTCGATTCAAACAGCGCCACCCGCTTTCGCATCCCGTCCAAGCTGGGCCTTCTTCCCTGGGTCTGGGCCTCGGCCAATTCCAATGCCTTGCGAATCATCATCACCGCGTCATCGAAACGTCCTTTCGCGGCGTACGCCGTCGCCAGCGTGTCGAGAATTTGAGGATGGCGGTAGTTCGTCCGCTCAGCCGCCTTGGTGGCGAGGGTGATCGCCTCGTCGGCATTACGAATCGATTCGTCGCGGCTAGATGCCAATATCCACGCAACGGTGTTCATCGCACCGGGGTTCTCGGGATCAAGTTCGAGCATTCGACGAAACGCCACCAGGGCGGCCGCCGCATCGCCATTGAGACTCGAACTGATTCCGTAAACGAAATGAGCTTGTGGATCGTCCGGTGACAGTTCTGCCGCTTTTCGGAAACTCGCCGTTGCTTCGCGATGCCGCCCCATCTGTTGATACACCAATCCCAGGTTGTGGTGCGCCTCGCCGTAGTCAGGGCTGAGTTCAGTGGCTTTTGAAAAATGTTCGAGGGCTTGGTCGGGCTTGCCCACCGCAGCAAGCGATACGCCGAGGTTGTTGTGGGCATCCGCATACGATGGGTCCAAGTCAATCGCTTTCCGCAGCTCAGTTATCGCAGTTGCCTGATCCCCGCTATCGCGCATGGCGATCGCCAAGTTGTGGTGGGCGACCGCATTGCCAGGTTGGATGGCAAGCAACTTTCTGTAGACGTCTGCCGATTCCTGCATGCGGCCTTTCAGTTGCAGGGTATCGGCGAGCGCTATCAGCGCTTCAACGTCATTACGATCGGCAAGAGTCGCCCGCCGGAAGTACTCGATTGCGCCATCGATGTCTCCCCGTGCCTGCTTGATTCTGCCCATGACAAACACAGGTCGCGGGTATTCCGGCTTCAACGCGATGGCCTTCTCGCACATCGTCTCAGCGTCATCGACATGCCCGGCTTCGAGCATTGCCAGTGCCAAATTGCTGTACGCGGGCGCATATCCGGCTTCGAGTTCGATCGCTCTGCGCAAATGCTTGACGGCTTCGTCATACTGCCCCTCGCGGGCAAGCATTGAACCAAGGTTGTTTCGAGCCAGGGCGTAATCAGGCATCCGCTCGACCGCATTTCGATACAACGCAATCGCCTCGGACCGCCGCCCTTCTGATTCGTAGGTGTCGGCAAGGTTGATGATGATTTGTGGTGTGCCCGGGGCGAGCGAATCCATGTATTCGCACAACGTTTTGGTGTCGCGCCATTTGGTGAGGTAGCTTCGAACCCCCATTCCCTCCAAACCGCAGACAACAAGAATGGCCACAACCATGCCAATCCGCCCCGACTGGCCTTTGGGCCACCACCTCTTCAATCCCCAGGCAATCACCAGCAAGATGCCAATCGCAGGCAGATACAGATACTTGTCCGACGCATAGATCCAACTGTAGCGAACGAACCCCAATGTCGGCGCCAGGCCAAGGATGACGAGCATTGCACCACCAACCAGGACCCGCGACCTTCGCAAAGAGTAGATCAACGCCAGGGCGACAAGCACGGTCACCACGATACCGATCAAGATCGTTGTGTTGGAAAACGATATCGGTGAAGGCGGCAGGTAGACCGATGTCAGCCCCGACGGGAAGAGCAACTTCTGGCCATAGAACGCGACGAGATGGCACGACAGCAGGAGATTCTCAAAAAACCCGCGCTGCGCCGATTCGAGCAGACCAGCCGTTCGACCGTGCGAAATCAAGGTGATCACCGCAGAAAGTGCCGCCAAGGCAAAGAGTGGGATTTTCTCGACGAGCGACCGCTTGATGTCGCGGCGTAAAGGCCAATAGTCCATCGCAACAAGCATCAAAGGCAACGGGACAGCCGTCGGTTTTGAAAGCAGCGCGAACAAAAACGCTAGCGCCACGCCAGCCATCCAGAACCAGCGCCGGTTTCGCGTAAATCGCATATAGCTGATCATCGCGATAAGTACGAACAGCATGGCAAGAAGGGTCTTGCGTTCACCGATCCATGCAACTGGCTCCACTGTAAGCGGATGCAGTCCAAACAGCATCGCCGCCAGCAACGCCGCAGGTGCATGCTCAAAGAGCATCCACAAAAGGATCGCGACCAACACACAGTTGATGACGTGAAGGATCAGGCTGGTTCGATGGAACGCATACAGATCGTCTGCCCTTCCACCGGCAGCGTAATCTCCCATGAGCGAAGTCATGGAGATTGGCAGGTAGTATCCCTTCACGGTTGATGGTTCGAGGACTTCAACAAAAAACCGCTTTGCGGAATTCCAACTCGGATTTTGCACGAGGGGGTTGTCGCGAAGGAAGTCGCCATCGTCGAGATTTAGAGCCTGCGCCGAAAGCACCGGCCAATGCACAGCCGCAACGATTGCGCACAGCAGAATGAGCCCCGCAAGAAATAACGCACGCGATTGATGCCGAGTGTTTGCTTGATCTGGAACTTCCTCGGACATTCGCGCTTTCCCTCCAAATACGAACCCAGTGTGTCAGGATTGAATTATTTGGCGTTGATGTTTTCGAGTATTTTCTGGACGCTCGCGTCTGTCGCGCCTCGGTTGTTTTGAACCGTGTCCTTCGCGAATCTGCCCATCTCTTGGCGACGGGCGTCGTCTGCGACTATGGTAACAACTTGTTGCGCGAGCGTGGCCGGAGAATCGACCTGAACCAGCGAACCGGCATCCCTTAGCTGGGTGGTCGCGTCACGAAAGTTGGCCATGTCCATCCCCGTGATGATTGGTTTACCCAAAGCCGCCACCTCCATTGGGTCCGACCCACCCATCAGCACCAGCGACCGTCCGACAAACACGACATCCGCCAGAGAATAGAACTTGCGAAGTTCCCCCATCGTATCCCCAAGAAAAACAACAGGGTGCGGGTGCCCCGCCCTTCCAGGGTGGGGGACAGAAGAATCATCTTCGCCCCCGCACTCACTGCGACGAACACATCCAAACCCACGCTTCGCAATCAAAGCAGCCACCTCATCAAACCGCTCCGGCTTACGCGGAATCAGCGCCAGTTGCAGGTCAGCCACCTTCTCTCTGATTTCCGAATAGGCATCGAGGATCATCGCTTCCTCGCCCGGACCGGTGCTGCCACACACCCATAGTGGCGCATTCACATCGATCCCCATCGATTCCGCCAACTCAGAGTCACCGTCAATCCGGTCGGCCACCTCAGCCGTGTCCCATTTAACCGAGCCGGTAACCTCGATCCGGGCATCCGGAACACCCAGCGACCTGAACCGATTGGCGATCGCGTCGTCCTGCGCCCCCACCCACGTCAGCGATTTGAACATCCGCTTCGAGAGCGGACCGAGCATCGCGAGTCGGTTGCAACTTCGCTCGGTCAGGCGGCCATTGATCACGCAAACGGGAATGCCATCGCCAGCCGCGATCGTGGTCAAGTTGTACCAGACCTCCAACTCGACCAGCACGATGGCTGACGGACGAATCGTGCGGATGGCGCTGCGGACCGCCCAACTGAAGTCGAGGGGGTAGCGAAACACCCGGTCGGCTCCGAACAACTGGCATCCGCGGGCGAAACCGGTGTCCGTCGTCGTTGATATCACAACCTCTGCGGAGGAGTCTGCCGCTTCCAGTTTCTCGACAAAGAGGCGTGCCGCATTGATCTCACCCAATGACACCGCATGCACCCAGACGCACCGGCGATCCGACGATTTTCTTAGAGACGACCGCGGGCCACACAGCTTCTCGCCCCAACCGGTGCGATTCTTGCTTTGAGCCAGCATCTGGTAGGTCAATACGGGTGTGTACGCGAGGCCCGCGACGCCGTAGATGGCGTTGGCGAACCACGACATTGGACGCGAAAGAACGGACTTGGGACGCGACGATCCGGACATGGGGAACGATGGTAGAGGCCGACGCTTTCACAGGCAACCATCCTCTCAAAGTCGCCTTGACTTGCTGTAAGAAATTCTGAAGATGCGCCGAGTGAGCAGCCGCGTGCGCGACTTGGCCCGCAACCTGCAAGTTCCGCAATCGCATCTGGTCGATGGACTGCCGTTCAATCCAACCTGGGATTCTCGGGACCACGTCTATGACAACAGACACATCGGTGCTTTCCACCATGCCGACGGCCAAACGCGTCGCCCTTCTGAACCGCGACGATCGGTTGTTTCATGTGATTCTCGCCCAGCAGGTTCAGCGCGAGACCATCGATCACCTCTGTAAGCTGGCTGAGATGATCCGCACCGTCGCCGAAACGCGGCAAGGCGTGCATTTTCTGCGGACACTGCTCAGTCACAAGCGGGCGATGCTCTATTTCATTCAACCGTCCACGCGAACGTTTCTGTCATTCGCCTCGGCGTGTCAGATTCTGGGCATGCCCTACGACGAAGTCCGCAACCCATCGGTCTCGTCGGAAATCAAGGGCGAAACCGAGGACGACACCATCCGCGTGCTGAGCCAATACTTCGACCTCATCATCATGCGCCATCCGGTGGAAGGTTTCGCCGAAACGATGGCCCATGAGCTCGACGCCCTGCATCTTTCGATTCCGATCGTCAACGGCGGTTCTGGTAAGGACCAGCACCCGACGCAGGCACTGCTCGACATGTACACATTGCTGCGAAGTTTCGCCGAAGACGCGGGCCCGAAAGGCATTCCATCATTCTCTCATGACAGGATGGCCGGTAAGACCATTGCATTCGTCGGCGATTTGAAACGCGGACGCACCGTGCGAAGCCTGGTGTATCTGCTGTGCCGGTATCCGGGTGTGCGGTTGATGTTTGTGTCACCGCCGGAATTGGGACTCGAGCACGACATCATCAGCTATCTGAAGCGCAACGAGATGGAATACGAAATCGCCAATGATCTCGGCGAGATCATTGGCGATTGCGATGCCGTTTACATGACGCGTCTGCAGGATGAATACGACGTCAAGGGCGAGTCCAAATCAATCGACTACGATCGTTTCCGCTTGTCGGCTGACATGGCGCCGCGATTCAAACCAAACCTGGCGATCCTGCACCCACTGCCCCGCCGCAATGAACTCGACCGGGCGCTGGATACCGACCCGCGGGCCCGCTACTGGGATCAGGTAAAGAATGGCATGTGGATGAGGGCCGCGATCATCGCGTACATCTTCAATGCCGATGCCGCGATCCTCGACCACTTTCAAAGCCATTACACCTATTGAGTTGACTGAATCATAGCGTCGAAGGGCAGATCGGATTGCCGCGCGGAATCCGTTCCCCGCGGACCTTCCAGACCTTCCTCGCTGCGGCAGTTGTATGACCTACGGCGCCCCAGCGCCGGTGGGATCATCACCAAAGGGATCGCCGCCAAACGGATCAGCGAACGGGTCGCCACCGAACGGGTCATCCGCGAAGGGATCGTCACCGAATGGATCATCTCCGAACGGATCATCCCCAAATCCACCGTCACCGAAGGGATCGTCACCAAACGGGTCGCTGCCCGTTGGATCGCCGCCTTCACAGAAGTTTTCGACGCAATCGCGCAGGATGAAGTCGCCCAACGGACCGCACTCGCCGGATGTTCCGCCACTTTCGCGGCAGAGTTTGCGTGCATCTTCTGCATCCAAACGGCACAGTTCCTTGCATTCCTCAAGCGACCCGCCGCCAAGATCATTGGGGTCGATCGGGTCGATGTCGTCACCCAAGGGGTCGAAGTCCCCCTCGACGCCGCAATTCTCGAACAGGCAGAAATCAACGAAGTCGCGCGCGTCCTGGCGACAGATCTGCGGATCGACGCCGTCTGCTTCGCATTCGCGGATGATCTGATCACGCTGTTCTTCACAGACTCCAGCACAATCGAAATCTCCGTCGCACTGCTCGTGCACGCAGTCTTCAAACCATCGACGTGAGCGAGCCGCACATTCTTCAAAAGAAGCACCGCTTTCGTTGCAGGAATCAAACAGTCGATCGGATTGTTCGGCGCACTCGTCTTCGCATTCAAAACCGGCCCCGCATTCCTCAACAATGCACTGGTCGATTGAATCGTCCGCTACCACTTCGCAATCGGCGCCGCGATCCTCGCTTTCGAGACATTCGTCAACGAACAGATCGAAATCATCTTCGCAGAACTGATCGCAGTCGGCTTGTTCGTCACATTGCTCAAATGTGCAGTAGAAGCGAGCGGCCCGCCCTGCCGCCGCGCACAACCTTCGGTTTCCACCTGAGACCATGCATTGACGGCGAACTTTCGCCCCAAATCGGTGGCAGTGGAAGTCGCAGTCCAACTCTTCGCTACAGCGCTCAGCCAAACATTGTGCGAGCACCGCGTTGGAACGGGCCGCACAATTGGCGTCCCCTGCATTGTTGAAATCGCATTCGAAGAAGACCTGTTCGGCGTCGGTCTGGCAGCCTTCCCAGCATTCCAGATCATCGCCAACGCGAACGACGGTCGAAGCGGTTTCGCGGCGGTTGTCCCCGCGCAGCAGTGCCATCACCACAAATGCGCCGCCTTCGTCGTACGTGTGCGTGACTTCTGCACCAACGGATTCATTGCCGTCGCCGAAACGCCATTTGACGTGGTCCAACACGTCGGCTGGCAATTCGACATTCGATTCGATTGTGAACGTCACTTCCGCGCCGGGCGTCGCAACGGGCGGGTCCGCGACCACATTGATCACCGGACGCAGCGATTCGCCAACTTCCAGTTCGTGGGTGGCCGTGTTGCCTTGCGAATCGGTGGCGGTCACTTTGAACGTGTGCGATCCTTCCGGACCAATGTCACCAACGGCGACGCCACCAGGCAAATTCTCAATGGGTGCCTCCGGTCCGTTCGTTAATTCCCAAGCCACGCGTTCGATCGGCTTGACGCCACCGAAGACCGTCGCAACCAGGACAACCGTTGCCCCACCGTCACGAGGCCGCGTCGTGAAAAATCCCTTCACGCCCAGCGGGATTTCCTTTGGCTCATCAGAGAGGTTCGCGTCAACCTGATCGACGACTTCGGCTTGTGCCGAGCAGAAGCGATCGATGACGTTAAGTACCTGAGGCGCTTTACCACGGCATTTGGAATCGTCGTCGGATGCGGAGTCGTCGGAAGAACATTCAAAGAGATTGCCGAGAACGCCTTGCGCGTTTCTCAGACGCTCGCACAGTGATTCGGGCG
>JAUIEW010000246.1 GCA_030429365.1 Phycisphaerae bacterium
CGGATAGCGGATCGATATCGCGGGGTCAATGGGTGCGGGAAACGGACTGACGACCCGCAGCCTATGGCGCCCTGTTACGCGTGGAGAATTGCAACGAATGCTTGATTACATTCGTCTGATGCGACCGTCGCAATGGATCAAGAACGTTGTCGTTCTCTTTGGTCCCGCTTTCAGTCTGCACCTGCTGGATGTGCGCGTGCCGATCGTCTTTGCGGCGTTTTGTCTGATCGCGAGTGCATCGTATGTCCTCAACGATCTCGCCGATCGAGAAGCCGACAAGATTCATCCCGTCAAGAAAAACCGCCCGTTGGCCAGTGGGGCTGTATCGCCGGCGGGGGCGGCTGTCCTCAGTCTTGTGCTGCTCGTTTCTGGAATCGCGATCAGTCATTTTTGGCTTCCGCAACTGGTGACGTACATTCTCCTCTCGTATTTCGTGTTGATTCAGGGGTATTCCTTCCTGCTGAAAAAGCAGCCGATCATCGACGTCATCATCATCGCGATGGGGTTCGTGTTGCGGGCGGTCGCCGGCGCTCAGGCGGTGGCGGTTCTGGTTTCGCCGTGGCTGATCGCGTGTACGTTTACGCTGTGCATGTTCCTGGGATTCGGCAAGCGGCGCTGCGAGTTGGTGACGCTGGGCAACAAAGCCGACGCCGAAGCCCATCGCGCGACGCTGCTGCGGTACACACCCGAACTCTTGAGCCATCTGATCAGCGTGTCGGCTGGCATCGCGATCATGACGTTTCTGTTGTACGTGATGGACTTCAACCCCCGGATTCCGCATCCGCCCTTTGCGAAGGAACTACTCCTCTACACTTTGCCGCTCGTGGCGTACGCGATGTTTCGATACGCGATGCTCACGGAGATGGGCCGCTATTCCGGTCCGATGCAGATCATCAAGAAGGATGTTCCGCTCTTGGTTACCGGACTGATCTGGATTCTGGTGGTGGCCATGATCGTCCTGAAGACCCGAGCGGACGTGGTGGTCACGACGGTGGCGGGCGGGGGCGGTTAAATCCTGCATTCTTGAACCCAAGCCATTGTTTCCGCGTATGAATGGATGGCGTCCTGCGGAAAAAAATGGGGCCATTCACTATACTCTCGGTGTTGCCTCCAGTGCCTTGGGCCGATGATGAGGGTGGAGTGGAAATGCGTCCGACGAACCTAATCTGAGCAGACAGGAATCATGAGCAAGAGCAAAGTCGCCGTCTTACGGACCAAACCGGGCACGGTCTTTACCGATTACCATCGCTTGATGAATCTGGCCGGTTATCAGGACGTCATCGACAAGAGCGTCGATACGGCGCTGAAGATCAATATCTCGTGGCAGCATTTCTATCCGGCATGTTCCACGACGCCCTGGCAGTTGGAGGGCGTGATCCGGGCGATGCTCGCCGACGGTTACAAGTCGGAACTCTTGCACGGCTGCCACAATCGAACGGTCGTCGTCAGCGCCAAGACTGGCGAGAAAAACAACAAGCACAAGCACGTCGTCGACAAGTACGGCCTGCGCAACATTCACCTCTACGAAAATCAGCCATGGATCAACGTGCGCGATGCGATCGGCGACCTGGCCAAGGACCTGCTGGTGCTTAACAAGGTCTACCCTAAGGGATTCCAGATTCCTGAACGCTTCCCCGGTGAAAACATCATTCACTTACCGACGGTGAAGACGCACGTGTTTACCACGATGACTGGCGCGATGAAGAATGCGTTTGGCGGATTGCTCAATGAGAAGCGCCATTGGACGCACGAAGTCATTCACGAAACGCTCGTCGATCTGTTGATGATTCAGAAGCGCATCCACAAGGGCGTGTTCGCGGTGATGGACGGAACCTTCGCAGGTGACGGTCCGGGCCCGCGCTGCATGGTGCCTTATGTGAAGAACGTCATGCTCGCGTCGGCGGATCAGGTCGCGATTGATGCGATCAGCGCCAAGCTGATGGGTTTCAATCCGATGGATATCAAATTCATCCGCATCGCCCACGAGATGGGACTCGGTTGCGGTAATCCGGATGACATCGAAATCGTCGGCGATCTTGATGCAGCCGGCGAGAATTGGGACTTCGACGGTCCGTATAAGAAGATGACGTTTGCCTCGCGCATGCAGCACAAGATCTACTGGGGCAGCATGAAAAAGTGGATCGAGTGGTCGCTCAAGACGTGGATGGCCCCATGGGCGTACGGCGCGAGCATCGCATATCACGACTACTATTGGCTGCCATTCGTCGGACGTCAGCGCGTCCATGAGGCGCTGGGCAGCGAGTGGGGGCGACTCTTTGCCAACTGGGAACAACTCGAATCGAACGGTGAAGGGTTCACTGACATTCCCGAGGCCCCCGCGACCATCCAGAAAATCGCAGGTTAAACCCACACCGTATTCTGTTTACGCGCCATTGTGCTTCCGTGATTCTTCAATTGAAGTGAATCGGAAACATGTTGGTGTCGAGACTTGTGCAATTCCAAGACCGAATGCGAATCCGAACTAGGGATGCGCTGTCAAATTCGCTATGATGATTGGTTGTAGGGGCCGCCAATTCGTAGTCACGATTTTGCACCCTCAGATGGCTGGCGTTTTGAGCCTTTGGTTCACGGAATTGATTCATGCTTTCGCTGGATTCCAAACGGATTTTGCGGGTGGTGTTCGCGCTGTTGGTCATGCAGTGTGGACATTCAGTATCTGCCGAAGAGGCTGGTGCGCTAGAGTCTTTGCGGGCGCAATACCCATCGGTCAAGATTCTTCACCGCGATTCAAGAATTGAGCGGTTGTATTCGGGACCATTCTCAACTGGAGCGAGCGCCATCGAGAGCGCGGAGGCGTTTCGAATGCGTTACGCCGATGTGTTCGACGCCGCGCCCGAAGACCTCGCCGCCTACCAAAACGCCGGGCGCGATCCTGAATTGCCGCTGATGTTCGATCGTCGCACCGGTAAGTTCAAATTCACGTTGATCACTTACCGACAGTTTCGACAGTTTATCCCTGTGTTTCGTTCAGAGTTGCGGTTGGTCGTTCGCAATGAAGCGTCGTTTCCTTTGGTCCTGGCGTCGTCAACGCTCAAGGACCTCAACGGCTATGAGATCGATCCGGATACGTTGGCGGCGTTGTCGAACCCGCTGATGATTGCTTCTTCCTTCGTCAAGGGACGCGCATCCGTTGGTTCAGAGGCTCCGGAGTTGGTGGAGTTTGGCGAACCGTCGGTCACGATATGGGCCGGCACCGACGAGATGTCCGATGTGGCGCCACGACCCGCACTGGTTTTTGAAGCAGCGGATTCATTGACCAATGAGTTGGTGAGTTCCAAAAAACTGTTCGTCACGGACTTTCAATCGGGCAAGGTCATTTACCGGGAAAACAAACTGCTTCACGGTGAGGTCACCGGATCCGTGAGTGGTTGGGCATTGGGTGGTGTGGGCTCAGAATTTTGCGAGCCCGAAATGTTACACCCGTTACCTTACGCCGAAGTGTTCATCCCCGCTGCGACGACCCACACCGACATTTTTGGCGATTATTTTCTTGATGCCGGTGGGGCCCCCAGTGTGCAGGTGCAATCGCCGACCCGCGGATTGTATTTCAACGTATTGAGTCAAGGCGGCGGTACCGTGTTGAGCCAAACGGTCTCACCGCCGGCAGTCGTGGACTTTGTCCACAACCTGGTTCCTAACGCCGTCAGCCGCGCGGAGGTCAATGCCTATTACTACGCCAACAAGATTCGCGATTATGTCCTTGACGCGAACCCGGCATTTCCTGTCATCGGTTCGCAGACCGCATTCCCAATCAGCGTCAACGAGCCCGCCAACGGTTTGTGTCCCGGCAACGCACAATACACCGGCGTCGGTCTGCGATTCTGTGCGGCTGGCTCAGGTTTTCCCAACACAGCTTGGTCAAATCTGATTTATCACGAATACGGTCACCATGTGGTCGAATCGAGCGGAAGCGGTCAGGGGCAGTATGGCGAAGGGTTTGCTGATTCGTTGAGCGTGTTGTTGCTCGACGATCCGCGAACCGGTTTGGGATTAAGCGGCAGCTGCCAAACCGCGACGCGCACCGCTGACAACACGTTCATGTATCCGTGCAGCAACGTAGACCCGCATGTCTGCGGAAACGTGTTGTCTGGTTGCGTCTGGGATACCCGCGAAGCGTTGGCGATCACCGAACCGGTTGACGGGCTGCAGATCATCGGCGATTTACTGGTCAACAGCGTATTGCTTCACGCCGGATCATCGATCACGCCAGCGATTACAATCGACTTCTTGACCCTCGACGATGACGATGCGGACATCGGAAACGGCACGCCGCATTCGGCTGAAATCCTCGCGGGTTTTGGCGTCCACAACATGGCCCCACTCGAACCGCCAGCCAACGACAAGTGCATCGATGCGATTACGATTTGCCCGGGCACCACTTTCGGTTCGACATTTGGGGCGCTTCCTGATGGTTCTTCAACCTGCGCACAGAGCAATCCTGCACCGGATGTATGGTATCGATATAAGCCACTCGTTTCGGGCGATGCATTCGTCTCATTGTGTGGAGCCGGAACGGATTACGACTCCGCGATTTCCATACACACCGGTTGTCCCGGACACGTCTACGACGAATTGAATTGCGACGATGATGGATGTGGGACGGTCTTTGGGCCGTCCGAGGCGTCGTTCAGCGTCAATGCCGGCGAAGTGTACTACCTGCGTGTCACCGGTTACTTGGGGTCGGTGGGCAACTTCGAATTGAACTTGAGCGGTCCCACGTGCCAGACCGAATTGCCCGAGGCATTGCGGATTCGGTTTCCGAAGGGACGACCCGCAAATGTCGCGCCCAACTCGCCAAAGACGTTGACGGTTCAGATTCGCCCCGGGACCGAACAGTTGAGTCCGGGCACTGCGACGTTGCGCCACCGCGATGATGGCGGCGCGTTTCAATCGGTACCTTTGGCGAGTGTCGGCGGGGATTTGTTTGAGGCGACTTTGCCCGGGTCGGATTGCTCAGCCGACCCGCAGTACTACATCAGTGCTGAGGGCGATGCTTCGACGGTTGTAAAATCTCCCTCAGCTGCGCCGGCTGATCTTTACGGGGCATACGTCGGTGTGCCGACCACGATATTCGAAGATGATTTCGAGACCGACAAAGGTTGGACTGTGTCCGGGTTTGTGTTTGAGGGCGATTGGGAACGGGGAATACCGGTTAACAACAATCGCGGTGATCCCGACAGCGACTACGATGGATCGGGTCAGTGCTACCTGACGGAAAATGATCCCAGTGACCCCAACTCGGATGTCGATGCCGGGACGACCGTTCTGACGTCGCCACCGTTCGATGTGAACTCCGGGGGCGTCATCAGTTACGCATATTGGATCGATGCTGGTCCGGGCAGCTTCGACGAAGACTACCTCCTTGTGGAGATCGCCACCGATCCGGCTGGTTCCAACTGGACGCCGGTTCGCGTCCATACGATTGCCCAACCGATCTGGAAGACCGACGCCATCTTGATCGGGACAGAAGTGTCAGCCAGTTCGACCGTTCGCCTTCGTTTCAGCGCCAGCGATCTATCCGTGGGGACCATCGTCGAGTGCGCGATCGATGCGGTACGGGTTGATGCGTACACCTGCGACGACTCGGCGTCGTGTGTGGACGGCATCTTGAACCAGGGCGAGGAACGCATCGATTGTGGCGGCCCGTGCGATCCATGTGCCTGCACAATGGATGCGGCATGCGAAAACGGGCAGTACTGTATGGGGGCTGGTTCCTGCAACGCGTATGGGATATGCACGTATGCGGGCCCACCCTGCAGCGAGGGCGAGTGGTGCCGCGAGTCAGACGATCAGTGCCTGCCTTATGGTGACGGTGATTTCGACTCGGACGGCGATGTGGATTTGAGGGATTTCGCACAATTTCAATTGTGCTTCGGGGCGGTGCCGGATGGTTCATGCGAGCCGGGCAACCTAGCCGGCGGCGCGATCATCGACCTTGAAGACTTCGCCGCATTTCTGGGGGCCCTGGGCGCGCCAGGAAGTCCATGGCTGGGACCGTAAACGCCGCCCCGAATGGAAGCACTTTGGATACAATTAGAAGCGACACAATCTGCAGGAGCGATTCGCCCGTTTCCCTGCCGTTTTCGCGGATTTGCTCCGGACAGCCGGTTTGAGGCATCTACTAAAAGACCTTGACTTGAGGACCCCGATTTCTAACAATATAGGGCGTGTGGTCCATCGTGTGTGTGGCAACTTGTATCGAGCCTGAGTAGGTTCAACGTGTGCAGGTTGTAAAGGTCTCAGCGTCACCTTCACCGAGACCGGGTTCAACAGAAATAGATCATCCCAAATTGGATTTGCCATGGGCCGTGCTGGGTTTCATGGTCTTGGAGACTTATTCAAATGGTCAGACTACAAAATCGTCGCAGTTACGGTTTTACCTTGGTTGAATTGTTGGTGGTCGTATCGATCATCGCATTGTTGATCGCGATTCTGCTCCCCTCATTGCAGGGTGCACGCGACAACGCCAAGCGGGTCAAGTGCTCGGTTAACGTTCGGAGCATTGTACAGGCTGGCTTGACCTATGCGGCAGATGATCGCCAGGAATGGGGTATCCCGATGAGTCAGGGTGACGCGGATTACCCTGAGTCATATCGATCGCCCTATGGTTACGGCGGAAAGAGCGGAAGCGGCGCAACCGGATTTGCCACCAGCAGTTTCTTCTCAGGTGCTCAGCCGCACTTCCAAGGTGCGACCCATCGCCCGCTGAATCGCATCATGTACCCGAAAGCCACGTTCTTTAAACCATCAAGTGCATTTGACCCCTGGGATCGTGACTTCAATACGGAACTTCCCGTTTACAGTTGTCCGGGCGACAAAGGCTTCCCGGGCATGCACATGAAAGGTTGGGCCCAGCGTCCAAGCGTGACCTCGTACGATTACTTTGGAACAGCCTACGCCGCAAACACCTACATGGTTAGTGGCTTGGGCGCCAACTTGCCGGTCAAATCCAATTCGCCTTATCAGCGATCACTTTCGCGTGTTCCCAATCCTGGAAATACGATCATCTACATGGAGAATGCTGGCCGTTACGCAGCCTACGCCAACAACTCAGAATTGGATCAAACCGACGGATTCTGGCCGTACGAATACGGCACGTTTACTGCCAATGGATGGCACAAGAAGGAATTCCGATTCAATGTTGGGTTCTGCGATGGCTCGGCTCGCAATATCAAGCTGACCGATGAAGACCACGACGATTGAACGCAGCGACGCATTTGCAGACGCTGCCTTGCCTTTGCCTGACTGATGCCGCATATCTGATCGTATGACCGAATCAAGTCCGTCGCCTGACGGCACCCGAATCAATGCACCCGACGAGCGCCATGCCGGTGGCGA
>JAUIEW010000247.1 GCA_030429365.1 Phycisphaerae bacterium
TGGTTCCGTCTCTAAGATTCATTACATCGCAGTTGGGACAAGTGGTGGGCAACAACTATCGTCTGCGCTATGAGGCCTTCGACTATGACGGTGGAACGACGATTGAGTTCTACTATGACAACGACAATAACGGCTTCGATGGCACGCTGCTCAACCCCCCGCAATCCAAGGGTCCCGGTTTGATCAACGGTACGTACAATGTACCGCTTATCAGTCTCCCAGGTGATGGCACGTACTTCTTCTACGCAAGGTTGGTTCCCGGTCCCGGACAGGACGGTCGCACCGATCCCGTTTCATCGCCGGGCAAGCCTGCGGGCTCGAACAAGGGGCGCGGCGAAGTTCTGGGGCAATCCGGACCCATCGATGTTGACATCGCCGTATCAAAGTTTGAACAATGGACCTTGCTCTGCATCGACGACACCATTCCCGGAGCCGAAATCTGGCAGGTCTCGGCAGACGAATCAGGTGTCCAGTCGCCCGCAACCACTGGAGTCCCCTACACCAGTGACGGTGGCGAAGTTTCTTTTACGATCAACTGGGCAGGCATCGAAGGTTCTTCCGGAAACGTGTCGAACCTAAACGGGCGATTCTTGCTGACCGATTCCACGGCAGATTTTGACGCCAGCGATTTTGATGCAAACGATGTTGTCCGTATCACCGGTGGCACCAATGCGGTCACCGGCTTCTACAAGATTATCTCAGTCCCCAACAGCAACGAACTCGTCTTGGCGACCAACCCTGGCAACAGCAACAATTCAGGAAATGTGTCGTATCGAATCCATAGTTTCTCATCGAACGACAGCGGCCAGGATACGCCCGACAAGTTCACGTTCTTCACGACGGGCAAGTCACTGTACAGCCCGCCCGTGACATTCCAAAATGGAAATGTCATACCGAAGCTCTTCCCCGAGTTCTCGGTTGAATATCCTACGCCATCCAATCCTTTGCACGTTCGATTTGATGCATCAGCAACCCGCGACGAATTCTATGCTTTGGGTAACAATGCTCTTGAATTCACTTGGGATTTTGGTGACGGCGAAGTTGAAGCAGACGCGGATCAGATAATTGAACACACGTACCTGCAAGAGTTCCCGCTTGGCGCCAATGTCTTGCTGACGGTTCGCAATTCGGATAGCGGGCTAGAGGAAACCATCGGTCTCAACGTCACCGTTGGGCCACGCGACGATGATCTTGATGGAATTCCTACTGATGTGGACAACTGTCCGGATATCCCGAACAGCAACCAGACCAACAGCGACGGCGACGATGCTGGTGACGCGTGCGACGGTTGTCCGTTTGACTCAGAGAAACTGGCGCCTGATGTTTGCCCGTGCGGCGAAGTACCTGTCGATCCGCTTTGCACCGAAAACTGCACGTGCATCCCGGACTGCAATACCAACGGCATTGCAGACACGATTGACGTTCTTGGGCTCTCTGACGATTGCGACGGCAACGGTGTTCCCGACGAATGCCAGTCGCAGGCCGACTGCGATAACAACGGCGAATTGGACTTCTGTGCGATCGCAAACGGCAGCGACGACTGCAACGCCAATGCGATTCCGGACGAATGCGAGTCGCAGGATAACTGCAACAACAACGGCTTGCTGGATATTTGCGAGCTTGCCGGCAATGACTGCAACAACAACCTGATCCTCGATGAGTGCGAATCGCAGGATGATTGCAACAACAACCAGGTTCAGGACATTTGCGAAATTGCAGGCAATGACTGCAATCTCAACGATCGACTCGACGAATGTGACATCGATCTGGGACTCAGCCCTGACGTCGACCAGACCGGCATTCCCGACGAGTGTGAGGACTGCAACAACAACGGCATCCTCGACACTGTCGACATCACGAATTGCCCGACCGGGTTCGCTGATGCGGCTGCCTGTGGAGACTGCAACAACGACCTCATTCCCGACGGTTGCCAGGGCGACTCCGACAACGACGGAACTTACGATCCGTGTGACGGTTGCCCGAATGATTTCCTGAAGGTCGCGCCTGGTGCTTGCGGCTGCGGTACGCCGGAGACGGACACGGATGCGGACGGCACGCCAAACTGCAACGATGGTTGCCCGACAGATCCGAACAAAACGGCCCAGGGCAGTTGTGGATGCGGCATTGCAGAGACGGATACAGACGGCGACACGGTCCCTGATTGCGTCGACATCTGTACGAACGGTACCGGTGATGATCTCGACGACCGTATCGATACGGACAACGACGGCACGCCCGACTGCGTGGACGAATGTCCGGATGACGAAGACGAGACCGAAGCCGGTGCGTGCGGATGCGGCGTCGAAGAAGTCGATCCAGACTTCGACGGCATCCCCGATTGCAACGACAATTGTCCGCTCAACGCGAACGCCAACCAGATCGACAGCGATGGTGACGGCCGTGGAAACGCCTGCGACTCGTGCCCCAACGACCCCAACAAGACTTCGGTCGGGGTGTGTGGTTGCGGAACGCAGGACATTGACAGTGACAGCGACGGCGACCTCGACTGTGTGGACAACTGTCCCAACAACTCGAACGCCAATCAAGCCGACAGCGACAACGATGATATCGGCGACATCTGCGACGGGTGCCCGGATGATCCCAACAAGGGCGCTCCCGGTATTTGTGGTTGCGGCGTGGCTGACACGGACTCGGATGTTGACGGCGTACCGAATTGCAATGACGTTTGTCAAGGCACCCCGCCGGGAACGGCTGTCGATGATGAGGGTTGCGCAATCCCGCTACCGCAGACCAACCTGCCAGGTGCAGATTGCGAGACGGACGCCGATTGCGTCGAGGGCGAAGTCTGCATCGACAATATCTGTGACGTCTCTACCAATGGTTGCGTGACAAGCCAGGACTGCCAGCAAGGTGAATCCTGTGTCGACGGCGACTGCATTGTCGTCGATGAGGCCGCATGTACCGAAAACTCCGATTGTCCGACCGGTCAGTCGTGCGTCGATGGTGACTGCGTCGACAGCGGTTCAGATGATGCCGCAGATTGCGGAGCCGACGCACCATGTGGTGCCACGGGAACGGCGACGATGTTGTTGATGCTGCTTGGGTTCAGCCGCATGAAGACCCGGCAGCTAAGACGTCGCCGCCATCGGTAGGCTGATCGTCTAATCCAACCTCCAGGCGCCGCGGCTTTCGAGCCGCGGCGCTTTTTTTGTGCGCGGAGCGAATTGGTGATCCCCACGGTTGTTGGATTGGCAAATCATGCGTACCATTCGCGCTCTAAAGCTTTTGGAGACCCTTCGATGGCCCCTGAAAAACTCAACGTCCTGATCATCGGCAGCGGTGGTCGCGAGCACGCGTTGGCCTCCGGCGTGGCAGCAAGCCCTAGAATTGGGAAGCTATACTGTCTGCCGGGAAATGCGGGAACCGCATCCATTGCCAGAAATCTCGACGTCGACCCCGCCGATCACGATGCCGTCATCGCCGCCGTGAAAGGCAACCAAATCGATTTCACCATCGTCGGTCCAGAAGCGCCTCTGTGCGCCGGGATCGTCGATCGATTTACCGATGAAGGTCTCTGCATATTCGGGCCAACCAAGGCAGCCGCCCGGCTCGAAGGCGACAAGGCCTTCGCCAAGAAGATCATGACTCAGGCCCTCGTCCCGACGGCTGAAGCGCGGATCTTCGACAAACTCGAACGAGCCAAAGAATACATCGCCACCCGTGACACGCCCCAGGTCGTCAAAGCAGCCGGGTTGGCAGCCGGCAAAGGCGTGATCGTTTGCGACGAACCCTATCAGGCATTACTTGCCGTCGAAGACATCATGGCCAAGGGGCAGTTCGGCGAAGCTGGCCAAACCGTTCTGGTCGAAGAGCGTCTCAAGGGTCCGGAGATCTCCGTCGTCGCACTGATCGACGACCGCACCATTTACGTCCTCGAAACTGCACAGGATTACAAACGCCTCGGCGACAACGACGAAGGCCCGAACACCGGCGGCATGGGTGCGATTTCTCCATCGCCGCATGTCACCGACAAATTGCTCGATCAGGTGCAACACGAAATCATCATCCCGACACTCGACGGACTGCGCCGCGAAGGCTGCGTCTATCGCGGTGTGCTTTACGTCGGGTTGATGCTCACTGCCGGCGGTCCGAAGGTGCTCGAATTCAATTGCCGATTCGGCGATCCGGAAACGCAGGCCGTCCTCCCGCGACTCAAAAGCGACCTGCTCGAATTGCTCTATGCGTGTGCGAACGGAAAGCTTGAGGATGCGTCGATCGAGTGGGACGATCGGACGGCTGTTTGCGTGGTGATGGCTTCGGGCGGATACCCGGGCAAATACTCGACGGGCAAATCGATCGAAGGTCTGAACACCGATGTACGCGACGACGTCTTCGTCTTTCACGCGGGGACGAAGTCGCACGACTCAGGCACAAGGACAGCCGGCGGGCGGGTATTGGCTGTGACGGCGCTGGGTGATAATGCGGCTGCCGCTCGGGAAAAAGCCTATCAATCGGTCGGTAAGATTCGCTTCGACGGTGCCACCTATCGCAAGGATATTGCGGCCAACATGTAGGGCGGTTACTTGCGGTCCGTTTTGCACGCCCGCAGCACACCATCACCCGAACCGATCCCCAAATCCTCGCGCAGCTTCGCGAGTTTCAGGATTTCGTCTTGCGAGAGTTTTCGCGGGCCGCCCAGTTGATAGGCGGCTAGCAGCACCTCAGCCGTATGCTCCAACTTTTCCAACTTGTGATACGCCGAGGTGAGTGAAGCGCCAACAGTCACGCTGCCATGTCGCTGGAGCATGATCGCGTCGTGATCGGCAATGACGTCCCGCGCGACGATCGCACCTTCATCAGTGGCCGGCGTGCCATATTCGGTGGTGGGAATGCAACCGAGCGTTGCGACGACTTCCGGAATAATGCACGAGTCAAGCGGAACGCCCGCGAAGGTAAACGCGTTGGCAATCGGCGGGTGGGCGTGAATGACAGCCCGCACATCCTTGCGCAATTCATACACCATCAGGTGCAGCCGAAACTCAGACGACTTTTTGAGATCGCCAGAGAGGACGCGTCCGTCGTGGTCGATCATCACGATGTCTTGCGGGCGAAGGCTGCCGAGTGCGACACCGCTTGGCGTGATCAGGATGCGCCCGGTGCGCTGATGTCCGCCGCCGATCCGAACGCTGATGTTCCCATCGCTCGCCGCGACAAGCCGCCGCTCATCGATGCGCTTCGCAATGGAGACCATCTCACGTCGTAGTTGCCATTCCATTGGATCAGGCGCCGTCCTGCGATTGATCAAAAACCACTATGAATCAAGGGAAAACTGACCGGAGAGCACTACCCGATGTGCACTTCGTCGATGATGCCGACGACGACCGAACGCACCGGACCGCTGCTGTCTCGAAGGATTTGCCGGGCTCCATTGCCCTCGTCAACGATAAGGACCGAATCGCCAACGCCGGCTTCAACGGCGGCCACCGCGATGATGTAGTCATCGCTGCGCTGGCCATGTTCGTCGGTCTTTTCAACGATCAGCATCCGCTTTCCATCGTAGAACGGATAGTTGATCGTCGAAACGATTTCACCTGTCACCACGCCGGTAATCACTTCGAAGGCTCCTGGTGAACATCGTCCACAATTCCGACGATCGCGTGATCAACCGGCACAAAAGTCTCTCGAAGCGTCATCGCAGCTTCGCGACCGCCTTCGTAATAAACCAGTTCACCTAGACCAGCCATGTTCGTCGAATCTGCGCAGACGATCGGTTCACCCCGCTCATCACCTTCGGGCGACAGCGGTTGAACCAACAGGTACGGCACACCTTCAAGCCCTTCGCAGACTTCGGTGGCAACGACCGTTCCGATGATACGTCCCAACAACATTCGACTTGCATTCCCTGGTTACAGATTACTTGCTCGAAGCATCAAATCGCGACGACTCGGCCAATCGGCTGGCCAGCGCTTCGTCGATGCGCGACACGATCGACTCACAGAAGTGCACATCCCTGCCTGCGAGCGCGTCATTGGCGGCTTGCGAAGCGGCTTCGACATCCGAACGCAGACCGACAAACCGTGCGAATCCCTTCCCGCCAAGTCCATCGCCGAATCGCAATTCCATCAGCGACACGAGCGCCCCCTTCGCGACTGCATCCGCCGCCCGGACAATCGCGCTCGATGTCGACGTCTCCAGCGTGAGCATCGCATCCGACGCCTTAGCCAGCCGCCCCCCGCTGATGCCTTTGACCACATCGCGATGGGCATCGGGCAGAAAAATATCGTCCAGAACCTGCGGCGTACCCGCGCGGATACCGGCTTTGTATGAGAGTTCGACCTCGGCAACCATGCCGCCAATCAGCACGAGAAACCGACCCGGCTGAATCGTGCCCACACGCAGAAGTTGCACCGACGCCTCTTTGACCATCGCGTCGGCGGCAAACGTGCCAGCCGCAATGCTCGAAAACTCAATTAAAGCGATGGCCGGTAATTCACTCATACGATTCTGAAGTGATCCACTAGCACACAGCGGCGCAAGCGCGAGAACGTTCGCGGATCGGTCATTCCCTCACCGGTCGGGCTGGCGATTGAGAACGAAGTATACCCTTCACCGCCTTCGCCGAGACCGTTGTAGCATGGACCGTTCTTCACGAAGATGCTGCAGTTGATCAGCCGCGCCATGCGCGAGAGGTTGTCGATATTCTTTGAGTGCATGACGGCTGTATGACGTCGGCCGCCTTCCGCTTCAACAGCGAGATCAATCGCTTCGTTCGCACTCGACACCCGCGCGACCGGCATGATCGGCATCATCTGCTCCGTCCAGATGAGCGGATGGTTCACACCCACATCAATGACGCCAAGTCGAAGGTCGGCTGGCACATTCATCCCGATCTTCTGCAGAATCACGCCAGCATTTTTACCGATGAGCTCGCGGTTAATGGTTGCTGCTTTTCGCGGGCCGTTGGTCTTGGTGAAAATCAGGTTTTCCAACTGCTTGGTCTGTGACTGCGTCAACACGACCGCGCCGTTTGCGGACATCGACTTGAGCAGCTTGTCAGCCACCTGCGAGACGACGAACGTTTCCTTCTCGTCGGTGCAGATAATGTTGTTGTCGAACGATGCGCCAAAGACGATATCCGCGCCGGCTTTGCGAATATTGGCGGTTTCGTCGACCACGCAGGGTGGGTTTCCCGGTCCGGCGCAAATGGCGCGTTTCCCTCGGCGCCAGGCGCACCGCACGTCCCGGCGGCGGAATCGTCTCGACCGTGACCGCGACCCGCACGGCTTCGGAAGACGACTTGCTTCGGTCCGCCACGGTGCGCGCCGATGCCCTGATCGCCGAAGGTGTCGCCACAATCGAGGT
>JAUIEW010000248.1 GCA_030429365.1 Phycisphaerae bacterium
CAATTGGTAGCCGGTCCACTGCGCCGCTGGACGCAGATAGGTCATGATGAACACCGTAAAGGTGTCGCGCAAGTCGCTGCACAGATCGGCCGTCGGCATGCGCCAACTGCGCGGCAGCAGGTGCAGCATCGGCATCGATGCCGGCCAACATCCCGCCACCATCACGATCAGACCAGCAACCCGCAGTAGCCAACGGCATAGCACGGTGGCGATCTTGAAGCGCACCAAACTCAGGCAGCGTCCTGACACGGTTACGCGGCCGTCGCGGCGCGTACGGATCGTCGGCCAGGTATCGACGGGCGCGATGCTAGCGCGCGGCGGCGTGTAAGGCCTTGAATGTGGGATGCTTGTCAACGATCACCCTTTGCAAAATCATCGGTCCATGGGACGCCGACAACACCAGTTGCCGGCAATACGGGTCGTTGCGTTTGAATAAGCGGGCTATCTCTGCCATCGACAGCAACGGATGATTGCCAATGGAATAGTTGTCGCCGGTAGCGCCAGCGCCGATGGCGGCGTCGTAGGTCGTGTTGCTATGGCTCGGAAAATACACTGGCGTTTGACCCAGCCGTTCTTCGATCCATCGCAACGTTGTGATGTCGTTCAGCGACCAGAAGTTGATAATGCCGGAGTTACCGAGGAAGGTTTCCCAGGAGGGGTACAACGCCTTAATCTGGCTCAAATCCTGCCACGCCGTGTGCAACTTGATCCCCAGCCCGGAGATTAAACCTGCCGCAGCCTCTAACCGATCCATGCGCGACAAACTATGGGCTTCGTCGATCGTCAGTAAAACGCGCCCACCACCGGATTGATCCTGATAGGCGCGTCGATCGACGTTCTTTTCAGCCGCCGCCAGCAGCGCATTCACGAACAAACGCGTATATCCCTGACAGGCGATTTGTTTGGTGGCCGGCAACGCCACAAACCACGTCGTGTTGCCTTTGAACAGATCAGTGATATCGGCGTCACTGTCGGCCAGTGCGTCGCGCATGGCCGGGTAACCAATCCAAGCCAAGGATCTTCTCAGGCTGCTTAATACGCCGCTTCTCTCGCGCGAATCCATGTCGTAGTAGCTGGCCGCACCGGCTTCAATGAATCCCGCGCAAGCGCTGTTGTCTGTCATCTCAAGTTCAAGGGACGACGGGTTGTCCGGCCCCCCGTCTTCGGCTTTGAGCATGATGAGTTCATATACCGTCACGAGGGTGCGCCGATCAAAATATTCCGGCACGGTCATGACGTGGGCGATGCACGCTTCCAAGAATTGCCGCGCTTTATTGATCCAGTGTGGATCTTTTGTCTCCGGATCGGGCGGCACCAAGGCGTCCGCCACCCATAGAGCCAGGTCGATCAGATCGTTCTCGTCATCGTTGGGGTGCAGATGCAGTGGATTCCACGACATCCGAAACGCAGCGGCTTCTGGCCCACTGACACCAAATGGGTCAAACAGCGCCACGAACTGCTTCAGAATTTTACTTCTGAACCGAGCAAATAGTGTCGCTAAGTCACCTTTGGGGTCGATGCAAAGGAGGCTGGAAATCCACGTTAGGCAATCGACCCCGTGACGCGAACGCGTCTTGCCGCCGCGCGTGCCGACAAAGGTCGTCATCGGGCGATCGTCGACGATCCCCACCGGCAGTCCGCCTGCCGGGTAGGATTCGCCACCCTTCTGCATAACCCCGCCCACAAGACCCAGCACAACCTGATCCTGTTGGATGCGTTGCAGGTCGCACACGAGGCTGGGGTCATTTGCGATCGCGTCGTATCCCAGCAGCCCCTCCCCTGCCGGCTGTCCGATGGTCCCGGTCCCGCGTCGAATGCCGTGAAACAACTCGGCGGCCGCATCGGCGGATATGCCCGTTTTCTTCCTGAACACGATTATCCTCCTTCTCGCTGAATGGAGATTGCTCCGAATTGGCAATATGGCTAGCGGATCGTGCTAAGGAGCATCCAAATGAATGAACCACACACCGCCAATGCCACCAGCGCGGCACCTGCAATCATGGCTGACAAGCTGGCGCGCTCGTATTGGCGCAGTGGCCAACACACATAACTCCCGAAGCGATTCCACCGCATCATCCAACTATCTTGCCGGCCACTTCGATTCACGGCGCTAATCGCACGCGGGGGCTTCGCGATCAAACGGGTTACGGGAAAAAAGAATCGATGCCCACAATGCGAACAATGAAGGTGCTGTCCCCATTGCCTACCGTCGAGCGCCATTGTGCCCGCGCAGTTCACACAAGGAATCAACATTTTCCGCGATGAACGAGGCCCGTCTTTGCCAGTGAATTGATAGATTTCCCCGACGACAGTGCCGTCGATGCCCGCAATAGACTCCTCGTTACGAGGTGGCTTTGCGGCGGTCTGCCCGAAATTGATAACGGGCTGCGTGCACAAACAGCAGCGCACCACGCCGGGCCAACAACTCACCAGTGGTCGAAATTGGCGCTTGCGGCAGTGCATGCACTGAAAACGCAGTTGCAAACTTGAATCAACCGGTGGGATGTCGGGATTCTTTTGTTGCGGTGGTTGTGAGGCACCCATTAGTCTTGTCCCTTCTCAGCCAAAGTTGCCATCAGTAGTGTTTTGATCAGTTCAGCGGCGTTGTCGGAATAGATACCATTGCCGGCCTTTGCGAGTTCCTTCGCAAAAGCGACGGTCTCTTGGTGCAAACGATCCGTTGAAATGCCGGAATACAAGCTCACAAAACGACGTTCCTTCGAGCGCCGGGCCCAATTGAGAGTCTCGGTGATCAACGTCCGTTCAACAACGATTTCTGCCGTATCCCGTTGTTCAAGGTTTCGAAGTTCGTAGGGACCGACGTCAGCAATCCAGCAAAGCACTTGCCGGCGATCCAAGAGAAAGTGCCTATCGAGCATGGCTCGTCCGGCTCGATGCGCCGATGCCACATCCGCCGTACCATTTACGGCCTTGAGGCCAGCCAGGAATTGGCTGAGTCGCTCACTGTTACCATTTCCGGAGCCAATGCTGCAGAGTTCAAACGTGCCGACGATGGTCTCGCGATACGCGATCACACCGATACGTACTTCCGGAGCGACCTCCGGTAGCAAGTCACCGATATAACTCACCGTCTCCACCAATGTCTTGATTTCATCTTCTTGAGATGCGGATACATCGATGACTACTACCACATCGATCGGCTCGACCAGCAGACCACTCAGTCGCTGTGCCTCTTCTTTTTGTTTCCGAGCACGTGTCTCTGCAGCGTGTTTTTCATTTTCGAGTCGTTCGGTTATTCGCTCATAATTGCCCACCAAGTTCACCATGTCGGTGGCGATCTTGGTGGCTTCGTCGGCCTCACTCCTTGCTTGGGCGGCCGCTTGCGCCGCAGCTTCTGCTTTGTTGCGAAGTTTGCTGTTTTCGCGTCGCAAGGGATCAACCTGTTCTTGCATCGCGCGGGCTTCATGGACGGCTGCATCCCGTTCAGTCTGCGCGCTTTGCGCGTCTGCGGCGCTTACCTGGGCACTGCGAATGAACAGGATGATCACCAGCAGGCCGTTAAAGATCACACAGACCAAAAGGTCAACAATCATCAAGGTGGAAATGTCAATTCGTTTCATCGCCGTTATCCTTCTCTTGATCTTGCTCTATCAAATAGTTGTCGTAACAGCCTGCGTCGTGGTATTCGCGGATAATCGCGCGCAGAATTGGAAGTACACTTCCCTCAAAACGCTCGCACAATTGGGCGTCAAAGTCGCGACACTCAATCTCAGCCACAGTTGTCAGACGACCGACGGTGATGACGCCGACGTATGCAGTGAGACTGGTACCAACCGCCACCGCACCGCCGCGAATTAACCGCATCACTCCGTCAGCTAGTGAATCTGCTTCATCGAGATCAATGCTTCCCAGTTCCGCCAAACCCATCGCCAGGCCGAGGAGCGTGCCGATGACGCCGATAACGCCGATGCGTTCTTTAGCATTGTGCTGACGTGCAATCGCAGCCTCCAACTCGGTCATGACACCACCGGCCATGGCGCGATATTGCACGTTGGGCGTCCAGATCATTTGTTGTCGCAACGAAGCGATCATCATCGCAAAGATCGAAAAACCCTCCGGCTTCGTCACCGCAGCCTGTCGCGCTTCGAGATAGTTCTCTAGATCACGACATTTTAAGAATTCCTCGTAGTCGGCATCGCAGCGCTGGCGCTCGTCCTTAATCCGGCGCAGCGTTTGAATGCAAAATACGACATGGACAATCGCGTACACCGCGACGATCGTGATGAGCGTTTCGGTTAGGTAGCCGGCGCCGTAACCCGTCCACCCGATTAATCCCAACACCAGCAGTTCAGCCAGGACCACAAACACCAATCCATTTGGGTCACGCGGCGGCATTCCCGCCCCGCCAATTTGATCAGTGCCAACACCGCCAATGGGCGGATCGATGTGCCAGCTGGGAAAAGTCGTCATTTGAGGCATGGCTTCACATTCCTTTCATATGTCTGCGCGCAGATTCCGCGCGGAGGTCTGTATAGACCTCTTTTCCAAAATTCCCAGTTGTGTTGATTGGCCTACCTGCAGGCCTGTTGCTGAAAACCCCATCACATCACCAGTGCCGCCGCGTTACTGGTCTGTGATTCGATCTATGTCAAAGTGCTTTAGCCGGTTCCGGCATTGAGCACGAAAAAAATTTAGGGGTCGTACGCCGATTCAAGCGTTCGTTTGCGTACGACGCGGACAATCTTCGTTTCGCTGCCCTTAAACTGTCCGCTCCCGCGCGAGTGACGTGCGTGGATGACTCCCCGTGGTCCGCCACGGACGCAGAGCGTCGCGTACTGTCCCACGTCATCTAGCCGCAACGAATGAGCGCGGAGTAGCGCGTTGATTAATCCGCACACACGCTCTTTCTCCGCGCGGCTTGGTGGCGGGTGCTCGCGCACCGATCTCGTGAACGCTTCGAGGCGGGCTATATCGCTATCCGAAATACTCGGTAGCAATCGCGCGTGGAATGCCTCCAGCGATTCAGGCGTTGTCACCCCCATCGCGCGGCCAAAGTCGGCGACGAGTGGCTCTTGAGACGACCTTTCCATGGCGAAACAAGTGCCACAGATCGATCATCTATGTCAACGACAAATTCACCCACCCCGAAACGGCTAATGCCGCAGGGCCAAATTGACGACTCGCGAATGGCTCGTCTAGAATTGCGGATGCTACGGGCGTTCCAGACGGAGCGACTCGCGAGGTGGCGTCGTCGCTACTGGCGACGTCGCCTCGATTTTGTCCTCCGGATACACGCAGGCGATGCTTGCTACGACACGTCCACCAGCAAACGGGTACAACGCCCACTTCCTTTAGTAGCGACATCCATCCAGATATCTTTCGCAAACCCCGGATTATTTTTGGCAACAAATAGACGATTTCCGGTTACTTTATGTCAGTACGACACCATTTACACCTATGTGTTGCTTTATTGACATTAAATACCAGTATCTCATATTTACGGAATTACACCTATCAGAATTGTGTAGCAAAACCGCCGATTTATCGCATATGTGTGCCTAAATAACCAAAACGTCGGTCCCTGAATTCTGTCGAAAATCACCCCTAGCAGAACTTTGCCGTCAGTTTCGACGCAATTTATCACGCCTGGTTAGCCGAATGTTGTAACGCAACTTTTTAGATTCGAGATGACCTGCGCTTCTTTTTCTTGGGCGACGCCCTCTCTTTATCCGCCGGCTTACTCCCGCTGGGCGCTTTCAACTGACTGCCGACAGCACGATAACCACGATTCCAACCTACTTCAGAACTCGTAATCGTGTCAGCCAACCCGGTCATTGGCAGGACATTGCGCACAAAGTCGCCCACCGACGTAAGGCCATCGTCGGTGTACAGCATCAAACTGATATCGCGATCGTGCGATCCATGAATAATGTAGGCATTGCGGACGATGATGTGCTCGTAATACTTGCCTTCTTTATCGGTTAACTCTTCGATCATCCATTCAATGACCGCGTCGATCGGACGATCATCAATAATTGCAGCCGACATTTTTTTACCTGACTCATCTAATTTTTTAATAGCCTTTGCTAGGTCGATCCGATACCCTCCAATAGTGTTTTGACGGTCGGGCGCGCCCTCTTTTTTTGACTTCTTAGCTAAAGCGGCATTCTTTAGATTTTCTCGGATAGTCAACGCGTTGCATTCTTCGGCGAATGTTGCCTCATTATTTTTGAAGTCCCGCACTGTTTCATCCACCCAGCGCTTCAACGCCAACATATTGATCTTTAAATCGAGAAAGTACTGATAGTGATAGGGCGTACAGAAGGGGTTGATTTTCCACGTTCGAACCCCGTCGAATGAAGTCAGAATATAACGTACTTGTCGCTCGCTCTTCTTGTTCTCCTTCGCAACCACTGTTGGTTCGATGGAACGTATTTTCGGATCCATGCCGCTTAACGCGTGAATGGTGTCGCGGACCATTTGTCGGCGAAACTCCTCCGCTTTATCGTGAGTCGTCATCTCTTTGCTCCTAATCTATTGTCCAGATTGCTAACTAGTTATGCCTAATCGGCATCGCCCGGCTTACTTTGCGGGTACGTGACGAGGTCACGGAACTGTCCCCAACGAGGCCCGTTTGCATGAAAACATACAGGCGACCGACGCACTACCCATAGCATGGCCCGCGCCACGCGGTCATGAAGCCGGCTTGAACAAGTCTCCACATTCAAGGCAACGAACGCCCGCCCCATCGATAACGCGATTACCGGCGTGAATACGAAGCGGCGGACTGCACCTACAGATCAAGGGTCTTAGTCCGCTCTTGGGAGTCGCACGCCCCTCTGGTCGACGCCGTTGCTTCGGCAATCTGGATGTATGGATGGGCTTGATCCTACGGAGATATGTCAAAATCTTGCGGTATCGTTTGGGAACACCATCCGTTGGCCAGCGCGTGATCGACCACCCATAGCGCGTGTCACGGAAGACACATTCCAATCCGAGTTCATGAGCAACATCCCGAAACCGCGTGCGATGATATTGGCTACCCGGACGGCACCCGCCGCTTTCTTCTTGCAGAATCGCATGGGCTGCCTCGTGCACCATCGTTTCCAGCAACTCCTCAGGATTGCGCAAATGTCCGGGATGCACCGCGATCTCGTGCCGTACGTCCTTGTCGCCCCGCCAATGCTTCGCGGTTGCGTGTCCAAGTTTCCGACGGAGTTCCCCCGCCGTTAATGTCGTAATCACCACGTCGGGTATTCGCGAGTCGACAGCCTGCAACTTCGACCAAGCGGTTTCTAA
>JAUIEW010000249.1 GCA_030429365.1 Phycisphaerae bacterium
TTTGCAGCATCGCGTCATCGACGGAAAGACATGGTACTTCTCGCGCGCAGCCGGCACGTTGCTGCGATTCTGTCCGGAGGCGGCGGCACGTCGCAAGCGCACGGTCGAACCTGCAAGTTCAAGTTTCGACCTGCCACGACACCTCGAGCGGCTCGTCAAACGCGCTCAAGCCAGCAAAGGGCCGGAGGTCTTCCCGGTGAAGCATACGGGAACCTACACGATCACAGTCAAGCCGGGCAACGCACGCGTCAAATCTGGGGCGACGGTGCGCTGCTGGTTGCCATTCCCCCAAGAATACAGGCAGCAACGCGATGTGCGTCTCATCCGCAGCAAGCCGGAGGCATCCGAAGTCGCGCCCAAGAACGCACCACAACGCACAGTTTACTTTGAGCGCAAAATTGAAAACGCAGACGCCCCACTCGCATTCTCCGCGACGTTTGAATTCACCACGTCGGCATACTGCCCCCTGCCCGAACCCGCACAGGTGAAACCATACGACAAATCAAGCGAACTTTACCGAACCTACACCGCGGAGCGCGCCCCCCACATCGTCTTCACCCCCAAAGTGCAACAGATTGTGAAGGAAGTGGTCGGTGACGAAACGAATCCACTGCTCGCGGCGCGCAAAATCTTCCGCTGGATCGACGCCAACGTGCCGTGGTGTTCTGAAATGGAATACAGCACGATCTTCAACCTGAGCGACAAGGGGCTGACTGCAAGGCGCGGCGATTGCGGTGTGCAAGGCATGTCGTTCATCACCCTGTGCCGGGCGGCTGGCATTCCCGCACGATGGCAATCGGGCTGGGAAACGAAACCAATCAACTGGAACATGCACGACTGGTCGGAATTCTACGTCGAGCCCTGGGGCTGGTTGCCGGCAGATGCATCATACGGTTTGCAGAATCATCAGGATGTGCGCGTGCGGGAATTCTATTGCGGTAATCTCGACCCGTATCGCATGATCGTGAATCTCGATTACGGGCAGGAACTCGTACCGCCCAAAACAAGTTTCCGCAGCGAACCAAATGACTTCCAGCGCGGTGAAGTCGAGATCGACGGACACAACCTCTACTTCGACGAATGGTCATGGTCATTCGATTTCACGACAAAACCGCTTGAACACGGTGTCGATGCGTTCGCCGAAACGCTCGACACGATCGTGCCCGACTTGCTGGCGGCTGGCGATATTCCCGGAGCCGTGATCGCCGTCGGACGGAAGACGCCGCACGGTTTCGAGACGTGGCGCGGTTCATACGGATTTTTGCAAAAGCAGCCAACCCCCATCCCGATGCCGGTGGACGCCGTGTTCGATATGGCCTCCCTGACGAAACCGCTCGCGACCGGTACGAGTCTGATGCAACTCATTGAACAGGGGAAGGTAAAGCTCGACGAGCCCGTCAAGACCTATCTGCCTGACTTTGGCAGTCCGCAAAAGGACGCGGTGACAGTGCGCGACCTGATGACGCATCGTTCCGGAATGAAGCCGTACATCGGCGCCGGTGAGCAGGAGAAGATTCGTGCTGCGTCGGGGTATCCGTGTCCGCAGGCATTTCGACAATGCGTGCGCACGTTAGATCTTTCAACCGAAGCGGGCGGGCCTGTGGTCTACAGTTGTCTCAACGCGATCCTTTGCGCGAACATCGTCGAAAGTGTCAGCGGTCAGCAGATCGACGTCTACGCCAAAGAGCACGTCTTCGCACCGCTCGGTATGGGCGACACCGGCTACCGTCCGCCAGCAACCCTCGCGAATCGAATCGTGCCAACCACCAAAACCAAGCGAAGCCCACACGCGGACGGTTTTCTGCGCGGCGAAGTCCACGACCCGTTGGCCGCGATGCAGGACGGTGTTTCGGGCAACGCGGGTCTGTTCAGCACAGCCGCTGACCTGGAACGATTCGCGCAATTGCTCTTGAGTGGCGGCGAGTTGGATGGCGTGCGGATCCTCAAACCTGAGACGATCGCGCTCATGAGCCGCGTGCAAGATCCCCAAGCCGTAGGGAAAAACGGCAAGCCGAATCGCCGGGGATTGTTGTGGGATACATATCCACCCGACTCGGGCGATACCGGTATCGATTCGATTTACGGCTACGGCCACACCGGATACACGGGCACGGCGATGCGCATCTATCCGGAAGCCGGTGTGTATGTCATCGCGCTGACGAACCGCGTCCATCCGGACGACAGCGGCAAGGTCGGAGCGTTTCGTCGCGCGGTCTGGCGCGCTGTGGGCGAAGCACTCCTGGGACTGTAACCGAGAACGAATTCTGGGCGAATGACGCACCCAATGCCCATTGCCGCGATGGGTTTGCAACAGCGCCGATGTTTACGACGGTGTGAATGAAGCGTTGGTCACAAGCGGCCTATTTGAAGGCGGAGGAACTCATTCGAGATGACTGGGGCGAATCCCATCCAATGACTCTCTAGAGTAACGCATTGCAACGCCCTGCCAAATCTCAGAGCGACGACCAAGCCGCCCCATCTTTTGGAGCGATTTGATCTGTCTTGCGAAACGCGTTCGGTGCTTTCGCCATTCAATAGATCGCTCAATTTGCATTGAATACTGTTTGGAATTCGGCGTAGTCGAACAGGTCGTTGTCGGTATCGTCATCGAAGTCAACGCACTCGCATCTTGTATCCAGACCTTGTGCGGGACCGACATACATGTGCTCAATGCCGAATAGTCATCGAGATCGATGTTGCCATCGCCATCCCGATCGCCACTGCGACGTCCACCGGCATAAGGGTCGCATCCGTTTGGCGTGCCGTCGGCGTTCGACTAGCGGAGGATAACACATCGACCAGTGGTCGTTGTTGGGGTGGCGGCATTCCACTTGGACGAGGACGGCGACAACGACCCGCAGGATTTTCTCATCTTCCAGTAGGCGATAAATTGAAGCGCGCATATCCATTCAATGCGCGCTCCAAAGTCGCCTCCCTCGATTCTTCATTCGCCTTGAGGTCAACCACCATGTCGGCGAATAGTCCGTGCTAGATTGGACCGGCTTGCAGGTATTGGATTTCTTCGTAATCCGCGAGATCGACATCGCCGTCTTCATTCGCATCGCCCAATTCGCATTCGCTCGGCAGCGTAAGTGAGCCGGACGTGGTGAAGCACTGTTGCAGTCTAGCATGGTCAGCAAGGTCGACATCGCCGTCCAGATCGAAATCGCCGGTGTTGTCGTGCTGCGGTGCGGGATCGTTGCCGTCAAGCAGGCCGTCGGTGTCCTGGTCGATCCCGATGCGCTTGCCCGATCCGGGCGGGACGGCGGTAAAGATCAAGGAATCGCCGGGCTGCAACGAAGCAAGAATCGCGCCCTGCGTTTCGAATGCGCCAGTATCGGACAGAAATTCGCGCTGCCCATTGTTGACACCGGTTAGCCAATATCCTCGATGAACGCCCCCCACGACCCCCTTGATCACAATGTCGCAGTGTGACGGCGTCTTGAGATACTGTGCAACCATCACATCGATGTCCGAAAGTGCAGAGGCTGGCGCGGAAGGAAAATCGACCTGCACTTGCCAACCAACAACGTTCATGACATTGCTGGGAAACGCGTTGAGCGCAGCGATCATGTCGAGCTGTTGCACAGGCGTGATACCGGTGATGACCTCTGGGAAGAATTCGTTGAGGAACGTTTGAAGTGGATGTTCATTGCTTTCTCGCTCTTCGCGCCCATCATGTACCATGCCAAATCCGTCGTAAACGTCGCCGATGAATTTCTTATGCAGCCCGCGCATCTGCGTGATGATCTGAAGTTGGGCGAAAAAGCCGGTGGCGTTGATGCCGGAATCCCCGTTGGTTGTGAACGCCGATCCATCGTGACCGAATTCGTTGCCCAGCGCTGGAATAACCTGGTGGCATGCGTTGCAGAAATTGATGTAGGTGACCAAGCCATTGAGTGCCCGGGGCTCCTTGTAGGCGTTGGTTCGCTTGAAATACGGATTGGGTCGATACACCACGGACTTGATAAACGCATTGAACGCGTCCATGTCGTCTGAGGGGATCTCTTCGCCGCCGAGCAGGTTTGCAAACGCCTCATTGAAGTCCTGAAACATCGGTTTGTCGCCGCGCCAATGCAACGGTTCATGTCGATCCAGTCCGCGCAGCGATTGGGTAACCATCGGTCCTTTGAGCGGATGATTGAACGCGTTGGGCATGTTGGGAGGCCCCGGCTGATTGGCTGTGCCAAACGCGCCAAGGTCCCATGCCAGGCGGTCGAAGTCCGTGTTGGGGTGACACGAATCGCATGAGTGCGCCCCGTTGTTGCTGAACTTTGTGCTGTAGTGGAACTTGCGTCCGTCGCGAATGTGGCGCGGTTCGGGATTGAACAGTTCCTGCGAATCAACGATCTGCGGCGCGTCGAACGTGGTCATGTCCACCGCGGTGACGGTCATGGCGTGACGACTCAACACGTAGATGCGATCATTCGCAGAGTCGATCGATAGGCCGCGCGGCCCGGACGGCACGTCCAGCCGCCCGAGCACGCGACCCGTCAAACCATTCAAAATACCGATGCGATCCATGCCCAGTGATGCGACAACGGCCCAGTCGCCGCTGTCGTGAAACGCGATCGCGTTTGGGTGGGCAAGCGACTTGGCTTTGGCGGTTGGGTTTGGGGCGCTGACATCGTGAAAACTGTCGATGCCCGAATGAAGGTCGCTGTCGATAATCGACGGGGACGCAAGCATGTAGTCGTCGACGATCTCAATCATGTGGTCAAGGAAATGACCGTTGAGATTTTCGCCCATGCGGATCGTATTGAGCGCTTGCAGATTGGTGACGAACAACGCGCCAGTCTGTGGGTTTTGGTCCATGCCGTTCAGGGTGGTACCGACATCACCGATTACATTGACGATGGGTAAGCCAACGCCAATTGATGCGCCGGGATTCGATGCGTCGAGGACGATCAAGTCGTGGTCGGACGTGTTTTTGGCATCGCTGGCCATGTGCTCAATGACTTCGTCCGCGTTGACGATTCCGAATTCCTGATTCATCAAAGCGACCATACCCGGGTCGGGATCGCCATTGGCATCGGTCAGAATATTCTGCGTGATATCAAACCAGTCACCGTGTGAGTCGTGAACAATGCGCGGAACGAGTGGCGCACCGCTGGTGCCAAGATCGTCGGGCCAGGGGCTTAGCTCCGAGACGCTTCCCGGGTTTGGATCGAAGGTAGCCGCCGTCGCGCTGAACTGCTGAGCCACCCAAAGATTCGGCATGGTGACGCATTGGCAACCGTTCGACGTACACGGGTCCGGCTGAAGGCAACCACGCGCGGCAGCCGGGATCGAAACGCTCGGCGGAGGGTTGGTCGGTGCGGGGTCGGCGAACCGCAATTCAACGGGCGTGCCTGCGAGCGACGTATTGTTACCCGAGTGGTGTGCGGCAACGACAATGTGATCGTTGACGGCATCATACACGACCGCTCTCGGCGTATTGCAGTCGAGAAACGTGCTGCTGACGACTTGCCTCGTGGCGGTGTCGATCGTGACGAGGTGCCCCAACTCGACAAACGGCGAACCAGTCGGCGTCGCGCTGTCGGGCACAAATGGGCTTCCCTGAATGACCACAAAAGCATAATCGCCAGTCGGATCAAACACGATGTTGACCGGTTCGTCACCGACATTGATGACGTCGATCACTTTTTCCACATTGACATCAACAACGGCCACCGTGTCGGAAATGATATTCGCCACCCACACGATCGAATCGTTGGTCTCCGGTTGAACCTGAACGGACACCGGTTCCAATCCGACAAAAATTTCGCTCAACTTTGCAAGCCGATTGGCCGCGTCGAGCACGACGAGCGAATTGTTCGGCGTGTTGACAGCAAACACACGCTGTCCGTCCGAACTGACCTGAATCGGATGAACCGCCGGCGACTCGAAGTTGACATACTCACCCGACGCAAGCGGCGCAAGCAAACTTGCCGGAATCTCAAAGTCTTCGGGAACCGGTTCCTCTTCGACCATGGTTGCAAACGCATCAGCCGCCTCGACACTCTGCTGCACGAGCGTCGCCATGTTGGCTGCGTTCGGATGACCTTGCTGAGGCAGCGGCGTGAACGCCATCGGGTGGCCGGATGCACCACCAGGAACAGTGTTGACCTTCAACGCCGGCTGAAGCGTCAGCGTTGCAGTTGCGATGCCTGCGGTGGCCGTGATTGCGACGATGGCGATCCATCGATCACTGGAAAGATGCCGAATGCGCATGGTGCAGTCCCTTTCAAGAACCCGTTAAGTTGCGTTGTCGAATGTGCCGCGCGTCGTCTGCGGCGCTCTCTCTTGCTTCCCAGGCGTGAGCGAAATGAATACGCGGCGCGTGCATGATTCAGCCGTGACCGCCACATCCGCGATCCACTTCGAAGGATGGATAGGGCAACCGATGTGCCAAAACGCTACGATTCGACACTCGCTTCGTAACCGACTGGAAGACAGTGATTTATGGCGAACTTGCACCAGGGGAAATTGGGGCGAGTTGGAACATCAGCGGCTCGGTTCAGCCACTTTCAGGATGTTGCTGGCCAAATGCGCGCGCCGGTGGTCAGGCTTGACCGTCCGTTTGGATACCGAGTTTGTCGAGTTTGTGGCGCAAGCTGCCGCGCGACAGTCCCAGCAGTCGCGCGGATTCGGAGATGTTGCCGTCGGTGTGGGCGAGTGTTTCCTGAATCAGCTTTCGCTCGACCGTTTCAAGCGGGGCAATGCCAATCGGCGAACTGGAGTGCGTTGCGTCGGCGCTCATTGGTACGCCATCGGTGCGAAGATTGAGCGCATCCGACGTGACGAGTGGACCTTCGGCAAGGAGTGCAGCCCGTTGAACGACGTTGGCCAACTCTCGCACGTTGCCCGGCCAATGGTAGGAGCGAAGCGTGGTTCGCGCATCTTCTGAGAAGGACAACTCAGCTTTTCGGAATTTCCGCCGGAACCGTTCGAGAAAGTGATCGGCCAACGTGATCACGTCGTTGCCTCGATCGCGAAGTGCCGGCATCTGCAGGCAAAAAACCTTCAATCGGTAGAAGAGATCGGCGCGAAACTCGCCTTGCTTGATCTTGTCTTCAAGGTCGCTGTTGGTGGCGGCCATCACCCGCGCACGGGTCACGCGTTCGGTCGTGCCTCCAAGTCGTCGAAACCGCCCGCTTTCAATGGCAACAAGCAATTTGGATTGCGTTGCCAGGGGCATGTCGCCGATCTCGTCGAGAAAGAGCGTGCCCTCTTCAGCCACCTCGAACAGCCCCTTCTTGGCAGACTTTGCGTGC
>JAUIEW010000250.1 GCA_030429365.1 Phycisphaerae bacterium
AGAAGCGCAAGAACACCAACAGAAAAACTTCCAAATCATCAAGCGAAGACGAACCAGAAAACAAAGGCGAACGCGTCATCATGGGGCTGCCCCAAATCCTGCGGTTGGTCGCCGTTCAAAAACCCAACTTGCATCTGAACGCCTTTGAAGAGTGGAGCCTCTATCAATAAATTCGATCCCTCCGTGTCGTGGTGCACACGCGGAAGGATTGGGTCTCCGGCAGGTCCAGGCCATCTGGACGAAGTGATCCCCCATCCACGCCCAAACCAACTGTCCAACTCTCGGTTGAAGCCAAGTTGCTCTGGCCTGAATCAACCTGCACCCCGCCGATTCAGTTTCCAAAATCCCCTCGAACAACTTGAACCCAGGTTCTCACCGTGCATAGAATCCCTATGGAGGTGTCCTATGAACCTGCAAGTCAATGATGAAGAACGCGAATTGCTCGTCAAGTTGATCGACCGGGAAGTCACTGATCTCAGCGCGGAAATCCGTCACACGACGACACACGATTACCGCGTGGATCTCAATTCGTACCGCGATCAACTCCGTGAGCTTTCGAAACGGTTGGTTTCATGTGACGAAGACGCTGCAACCAAGGCGTCTCGCTAAGCACGTGTGACGCGCGCCCCGTCCGCATGACCGAATCGTTGGCCAGCGACCGGCGGAATGCCAACGCTGCCCAACTCCAATCAGTCCCCAGCCAATAACGCCGCAATTTCGTCTTCGCTCGGAACTTTTCCAGACACCTTGATGTGACCGTCGATGGACAATGCCGGCGTCAGCATCGCACCTCGACTGGCGATTTCATTCAGCCCCGTCACCTTGATGATTTCGCATTCGATGCCCAGTTTGTTCGCAGCCGCCCTGGTGTTTGCAGTCAACGCTTCGCACTTCGCACAACCTGTCCCGAGAATCTCGAGTTTCATCATTGGTCTCCCGTCCGTTTGTTCAGACATACGCCCCGTAGGCCAAACCCACCCCCGTCGCCATCACGATCACCAACAACGTAAACACCAATGTCTTGGCGCTGCCAACGACGGTTCGAATCACGAGCAGGCTGGGAAGCGACAGAGCCGGCCCCGCGAGAAGGAGCGCAAGTGCAGGCCCCTCGTGCATCCCGTGTTCCATCAACGCCTGCAGGATGGGAATCTCCGTAAGCGTCGCAAAATAAAACAGGCACCCGATGACGGAGGCGATGGCATTGGCACGCAACGAGTTGTCTCCCACGAGTGTTGCAACCTGCTCGTCTGGCAAAAGCGCCCCCAGAAATCCAACAACAAACACGCCGCCAAATAACAGCGGTACAAGCAATTGGGCAAATTCCCAAGTGTTGTTCATCCACTCGCGAATCTCATCGCGTTCAAACCACCGACAGACCATCACCAACACAGCCAGCCCCATCGTAGCGGCGAGATACCACTTGGCGTGAAAGACGGCCATCACCCAGCCGCCACGATCTGTCATTGAGACGATGTTGGACTTGACGATTGTCAGTTTGTCGCCGATTGCGTGCTCGCCCGCCGGTTGCTTCACTTGGACCACGATCTCGTCACGCGTCTCCTGCAGCAGGTTGGCTTGTATGGTCGAGCCGCTGGTTGTCACGACGCTAACATCACCGGGGTTGTACCAGTCGCTGAAAACGAGAAAGCCCATCATGCAGGTGAAGTAAAGAACCGTTTGCCACAAGGATCGCCGCGGCTTCTGCTCCGGTCCATCCTGTTCGACCTGGGCTGCACGGACTGCTTCATCCTTGTTAAAGATGATGGCCATCGTCAGTCCTATGACGATACCGAACACGATCGCCCCCAACGCTCTCGCAAGGCCGATCTGAAAACCGAGCACGCGGGCAGTCAAGAACAAGGCGAGAATGTTGATGGCTGGTCCGGCATAGAGGAACGTAGCCGCTGGTCCCAATCCCGCCCCCACGCGATAGATGCCAGCAAACATCGGAAGGACGCTGCACGAACAAACCGCCAACACCGTCCCTGAAACCGACGCCACTGAATAGGCTTCCACCTTGTTTGCAGTGGGACCGAGGTGGCGAAGCACTGCATCTTTTGACAGAAATGTGGTGATGGCGCCGGCGATGAAAAGTGCGGGAACAACGCATGCAAGCGTATGGTTTCGCGCGTACCACTGAAGCATCTTGAATGCTTCGATAATGGCATCCGTGATCTTCGGATTCGACAGCGGCAAGAAGTATGCGATCAGAAAAATCGCCACGAAAGCGCCAAACACCTTCCTCCGATTCACAAACCACCACCCTCCTCCACAACCGCATCGCTCGAATCGGGCTTGGTTGGCTGTGATGAACGCATTTGCTCTGCAACGAATCGACGCAACTCAGACATTTCAAGACCGTATTCGCGTTTGAGGCGACCCAGTCGTTCGTTTGAAGACACATTGCTTGGCAATTCGAGCGATTTCTTAATCAAGTCGACGCTTATACCGGTTGCGGCGGACACATCTCGAAGCGTCATCGATCCGCGAATCAGTTCCTCGTTCTCGCCATGTTCGTCGTGGGCGTCGGGGACGTCGCGTTGGGTTGCGACGCCAGGGACAACCTCCCCGTCGCCAGCGATAAGTTCGCGCGGGACCGGTCTACCAGCATCAACCGTTTGCACGCTCGCATCCGCGATCCACAGGAAGGAAGCAATCACCCCCGCGACCAACAAGAAGAATCCCAAACCCCAAAACTTGGAGGCAGCCGGCGTCAGGTGTCGGCGAACGCGTGACCGAGAGGAGAGAAAGTGAAAGACGGTTTTCCAAACCCACTGCCAGTGCAAGAACACATGCAGCAACAACATGGCGGCGATGCCGACCGCGATCCAGAAGTGAACATCACCCCATCCGTGTCGCGACAATCCCCAAAGCGTCGAGGCCCGGCCGCCCTCCCGCCCCCCACTTCCTGGCGGAAGCGTGTAACGAATGACCAGTCCGGTGGCTGTCATCGCGACCATGCCGACCAGCGCGAGCGTATCGACTGTGAAGTTCAGCGTGTTTCGTCTCATGACGTGCGTCCTGTGTTGAGTCCGCAGTCGTTCATGGCGACGTGGTTCCACAACCACTTGGCTTCATGGCCATTTCGCCATGATTGACCGAAAAAGGAAGAAATGCATTCCCCGTATGATACATCAAATTCCCATCGCCGCCCGCTGTGCGTCAAGATTGGCCCTAAGCACGGTTTCAATGCACGTGAAAAAACCATCCAGACACCTGCACGTCACACGATAAAAACTCATTGGTCCTTCTTTGCGGCAAGCGATTAGCCCAACGTTTTTGAGGATGGCCAAGTGCTTGGAAACGGTCGATTGGTCGGCCCCCACGAGATCCGTCAGATCGCAAACGCACATTTCCGACTTCTGGAGGGCATCCAAAAGGAGCAACCGGGTCGGATGGGCCAACGCTTTGGCGATCTCAGCCCGCGACTCGTAATGCAATGGAGGTTTTCGTTTTATGGCCATATGGCAATTATGGCATATATTAATGCGAAGTCAAATCGAAATGGGCAAAGTGATTCGAATATCCCGTGGACTTCAAAGGGAACGGCGACGTCAGACGACGTTTTCTTGAAAACGCGAAGTCGCGTCGGAGTGCAGCTTTCGCAATTTGCTCAACGCAACGTGAGCGATGTCGACGCTTTTGGCGTTGGCCGCGGACTCGAGCACCTCGGCAGTATTGGTAAACTCCGCCATCCCCAAACTTCCGCCTGACCCCTTGATCGCGTGTGCTGCTCGCGCCGCTTTCTGCGCATCCCCCGAAGCGAGCGCCGCTTCGATCGCGTCAAGTTGTGCGGGCAACTCGGACAACCAGCTGAGGGCGACAGGCTTGAGTTCCGGGTCAAGTGCATACGGAAACGTGGGGATGGCTGAAGCCCGTTGCCCCGCGTCCGGATTTGCGATTCGTGTCCATCGGGCTGCGGTCTGAATCATGACGGCCGGGACGATGGGTTTGCTTAGAAAATCGTTCATGCCACCGGCGATACATTGATCCCTGTCCTCACCGGTCGAAAACGCGGTCAGCGCCAAGATCGGAGCCTCAAAGCCACTGTCGCGGATTGCCTTGGTCGCCTCCAGCCCACCCATGGTTGGCATCTGGATGTCCATCAGCACAAGATCGAAGGCCTGCGTGCTGCAAATCTCGACGGCTTCATGTCCGTCACCGGCTTGAACAACATCCGCGCCGGCACGTCTAAGGAAGATAGAGCATACCTTGCGATTCGTTTCGACGTCATCGACCACCAGGATCCTGCGCCCCTTCAGTGGCACGCGTGCGCCAGGCTCTCCAGAATCCCACGCATCGACCGTCGGCATCGACCGAGGCAATGACTCTCCGGGCAAGAGAGGGTTGGCCGCGATCGTCGCGGTGAACGTACTGCCGGCTCCCAAAGTACTGGTCACCGTGATGTCGCCACCCAAGCGCTCGGCAATGCGCCGGCTGATGGAAAGTCCCAAACCAGTACCGCCAAACCGTCGCGCGATGGACTGGTCGGCTTGCTCGAATGGCCTAAACAAGTTGTCGACTTGCTCGGCTGACATACCAATGCCGGTGTCGGTCACTGCGATGCTCAATATCGGGGGCGTGAATTCACCCTCAGTAGATGAGCTGTCTGCGACACTGCCATCCCGATACCCCACCACGACCTTCACGCCGCCGAACTTCGTGAACTTCACGGCATTGCTCACAAGGTTCATCGCGATCTGGCGCAGGCGCGTACCGTCGGTGCGAATCGCATCGGGCACATTCGGATCGAAGATCACATCCAGAGCGATCCCCTGCTCTTTCGCACGCGACGTCAAGACAGCCACCGACTCCGAAATAACCTGCCGCGGGCTACACGGCGCAAGCGCCATGTCCATCTTCCCGACATCCATCTTTGAGATATCAAGGACGTCGTTGATGAGATTCAAGAGATGCGTACCGCTCCCGTGGATCACGCCGATCCACTCAGCCCGTGTATCCGGATTGCCATCATCAGCATTGCGACGAAGCAAGTCCGCAAACCCAATGATCCCATTAAGCGGTGTACGGATTTCGTGACTCATGCTTGCCAGGAAGCGGGTCTTGGTGTCATTGGCAGTCTCAGCCGCAATCTTCGCTTCGGCCAAGTCGGCGGTCATTCGCTGCGCCAAGTTGATCGCACGCGTCCTGCCGCTCCCGAGCGACCAGATGACCCCTGCAATCATCAAACTCATCAATGATCCGCCGCCCCCGAGCAACCACTGTGAGGAACTTCTGACACCGGCTTCGAATACGGGCGTCGTGTGTGCGACCATGACCCACAGCTGCCCAGCCAATTGAAGCGTCGTGCGACTTTCAAATCGATGAGCTGAGAGGTCTACAGCGGAAGCTTTGGGCATGTATTCACTGGCGCCGTCGTTGCGATATATAAGATTCTCGGCGGCCAGCGATCTGTCAGTGAACAGGTGAAAATCCAGTGCGCCGTCAGCAATGCCAGCCGACCGTTCCACCCCGGTCATCGCCTCGGCCAACACGATTGGAGCACACGCCAAGCCCACGAGCGCCTCGGCACGCTCACCCGGCGTATCGATGCTTGCGCCGTTCTTGTACACGGGTAAGTAATAAAGAAATCCGGCATGAGACTCAGTACCTTGGACAAGATTGATTCGGTCGCTGATGACGGGTTGGCCCGATCGCACTGCCTTCTCAACCGTTGCCCTTCGTCGCGGCTCACTTCCGTTGTCGAGCCCCCATGCCTTCTCGTTGTGTTCCAACGGGTAGGCATAGGTTACGACATACAGATCGTCGGCTGGTTCAACATTCGGCGCCGTCGAAGCCATCTCGCGCACGGAGAAACCCGGCGCGAAGTCCGCTCGCTCTGCAGCGACAAACGCATCCAATTTGTCTCTATCCACATGCTTGACGAACTGAAACGCCTGGACGCCCGGAAACTCCACGATCATCTTCAGTGAAGCGGCGTACGCATCAAACTCGCGCCGCTCAACGGTCTCGCTTGCTGCGAAAAGACCGCGTACACCATAGAGACCGTAGACCGGCCGACGCAGTCGCCGCTCGACTTCGGTGACAAGGTGATCGGAAAGTCGATCGAAGCGAGACTTCGCCACGCGTTCGGCATTGCGGGTAGCCCCCTCGACGGCGAGCATCGTCACCGTCAGTCCAACGATCAGCACACACACGGCCACCAGGTGGATCGGCCAGCGCCGACTGTGCGAGGACAGTTGCACAGCGCAATTATCGGATGCCGAGCCGCCCTGCTGCGACTGCGAATGCACGGGGCCGTCGTTTGATTGAGCGGGTTGGCTGGCGATGGGACATCCTCACGTCACGCGGCAAAAACTGTCCATATGCTGCATGGGATATCGGTGAGGGATACAGGTGGATTGAAGTGCACCGACAACAACGCGTTGGGTCCGGAATCGCAGGCAATCGCGTAACGGTTCAGTCGTGACCCGAACACAGTCAAATGCCGCCGTCCAGTCCCGTCGAACTGAACCTGTCCTTTGCAATCAGACAAGAGGCTGGGCATTCACACCAACCACGCTACTCAAGATTCGTATTGCCAAAGTAAGCTGCCGCCGACACAAGCAGCAGTTGGAAACTCAGCATCGAACCATGTTCTGAGTTTAACGCTTCCAATTCCGAGTACCGTGACTGAGTCCCTGCAATGAAACACACCTGATTGTGATCGCTTCAATCTGAATCTTTCGCAGAATTGACAGGCATACCACATTCAGGGCAGATGCCAGATTCATTACCCGTCAGGTCGTAGTCACATCGAATGCAGCAATTCAGTCGAACAGGTTTGCTTCGCCACGCGACAAGCGTTGCAACGAGGCATGGAAGCAACAGGCACCAAAGTGGAATGACCAGGGTACCGTTCGCGTAAACCCTTGGGCACCACCAATGCCTGAGGCGAAAGACCCTCATATTGACAAATCCATTTGGAAAGATTGGCGGAGATTCCCTGGGGCCGACGACGATCGCGCAGCGGACGAGCCATACTTTGAATTTCGGGCTTCCGTAACCAATCGATTGCCAGTAGGTCGTGATGAATGCGGTGCTGGCCAGTACTGCGCCGAGCAAACTCAATCGCAATACCAAGTTTCGCAACTTTGGTCGAATGCCCAACCACCGTTTGAGTGATCTCCAAATCAGCGTCATCACCTTGAGTATAGATCACGCCAATTGCGGTTGCAC
>JAUIEW010000251.1 GCA_030429365.1 Phycisphaerae bacterium
CTATCTGGCGATCCTCGATCGCCGCCCGGAGGATGCCCAACTCATCCACCTGATCATCGGCAGCTTCGCCGCCGCCGGCATGATGCTGAGCCTCGCTCTCTCGGGGTCCGCGCTCACACGCTTTGGCCAGACCCATTGGCAGTCTGGGCGCGAGATGAAGGCCAATGGGTTCTTTGGGGCGCCCGGCACCGGGTTCATCCTCGGCAAGCTTGGGACGCCCGGCTCCCGCGCCAACTACATCTGCTCGAAGGTCTTTCCGCATGCGCTGATCGTGGCGCCCACGGGCCGCGGCAAGACCTCAGGGTTTGTCATTCCGAACCTGCTGACCTGGCAGGGCTCCGCCGTGACTCTCGATGTGAAGGGGGAGTGTTTCGAGGCCACGGCGCGGCACCGCGCAGCCCAGGGCGACAAGGTTTATCGCTTTGCCCCCACCGATTGGGAGGGCAAACGCACGCATCGCTACAACCCGCTCCTGCGCATCTTTGAGCTGAAAGATCCTGCGCGCCAGCAGATGGAATTGCAGCTTCTCGCGACGCTCTTCCTGCAAAGCGACAACGACCGGGTGCAGGGGCTCCTCAAAGGCGGGATCGATCTCTTTGTGGCGGCAGGCCTGTTGGCCTTCCAGCGCAAGCGCCCCACCTTGGGCGAAATCTACCGCATCGCCGCGTCTGGCGGGAACAAGCAAAAGGAGTATTTCGCGCGGGGCCACGAGGTGGAGAACAGGGCCGCCAAACTGATCTTCACGCGGTTGGCCTCGACCAACAACGACACGCTGACCTCTTATGTCTCGCTTCTGATGACCTCGGGGCTCGACCAATGGCAGAACCCGGCCATCGATGAGGCGACGGCGGTGTCGGACTTTGATTTCCGGACGATCCGCAAGAAGCCTTTCTCCGTCTATCTCGTGGTCCAACCGTTGATGGTGAAGCCGCTGGCGCCGCTGATCCGGCTCTTCTTTTCAGATCTTCTCTCGGCCATGCAGGAAAAGGACCCCGGGCCGGATGAGCCCTGGCCGGTGATGATCATGCTCGATGAGTTCAATCGCTTGGGCAAAATGCCCATCGTGGTCGAGAGCATCGAGACCCTGCGGACCTATCGCGGTCATTTGGCCGTGGTTACCCAAACCATCCCCGCCCTCGATGAAATCTATGGCGAGAACACCCGCCGTGCCCTGCAGGGCAACGCTGGTATAAAGCTCTACCTGACGCCCTCCGATGAAAAAACCGTCGAGGAGCTGAGCAAGGCGGTCGGCAAGACCACGAAAACCGTCGTCACGCGGTCTCAGTCCATCGGCAAGAACCCCTTCGAGGGCCGTAGCCAATCCACACGGACCGAAGAAAGCTCCTTGCTCCCCGAAGACGAGGCCCGCCGGCTGCCGCTCGACGAGATCGTCATGGTTATCGATGCGCAAATGCCGGTCCGGGCCAAACGGATTCAGTATTTCGATGACCGGCTCTTCAAGGCGATCCACGCGGCGCAGACGGGCGAGTTGCCGTTTCCGAAGCCTGGGGGAGGGGGATCGCAAGGCACGCTGCCGCTGAGTATGCGGGCCATGCCGATGACACCGCCACCGGACGGGCCAGGCGGATCCGAGGCCGACCTTGAGGCCGCACGCCAGGCTGCTGATGCTCAATCGTCAGCGGAAACTGATGTCGCTCCAAAGAAGACCGCGCCCGTTGTTCATGCCGTTATCGCCGAGGAACTTCGTCAGATGGAGATGGATTTTGGGGGCCAGGTTGCGGATGCCGAGACCGCGAGCGCCGTGGGTGAGGCGCAGATGCGTTCCGCCGTCGATGGCTTGGACGATATGGAAGCGATCCTGCGGGAGGAGGATGGTGAAAGGCTGATTGCTCATTAGGGTTGTGGGCATCGCGTGTCTGTCAGGGATGGGCGAAAGCAGACATTCGCTGCACCAGCATCAGGTCGAGGTCTCGATTGAGAAAGCAGACGTTGATTGAGGTGCTATTGCCCAGTTACTAGTTTGTCCGTTTCATCGTGATGAGGCCAGCAGCATTCAATCCATGGTTCCAGGACCGATTTTGCCAGTATTGTCCCCGAAGTTCAGTCGCGTCCTCATTCACGGTGAGTACCGCAGAGCCGTGGAACTTCGGCTGGTCAGTAACCGCAAGGCGCTGAGTGTTATCTTGCTTGTTGGTCTGCTCATAAATCCACGCAATAGACTTCTTCCCACTGTCAGACTTGAAGAATTCGACAGAGATTGTTTCGGAACTTAGCAAGGGTGTCTTGTCATTGGGCAGGAACACCACGTCTGTCCGAAACCACGATTGCTTGATCTTAACGTCGAAACTCGCTTCGAGCAGATTGGGAAGCTCATTGGTGAAAGGATCAAACGTGATCTCTTTACCCGCGGCGGCATTCTTCAGGTGTTCCACAATTGGCCAATTGGATTGGATCGTCACAACCCATTTGCCGTTCAGGTCAGGAAAGTAGCGATTTGCGAACCATGGCCCCGCCAAAGGTAGCTTCCAAAGAAGACGCCAGCCTGGCGCGACGATGAACAACGCAATGCTACCCCAGATAACCCCCGCGACAACTCTAGAAGTCAGAAGGTTGGCAACTGGCGATCCCAGAACAGGCAAGTTGGCGGCAAGCCAAGTCTCGATCCAGCCAACGGCAAGCGGTGAGGCCAAAGCCAGATAGACCGCCAAGGTGATCCAGAACGAAAGGGAAACAAACTTTGCCACGATGCTCAACCTCTGGTATTGAAGACTCGGTCCAGTGTCCCCAAGTATATGGGCAAGTGGCGTCGCCACCACAAGATAAGGCCAAAAGAGGGACAGTTTAATGCCTGTTAACGCACATAAAGCCTTTGTGTCCCGGCCCTCGGGTTACAAGTTCGCATTGAACCTTTCAGAGAAGCAGGAACAGACACTGCGAAACGCTCGGGATGACATTCGCAGCGAAATCGCCTCTCAGTTTGGGTCATTTGCGAAGGCTCTGGGTGATCGGGCTCTGTTCGAAGATCAAGCGCCAGTACTTGTGCGGAGCTACCAGACACCGAAGTTCAAGATGCAGGGCAGCTTCTCATACCACACGTGCAACCAACCTGCGCATGTGCCACCTCAGGAGATCGACTTGGACGATGGGCTATTCATGCCCGTTTCCTATTTTCAAAAAGGCGGAGACAGATCCCCTGTGATCCAAAGCGCAGCCTACTTTTCCATTATCGAACGCATCCTAGCACCGCTTTGCGACAAGAAGGGGTGGCAACTCGTAACGGACAAGCCTTCGTGCATCCGAGTCAAGATTGACAACACCATGCACACCGACCTCGCACTTTACTCGGTGCCGGATACGGATTTTCAGCGCATCGTGAAAGATGCCCAAAGTCGTGGTGTAGACTTCACAGCCGAACTAATGATGGAAGATACCGCGTATAGAATGTTGTCTCACGACGAGATGATGCTCGCGCACCGCAACGAGGGTTGGATGAAATCCGACCCGCGAAAACTCGAAGACTGGTTTGTCGATGCCGTGAAACAATACGGCGAGCAGGTCCGAACCGTCAGCCGCTATCTAAAGGGCTGGAAAGACTTCCAATGGCCCGAAGGAAGGTTGGCATCGATTGCACTCATGGCCGCAGTCGTGTCGGCCTTTGAGAAGGCGTCGGCAGCAATTGCCAGCGATAGGGACGATCTGGCGTTGTTGCGAGTCGCAGAGGACTTGCCCGACTTTCTCGCCAATGACATTCCAAACCCTGTCGTAGAAGGCGCGCGGTTGGATCAGGGTTGGTCACCTGAGGAACGCAGCGATTTCGTTGCGAAAGCCAGAGTGCTTGCTGAGCGTCTGAGAGACGCGCTGACACAGACGTCAGACCGCACGGCAGCTTTCGAAGCCCTAAAAAACCAATTTGGCGGGCGTATCCCAGACGATCTCACCCTCTATGTGCCCGACGCTGGCCTTGAGACAAAGGCAAGCGAGTTGGCTGCACCTGCTGCCCTTACTTTGGGGATTGTGGAAAAGGTTGACGCTGAGCAAAGCAATGACCTCGCCGCTGTGAACAAGCAGGGCGGAGGCCGCTACGGGTAGTCGGCATTGACAGGGCCGTCTGAACCTACCGATCTCATGATAGCTGAATTATCCCGCTGGGTGCTCGCTCAATGTCCGAATGCGCGGGACCTCACGCAGGGCGAATTGTCTCGATACGAGGCCAAGGACCCAATCCACGGATGGGTTGTCCCGTTTGAACATCAAGCTGACCGCTTTGATCTGCAGGTGGTTCTCTTGCAGGATTTCCCGTGGACAAAGCCGCGCGTGTACTGCGCCGAAAAATTTAGGTTTTTGCAATATCCACACATCGAGAAAGACGGTGCATTTTGCCTTTACCCACCGGAGACAGAGCACAATCCTTTGAACCCCAAAGGGTTAATATGGGGCGCTATCAAAGAAGCCACTCGATTGATCGCCGCTTCATACGACGACGCGTTTATCAGTGATTTCGCGGACGAGTTCGATTCTTATTGGAGCAAAACTGATGGGGGCAAAAACATCGTCAGCCTCCTGTCGCCCGGCGGTCCCTCTCGTCGGGTGTCCCTGTGGTGCAGTACAGGTGACTACTATCTGGCAGATGACCACACGGCCTTGGAGAGCTGGCTTCGCAACCGTTTTCCAGGGAACAAGAAGGACTACAAATTCAACACCGCGACACACATCGCCCTCAATAGGCCAATTCTGCCTTCGGAATACCCGAGGTCAGGTGCGGCGATTCTACGCTTTTTGCGGGAGCTGGCACCAGAAGCCGTAGAACTGCTGGAAGATGCGGCTGTAACCGCTGATGACAAGTTCACCGTTTCCTTCGAGGGGCGCACGGATGATGGGCCGGTATTTTTTGCCGTCGAAGTTATGCCTCCCGTCAAACAAGGTATAAAAGCCGGGCGACGCCCAGACATGGTGCAGAAGGGCTTTCGGCCTGGAAAGGTACCGACCCATATCCGAATGCAGCGGCTGTTCGGGGGGAACAAGGTTGAGCGCCACGAGACTATGCGCGCGGACCCATCGTGGATACATGGGCGTGACAACCCTACAGTCGCCCCATTGTTTGACAAGCGTGTTCTGATGATCGGCGCGGGTTCATTGGGAAGCGAGGTTGCTCTGCTTCTTGCCAAGACAGGTGTCGGCTCGATCACATTGGTCGACCCGGAACTTCTGGACTATCCCAATGTTGGGCGTCATATGCTCGGCGTCACACAAGTCAGGACGTTTAAAGCCAAGTCACTGGCCGAAAAATTGGCTGGTGACTTCCCGCATATGCGCTCAATCCAGTACTTTGCCGAGGACTGGCAATCGCTCTACGGCATACGTTCTGAGATTTTCCACAACACCGATTTGATCGTGTCCACGGTTGGCAGTTGGGTGGCTGAAGGCAGGCTTAACCAAGTGGCTAGGAACGAAGCGGATTTCCCCCCTGTGATCTATGGGTGGGCAGAACCTTTTTCTGTGGCAGGACACGCCGTATTGATCGGCTCCAACGGCCCATGTTTTGCTTGCGGCATGGACCATTTCGGGAGGGCGCGACAAACAGTGTGCGAGTGGGACACCGAGACGACGCGCAAACAGCCCCATTGTGGAGCCAGTTTTCAACCATATGGGCCCGCATCGCTGTCAGGCGTAACAGCCTTGGTGGCGAAGACAACAACGAAAGCATTGCTTGGTGAGGTGCCCCCCGGGACCGAGACCGTTTACTGGGCCTCAAAGGAAGAAATTGCCGAGCAAGGAGGGCGCTTCACCTCGGACTTCCAAAATTGCTTTTCTGACGTTCCTGAGTTCGGCGGAACGAGGAGATTTGAGTGGAGGCAAAAGAGAGACTGTGCTTTTTGCGGAGAAGCATGAGTATTCGCTACCCCGTTGGAGAAAGTGGGCAATTTCTGACCCTAGAACAGGATGTTCTCGATCACCTTGCTAAATGGCGACAGTTGGACCCGAAAATGCCAGAAGCTGGTGGGCAGCTATTTGGTGCGGTCGAAGGTCAATGCATCCAAGTCAAGCTGGCAACCGGCCCGAGGCGTTCCGACCGACGAGGGCGCGTCTTCTTTATCGCAGACCGTCTTGCGGAACGCCGGGAGATCAGCACATTGTACAAATCTGGGTTGCACTATTTCGGAGACTGGCACACCCACCCGCAACCCATTCCCACCCCTTCTGAAACTGACATTTCATCAATGGCTGACCTGTTCGCTCGCTCAAAGCATGAGTTGAATGCATTCGCGATGGTGATTGTCGGAACAGCCGGGCCTCCAAAGGGTTTGCATGTTTCACTTCACAGTGTCAGCGCATGGTCAAAACTTGAGGCTGATACTGGCGTCTAACTTCCAATGTCCGCAGACAAGAACGCCGCAACGCGGCGCGGCGTGGCACCGCAAATGTCCGGTTAGGGCCGTTCTTGACTTAGGAATCTCTCTTTTGATGCCTCCCTAGATTCTCGGCGCCCCTAAGGGCGCACTTATGCAAACTCTTCACCTACGGTTCCGAGATTTGCGTGCGATCTCCTTGAGGCAAGACCTCAGCCGATGGCGAACTCCGTCCGACGCGAGACGCGCCGGAATGAAAGGCTCTCCCGGCCTCTCAAACTCTCCAGGGCCAACTTTGGCAGTTGGATCGCGTCCCGCAAGGTCGCGCCAACGTCGCGCCCGATGCCCCACGGTGGGTGCCGGTCTACTACTGGCGTCTCCCTTGCGGGAGGTATCGCGCCCAGGTGCAGACGCCCCTTCGCGATACCGGGTGTGCCCCCGGCAAACCGCCAGTGATATGTCCCCATATCCCGCCCCCCATGAGGCTGGGGATATGGGGACATATCACTGGCAAGCCCGCGCTTCAGAGAGCCGGAGGCTCGCTTCGGGTGGGCTGTCTTTTCCCCTCCGGCCCCAGCGTTCTGGGGCGCGATCCATCGGGGAAAAGACGGCTGACCCCGTGGCCCATGTTGGGGCGTGGGCCGGTGTCAGCGGCGGCGCACTTTGTCGTCGTCCACGTCACGGTCGAGGGGAGGGCGCATGGCCAGCTACCACCTCTCCGTGAAAACGATCAAACGCAGCGCCGGGCGCTCTGCCACGGCAGCCGCGGCCTACCGTGTCGGGGAGCGCATCGAATGCCAGCGCGAAGGACGCGTCCACGATTA
>JAUIEW010000252.1 GCA_030429365.1 Phycisphaerae bacterium
TACGAGATGGTCCCGCCGCCCAAGCATATCGCAGCCGCCATCGCGTCGCGTGTGAAAGTGCTTGCGACGCTGGATATCGCCGAGCGCCGCATCCCGCAGGATGGCCGCATCGAGTTGCAGATGCACGGCAACCCGATCGACCTTCGTGTGTCGATCCTCCCGACGATGTTCGGCGAGAGCGTCGTTATGCGTGTTCTCGACCGGGGCAACGTCCAACTCGACCTCGACCGCATTGGGTTGCGTGACGACGATTTGATGGTCTTCAATCAGCTCATCCGCAAGCCGAACGGCATCGTGGTCAACACCGGTCCGACCGGTTCGGGTAAGACCACCACGCTTTACGCGGCGCTCAATGCCCTCAACGATCCGGAGACGAAAATCCTGACGGCAGAGGATCCGGTGGAGTACGATATCGACGGTCTGTGCCAGGTTCAGGTGCGTCCTGACGTGGGCCTGACGTTCGGTAAGGCGCTGCGAAGCTTCCTGCGACAGGACCCGGATGTGATCCTCGTGGGTGAGGTTCGCGACCTTGAGACCGCCCAAATCAGCGTTCAGGCGTCGTTGACGGGACACCTGGTATTCACCACGCTTCACACGAACGATGCTCCGTCCTCGATTGCGCGTCTGCTGGATCTGGGTCTGGACTCGTTCCTGATTACAGCCACACTTGAAGCAGTCGTGGCTCAGCGTCTTTGTCGTAAGATCTGTGCGAACTGCAAGACGGAGTTCACCCCGTCGGAAGAGATGCTGATGGAGTTGGGCATCACGCCTGATGATGTCGGCGATCAGCCGTTCTATTACGGTCGGGGCTGTGACTACTGCAACAACACGGGTTATCGCGGGCGTCTCGGAATTTTCGAGATCATGGTGATGGACGATCACCTTCGCGAACTCATCATGCGTCATGCTTCGTCGAACCTGCTTCGTCAGGAGGCGATCAAACGGGGCATGAGAACCCTCCGAGAGAGTGGGTTGGCGGCGATTTTTGACGGTCAAACGACGATCGAAGAAGTGGTGAAGGAAACCCTCTTCGACGAAAACTAGCGGTTGCCAAAACCGGTGTTTGCCATGACCAGTTTCTGATGGCGTTCCGCTGCCGACGCGTCTGTCCGTTCGTTTCCGTAGTTGTAACGCGTTCCGTTCTTTGTTCTGCCGGGCCAGCGTGATGGTTACCGATGTCTTTGGGTTAAGGTGAGTGCGATGGCTGTATTCCAATACGAAGCAATGAACCAAGCCGGTCAGGAGGTCAAGGACAACATTGACGCTTCCAGCGCCGAAGATGCCCTCGAAAAGATTCGCAATCTGGGCCTCTTTCCCACCCGTATCCGCGAGAAAGGCGGACGCAAGAAAGGCGGGGCAGCCGGAAAGAAGAAAAAAGGCGGATCGATCACCATCGGGAAGGCCAAGGTCAAGCATGTCACGCAGTTCACGCGACAGTTGGCCACGCTTCAGGACGCTGGTCTTCCGATTCTTCGAAGTCTTGGCATCCTCGCTGAACAGCAAAAGCCCGGTCCGCTCAAAAACGCTTTGACGGAAGTGGCCGAAGACGTCGAAGGTGGTGCAACGCTTTCCGAAGCGATGGCCAAGCACCCCAAGGCCTTTAACCGTTTGTACGTCAACATGGTGGCGGCCGGCGAGACGGGTGGTGTGCTCGACGTCATCCTCGTGCGTTTGGCCGAGTTCATGGAAAAAGCCCAGCGCCTCAAAGCCAAGATCAAGGGTGCAATGATCTACCCGTCGGTGGTCATCACGTTTGCCGTTGGTATCGTGACGATGATCATGATCGTGGTGGTGCCGAAGTTCGAAGAAATCTTCAGGGACTTCGATACGGCGTTACCCAAGGTGACGGTTCTGCTGATTGATACGAGCAAGTGGTTTGTCAGCGGCATGCCACCCGGCTGGATGGTCGTTCTGGGATCCCCAATTGCGTTCTTTATCTTCATGAAGCTGCTGAACCAATCGAAGGGAGGCCGCTTCGCCAAAGACACTGTGATCTTGAAGGTGCCCATTGCTGGAGGTATCACGAGCAAGTCGTCAATTGCGCGATTCTGTCGAACGCTGGGTACGTTGGTCACCGCTGGTGTGCCGATTCTTGAAGCAATCAACATTACCAAGGAAACGTCGGGTAACGAGGTGTACGCCCGTGCACTCGGAAAGGTGCACGATTCGATCCGAGAGGGTGATACGTTTGCCGATCCACTTCGGGCCGCGAAGGTGTGCGACGGTATTGTCGTCAACATGATTTCGGTCGGCGAGGAGACGGGTGAACTCGATAAGATGTTGCTGCGTATCGCGGACAACTACGACAACGAGGTCGAGGTCGCGGTCGGCGCGCTGTTGTCATTGCTCGAACCGATCATGGTGGCCGTCCTCGGTGTCATCGTCGGTTTCATCGTTATCGCGCTGTTCTTGCCGTTGGTGTCGCTGATTCAGTCGATGTCGGGTGGCTAGAATAGAGTGGCGGGGCACGGACTCGCCCTGCGACGAGTTGTGCTTGAGATGTGTGAAGTGGTTCGACGTCGTGACGATGCGTCGCCGATGTCGTCAATGAAATAAGAGTCGGCGCAAAAATAGAAGTCGGCGCAATCGGACAAGTCGGCAAGTGAGGTATGACATGAAGATCGTGGCGCGAAAACAAAACGACGCATTCACATTGATCGAGCTGTTGGTCGTCGTGTCGATCATCGCTTTATTGATCGGAATTGCTTTGCCCTCATTCAACAAAGTGAGGTTGCAGGCCAAGGTCACGGACAGCCGTCAGTTGATCACCAATCTCGAAACCGGCATTGAGTCGTTTCGTGCTGAGCGGGCATTGGGTGGACGGATTCCGCCGTCATCCAGCGATGCCAACCCAGATGTCGGCGGGAGCATGGGCTTCGACACTTACATTGATCCACTGGATGATTCCGGCCAGGCGATTCCGTCAACCGGTGCGGCATTGCTGGTCTTGGCGCTGGCCGGTCCAGATAATCAGGGGACCGTCGGTTTTCGTCCAGCATCGGGTGCGGTGACTTGGGCAGACTCGATTGGCGGCACCAATTCGCAGGGTCAATACGGAAACAATCAGGGCACGCCCGCAACCCGCTACGGTCCATATGCTGGTGCGACGGCCATGAAACGCATTGATACCATTGAGAACATCGCGAAGAAGGGTTTCCGCGCTCCAAACTTCTCGGGTCATCTTGGCGAGCAGAAAGTCTTTTCAGACCTGTTCGACAGTCCAATCCTCTACTACAGAGCCAAGAAAGCCGCCCGGCGCATGGTCACGGACAACTCTCAGGATCCACCGCTTGTCGGCGTTTATGATCAGAAGGATAACGCGCCGTTGACGACCTTTACCAACTCGCCACATATCCTTTCAGTCCCCTTCCCGGATCCGGCGCATGCCGGGTATTCGTGGCCAGCCGATTCGTTTGATTCATTTATCATCGATCGCGACGCCTCAGGATGCGATGAAAGCAATCCTGCGAACTGCTTGCGAACCGTTCCGTATCGACCGCAGGATTTTCTGTTGATCTCAGCCGGTCCGGATGGCGTGTGGGGAAACAAAGACGACGTGACCAATTGGAAGTAATCATGACAAGTTTGCCCCGCGCCAACCAAAACATGTCGAAGCGTCGCAGCGGTTTCACGTTGATTGAAATCATCGTCGCTGTCGCGGTGCTGGCCATCCTGATCGGTTTCGCTTTCAAGGGCGTCACGTCGATGACGGAATCCGCCCAGGTAAGCGAGACGGAGGGGCTTCTCAAGGCGCTTTCGCAGGCGATCGATGCATACAAGCTGGAGGTCAAGCAGAGTCGGGCAGGCGGCGGTAACGTCGGTGCGTTGTACAACGGTGCACCTCCTGACAACTTCGATGTCTTCACAGCCGGCGGCGCCAATCTTGCGGGCATTACCGTCAAGCTCGTCAAGGGTAGTCCGAACGCCCCCGATTTGACCGATCAGCGTGACCTGAGTACGGGCGTGTTGGCTGGCTTCAATCAGCGGCGCCATGGCGATGTGCGTGCGATGGTGTTGGCGATGCGACTCTGGTCACCCAAAGCCAGCGAAATCCTCGACGGCATCAATGAAAAATATCGCGTCAATGAAGGCAATCTGTTCTACGATCGCAACGATGGCACCGAGCCGATTCCGCTCTTCCACTACGTGGACGCATGGGGCACTCCCATCGAGTATTACTCGGTCTGCACCGCGCCCGATTCTTCTGATCCGCGCGAGCGAACCTCGTTTTCATTGGTTCACAACAGCAATGCCGAGGCAGTCCTCGTGTCTTATGGACCGGATGGACCCGAACAGTTTTCCTCTGACATTTTCAATGATCCGGGTTTCGGTGACACGAGCCTGGTTTCAGATTTTAACGGCGGTTGTGCTGGTTGTGTCATTGGCAAAATCGACAACACGCTAAACCAAGACAACGTGTATTCATCCGATACGCTCAAGGATCGGATGAAGCCATAGAACAGCTTGGACGCAGAATTGAAGTTGCGTGTTTTTGGTTTGAGTGGGGGTATACCAACTCATGAGTTTCTGGGGGAAATCAACTCGAAGATCGGTGTGGCGAATTGTATCTCCCGCACGCGCATTTACGCTCATTGAATTGATCGTCGTCATTGCGATCATCGGTATTCTTTCGGCGATTGTCGTACCTGGCGCGGCGAATCTCTGGTCGCAGCGTAACGAAGCCGCCGCGTCAAACCTGATCCGCGGCCTGCTGCAAAGTGTGCGCACGCAGGCGATCCGCTATGGAGAGCGGGGTCTCTTCTTCTATGTCGATCGCGATGGCGTCCAGCGGATCGCGATCATCGAGTCCGATCCCTCGCAAGGTGGAACGCGACAGCGCGATGTGGTTGACTGCGACGCTGCTTCTGAACCCCTAAACTGTGTCACGGAAGCTGGTGCCGTCAATCGTTTTCATGTGACCGATCAGCAGGTGTATACGGTCCCGTCGCCGTTTCGGGTGGCCCCATCCTGGGCGGTTGATCCGGATCCCATCAACGCATCGCTCAACGGTATTTGGCCGCAGCAACTTCGAAACAGGCGATTCCCATTCGATACGCGCGGTCCCGACACGCCGCATTACCACCGCAATTTCTTCTCGGTGATTTTCGATTCGTCGGGTCAATTGGTCGTTGGGCGGCCGGTGCTGATCCACGACATCGACACGGAAGGTGACGGCAAGGGCGATCGGACGCGGTTGGACGTCTTCAACACCGAAAAATGGTGGGACAATCAAGGCGTTCGCCGCGATGTGGACGGATTCCTTTTTGACATTGTTCAACTCGATGACACCTTCGCCGCCAATTTTATGAGCGTAGACGGACTCGTGGTGTACGACGATTCTAGCCTTGAAGGGTTTGAGGAAAACGTGATCGAAATGCAGTCGATCATGCGAACCAAAGGCCAGTCGCTTTATGTGAGTCGCTACACCGGCGAAGTTATTTTTGGTCCGAAGGGTGGTTGATGAAAGCCTTGGTCTTTGACAATTTGCATTCGGGTCAATCGCGAGGAACCGCGAGCAAGCATTCATTGCGTCGGCGAGCGTTCTCGATGACCGAGATGGTCTTTGCGATCTTCATCCTCGGTCTGGGGTTGCTCTTTACGTCGAGCATGTTCCCCATTGCCTGGTTCAAAGCCCGCGATGTGTTTGAAACCACCAACACGCAGTCGTGTACTGCCGCTGCTCAGAATGCGTTTCATCGGGTTTCCGAAGTCAATGGGCCAAACCCATTGAGCACGAATGCTTCGACGTTCTTCCCAGATGACTGGTTCCCGGCCGATCGAAACGATCCCACCAAACCGATCGTATTTCCGAATACGCGCGTCCACGCGATGAACCTGGGTAACTACAAAGCCGAGCCACACTGCGGGACGTTTGAAACAGATGATCTCAACATCGGTGGGGACGACGTTCCCGTCGGGAGTTCGAGTTGGAATCTATCGGATCAACTAACCTATTGGATGGGCGATTCGGCATATGTCAGCACGGTGATTGCACCGGTTTTGATAAAGAATCGGTTTTATACGGCCAGCACGTTCGCGCGTGACCGTTTGTTTCCACCGATGGAAGAGCGCCCCGATCCAGCCGACTCGACGCTGGACCGTGCCCGAGCACTTTGGGACGAGCAGTTTGCCGGTCGGAGATACTGCTGGTCGGTGTTGTATCGGTTCAGCCGCATGTATGGTCCGGATGTATCGATCGATCCGCTGGATCCATTCAACCAGGTCATCGGCATGAATTGCGCCGCTGCGTTGCCCACAACCCAATGCACGGAGGCAATCGAAGAGGTGCGCCAGTCATTGGCCAAGCCGCGCGAGCTGACGGTTTACTATGTTACCCTCAAGCGTCCGGACAACGCGCGTTATGCCAAGCAGGAAGGACTGATCGGGGCAGGCGGTGCAGCCACGTGGGATAACAGCAGGCGTTTGGATCATCCACGGGCACTTCCGATCACATCTGACGTTTTGCTGCCATCGCCATGGCGCTTTGAGGCTTCGCTGACGACTGTTCCGGCGATTGGCGAAGCGCCAACGGGCATTCCGTCCGAGATTCGGGTGGACGATTCGTTGCTCGCCGACATCCTCATCCCCAAGACGGTGTTGATCGATGAGCGCAACGGACAAATCTATCGGGTGACGCAACGTCGCAATGTGACGGGGAATTTCGCGTCGGTCGTGTTGGTGTTGGACAAGGAGTACACGTCCAGCGAAGTGCATCGACCCAACTACACGTTATTTCCAAAGCGATATGACGGCCCCGAAAGCCTGCACGAAAACTGGCAGAATAAATGGGAATGGATCGAGCGTGATTGCGACAATCTCGATCTGACCGACGGGACAGATCCCGAGGTCAGCGGTTGCCTTGATATCATCGAAGACGAACCCGAGAAGCGATACTACTGGGTGTTCCCGCCGCCGGTTGATTTGGAGCGTGCGGGCAGCGGTGTGCCGGTTTTCTCAGGCTCGCCACCGGTCGTCGATATCCAAACGCGGCAGGTCGTGTTGCGCCCTCGTCAGTAATGTTAAACGTCCCGTGTTGACCGATTGAAATATGTGGGGCGTGAAA
>JAUIEW010000253.1 GCA_030429365.1 Phycisphaerae bacterium
GCGCGATGGATCTTCCCGATGCAATTCGCGCAACTGCGGAATCGCCTCGTCGCGCACGGCTTTGTCCAAGGTCACAATGTTGCAAAGGTAGCCCGTCCGCCGATCGACAACGCCACGCACCGTCGCTCGAAGGACGAGATACGGCGCGATCCGATCCGAAGCAGGCCAACCTGCCCACGAATTGAGCGGCTTGGCATCGGGGTCCGCGTCGGTCAGTGAAAACCGAACTTCCCTGGTCAGTTCCATGATGAGGTCGTTGCTCATAATCGCGATTCTAATCAGATGCCCCGCAACGTCGAATCCAGCACCCTAATGTCGTATCCATGGGCGTGGGTCGGCTGGAGGGCGTGCGAGGACCATGGTCGGAAACTCTGGAATCCGGCAGTTGTTTCGATGATACTGCCCCAATCATGGAACCCCTCACATTCAAAACGGCGATCACCAGCACCAAACCAAACGAAATTCTCTTGCGCGGCTATCCCATCGAAGAATTGATGGGAAACGTCGACTTCGGTCAGGCGGTCTACCTGCTCTTTCGGGGCGAACTGCCGGATGCCCGCGTGGGAAAGCTGATCACTGCGATCATCGTGTCTTCGATTGATCACGGGCCAACCGCGTGCTCGGTCAACGGGGCACGTTTGTCCGCATCGACCGGGGCCCCGCTAAATGCCTGCGTCGCTGCCGGCGTGCTGAACATCAATCGGTATCACGGTGGCGCGATCGAGGATTGCGCCAAAGCCATCCTGGAGATCACGGGACGTGCGGATGCAGAGTCGATCACCTTGGAGGCTGCGACCGCCAAAGTGCTCGACGAATACCGCGCCCGCAAGTATCGCGTCGCCGGGTTTGGCCATCTGCTTCACACCGCCGACCCGCGCACGCCGCGGTTGTTTGAGTTGGCCAAGGAATCCGGCGCTTGTGGCAAGTATGTTGAGACCTGCCAATTGATCGAAGCCGCATTGACCAAACAACTTGGCAAACGACTGCCAATCAACGTGGATGGCGCCATCGCGGCGGTGCTGCTCGAACTTGGCTTTGAACCGGAGTTGATGAACGGGTTCTTCATGATCGCCCGCGTCCCCGGATTGATCGCCCAAGCCCGCGAAGAAATGACGCGCGAAAAGAAATTGCGAACGATCATTCCAGAGGCGCACACGTACGACGGCCCCTCGAAGCGAAGCATCGGTGCTGGTTGATCCGGACGAGAACGGCGCGCGCATGCCACCTGGAAGCGCGCGGCGGGCACGCCACCCGCTTGGGTCAGCGCGACCATTTCCTCGAAAGCCAAAATAACTTCGGTGTGACTGAAGTGTTCTCGTAAGTCTTTGGTGGCAAGCGGTTAGCGGCATGTCAGTTTGTAACGATTATGACGATTACGCCGCGCGTACGAAATATATTTGACGTATTTCGGACGTGAAAGTGAAGGCCATATGCGTTACGATGATCGCCTGCAATCAAGTGGTTGGTTGATGCAGCTGGCCGCCGCCAAGCATAGAGGCGGGCTCGTCGAGTGGAGGAGGAGCGACGGGCTCGCCCAACTTATTTTTACGCATCCCCTCAGATCTTGGCGCTTCTCCGAACCAAGTGCGTTTGGCGAATCAGTCGTGATCCTCCTCGTTCGATTCATCATCACGCAACTTTCCGCTGCGCTTGTGAACGGCCTCACGCAGGATGTACTCAATCTGTCCATTGACGCTGCGCAGTTCGGCGTCGGCGAATCGTTTGATCTCAGCCCAAAGTTCGGGCGGAAGACGTAAGAGGATGGATTTCTTTTCGGCCATTGCGCCGTCCTGGCAGCTCCAAAGAATTCGTTGCAAATCCTTTCATCAATAAAGCGAACCGGCATTGACGACCGGGTGCGCGGCTTTCTCCCCACACAACACAACGAGCAGGTTGCTGACCATCGTTGCCTTACGTTCGTCGTCGAGCTTGACGGTGTCATGCTCCTCTAGCTTTTCCAGAGCCATTTCCACCATACCGACCGCCCCATCAACAATACGGCGACGTGCGGCGACGATCGCTTCCGCCTGCTGACGCTGCAGCATCGCACCGGCAATTTCCTGCGCGTACGCAAGGTGACTTAGCCGCGCTTCGTCCACGATGACGCCCGCCTTCGAAAGTCGCTCTGCCAACTCTTCCTGCAAGTCGTTGGATACTTCATCGATCGAACCGCGAAGCGACAACTCGTTGTCGTGCTCGCCAGTGTCGTAAGGATACTTGGTGGCCAAATGCCGAAGCGCCGACTCACTCTGAATAGAAACGTAGGCCACGTAGTCTTCAACATCAAACACCGCTTCCGCCGTATCCGCCACCCGCCAGACGACGACCAGCGCGATCTCAATCGGATTTCCGTTGCGATCGTTGACCTTGAGCTTTTCGCCGTTGAGGTTGTGGGCGCGTAGTGAGACTTTTTGCTTGGTCAGAAATGGATTCGCCCAGCGAAAACCTTCGTCCTTCGTCGTCCCCTTGTATTTGCCAAACAACAGCAACACCGCCGACATGTTCGGCTGCAGCGTGAAGAACCCGCACATCAAAATGACCCAGACAAAAAATCCCAGTCCGGCGGACACAAGCATTGTGATCCATCCGGCATCGAACCCGCCATCCGCGAGTTTTCGAATTGGCAGGTAGATCGCATACGCGTCGGCAAGAAAGACCGCCAAGAGAATGAACAGCACGGGCCAACCATTGGTCGTCGATACGCATCGCTCTTTGGTCATGAACGTGTCTCCTTGGAATATTGATCTGATATAATTAATATATCACAAGAATATCGGGAGAGCAAACGGAGATGCCCGCTTTTCGGACATACATCAGTAACTATCTATGAATACGGTGGTTACAGAGATTCAGTGTGCGTAGCCCGGCGGCGCGTTTGGGAGCGTTGCAAGGCTGCCACAGATGAGCCTGTCTATCGGAATTGAGTTGTTGCGGTCTATGCGGTTCCGACCGTCTGGGGCAATTCGGTATTTGCAGGTTCGAGCTGCTGGACCACTTCCGATTCAAAACCGGGACGGTATGCGACCAATCTGACGCCGAACTGGTCCTCAATGCCGCGCTCGCTTCGACGGATCTCGTCCACAAGCACGACGGGCTGGACATTGGCAGGCCCCGTACCCCCATGGTCATCATGATCCTGGATTCGGATCACTTCACCCCAGTCGCCCCGAACAGCACCCTGCGGGACGAGGTAGCTGTCGCAACGATAGCACTTGAGCAATCGTTGCAGTTCCTTCATCGAACCGCATGACACCACGACGTGACCGGCTTCCTCCATCGCTCCGCGCAATCGCCGCGTATCCATGGAGCCATGTTCGAGCAGAAAGAGCGTCTTGCCCGTAACCAGACGCCTCTTGGCCGCCAGCGCCACGGCTTCATACAGGCGGCGACGGTCGGCGGGACGCGGCAGGTAAGCCACCACCGGAATCTTCTGACCGGCATCGAGGCCTTCTTCAAAGCTGTGGAGGATGATGGAGAAGTTAAGTTCGCGGCGGCTATGCAGCGCACCAAGCAATTCCGACGTACTCATGTCGGTCACTTGCACGTCGGTGAGCACCACGTCGAACGGTTCGCGGTCAAGCAATTCAAACAGTCGCTCGCCGCAGTGGGCAACCGTCACCTGATAGTTCTGATGGCGAAGGGCCTGGGCCATCATCGCGGCCAACTCCGGATCGGAATCGCACACGACCACCCGGCAGTTGCCCGCGAAGTGTTCAATGGCGACGGGCTCATCCACGCAGGTTTCGGACGTTGAAATTGCAAAATAAACAACCACGCCCCTATCCAATTCGCTGTCCAGCCAAATGCGTCCTTGCTGCGACTCGACGATTCTCCGGGCGATGTAGAACCCCAATCCCAATCGCGTATCCGTCTCGGATTCACCGTCTTCGACCCGCTGGGTGCGATCAAATGCCGCCCCCCACTTTGCACGCGGAATCCCCGGGCCGCTGTCCGCAACGGATACGACCAACTCGCAAGGCCGCTCCTCAACAGCAACCCCAACCGCGCCACCCGACGGAGAACTGGCAATCGCATTGGAAACCAACCGCCTCAAGACGCGCAAAATCCTGTCACCGTCAGCGAGCGCCGGCGGCAATGAATCCGGACAATCCAAATCAATTCGAATGTTTTTCGATCGGGCCATCGTTTCAAAGCCGGAGACCACATCGCGAATTGCGTCCTCGAGGCAACACGAATCGTTGATACCGGACTGCCTGCGGTCCGACTGTTCGGCTGCGTTGTCGAGCTGCTGCAGTTCTTCAAGGTCGCCGACCTGTTGGGCGATGTTGGAACTTTGCTGCGCGATGGTTTCGATCAGATCCAACCGACTTTCGCGCGACAGCGAATCGATTTCTTCGCGCAGGACTTCGGTGTGCTGCTGTATCGCCTGGAGCGGCAGCCTCACATCGTGAGACACGATCGACAGAATTCCCGCTTTGACTTCCTCCAACTCCTGATTCTGTTGGCGTCGGATGCTGAATTCGATGTTTTGCTTCTGTTGATGTTCGATCAACTTCTGGATTTCACGATTGATCCCGCCGTGGCTTGAAGTTGGAGCGGCAGGCAGCGAATGAACGCATTCGTCGGCGGCGAGGGCGCGAACCACATCTTCAATACCTTGAAGGAACCGGCGTTCGCGACGAATCCCAAACAAACCAACAGCCACACCCACAGCGCCGCAAATCCCAAAACCAATGGCCACTTCGCTCGGGAATATCTCAAAGTCCAGGATTCGCAAACCAAGGTAAACCGCCCCAGCGGCCAAAAGCCCAGTCAGTCCCCCTTTGGCAATGCGCGCAATAATCAGCGGCACACAAAGCAGGGAACGCGACTCCGCGACGACCTGACCGGTTTGCTCGTTTCTTCCTTCCCCCAGCGTCGAATCGCTGGAGGCGCCGCCTGATTCGCCTTCACCCTCGCCCGAATCGTTACCGGAAAACTGAATTCCCACCATGTAGCCGTGCACACCGGGAGACGAATGTTGGACGACTCCGTGAATCCAACCAAGACCGTCGGCATCGAGCACTGAAATGCTTGCACCCGTTGCGAACTGCCGCTGCGTCCATATTCCAATACCGCCGGCCGAGACATTGTGCACAAGTACGGTTTGGACATCACTGCCGCTATCCGGATCCGTTGAAATATCGACGCGCATACCGAGCGTGTAGCGTGCCTGTCTTCGGCGGCCGAGTTCACGGTCGGCGACCCCCTCTTGCTTGGCGATAGAAAGCAGTTGCGTTGAACGACTGGTCGCGGCAGTTGACACGGTGGTGTTCCTTCCGAATGCGATCTTAATTGATACGGCAGCGCGTGGCGGCGCAGCGGTAATCGATGGTCGTCCGTTCGGGCAACTTCTTGCACGTTCGCTGTTATGCGAAACGCTTTCACACCCGAACACGTCATCCAGTGGACTATCGGCATTGATGAATGTACGATTTCGGGTACTTCAACCCCATTCCGTGCGCGCCCGATAATCGATTCCGTTGAACACAACCACCCGACTCCAAGGAATCTAGCCAACGTCTGATATCTCACGGCGACGTTTGCCAGCAAATTCGCGAGGCAACACCAACACCCGCGGGCATCGCGATTATCCGATGAACCAATCGTCGTCGGTTCGAATGTCGTTTGCGCATAACGGAGTGCTTGCCTTGAACGATTTCTCCTTGGATTCGCCATCCTTCGAAGACGGGCTGTCCCGCAAGCCCATTGAGGTCTCACCCGATTCCTCGACGCTGGTGTCACTGCTAGCCGACGCCGTGCGGGCTGAAGCATCCGACCTCCACTTGCTGGGAGATCAACGGCCGCGTATTCGTGTGCATGGAAAACTGCGACCGTTTGGCGATGCGATCAGCAACGACTCGCTCGCATCCATGCTGGCCAACGTTTGCCCACCCACACAGCGCGACAACATCGACGCCAACGCACAGGAGGCCATGTCGCGTTTGGGCGAGGCATTCTCCTACGACATGGACTTTTCCTTTGAATCCACGGTGGACGACGCCTTGCAGCGTTACCGCGTCAATGTGTTCTACGCCCACGGTCGCCTTGGCGCGTGCGTGCGCGTCATCCCTGGCGAGGTTCCCTCCGCGCAGTGGGCAGGCTTGCCTCAGGAAGTCATCAATCGGGTGGCAGGTTTTCGCAACGGCTTGATTCTGGTCACGGGTGTCACGGGTTCTGGAAAGAGCACGACGCTGGCTGTCATGCTCCAGCAGATCATCAAGCAAACCACCAGCCGCGTCATCACGATCGAAGAACCCATTGAATACGTTCACGACTACGGTGACACCGCATTGATCACCCAGCGCGAAGTTGGCGTTGACGTTGCGAGTTTCGCCGCGGGGCTGAAGTACGGTTTGCGGCAGGACCCGGATGTCATCCTCGTCGGCGAAATTCGTGATCGAGAAACCGCGCAGATGGCCCTGACCGCCGCCGAGACCGGGCACCTCGTCTTAACAACCGTCCACACCCGCGATGCAAAAGGTGCGGTCAGTCGTTTCACCGATCTGTTTCCGCGCGAACGGAGCGACGAAATCTGTGCGCAACTGGCGATCAATTTGCGAATGGTGCTGAGCCAACATCTGCTGCCCAACGCCCAAGATGGCCAAAAGCGGGTGCTCGCATACGAGGTCATGTACAGCAACCTGCCCGTCACCAGCGCGATCCGCTCGAATAACCTGGTGGCCATCGGCGATGCGATCCTGACGGGCAAAAATGACGGCATGATCACACTCGATGAAGTGCTGATCGAACACCTGCAAGCCGGCCGACTGACGCTGGAAACCGCGCTCGACTATGCCACCGATCCCAAGCGAATCTCGTTGCGCATGAATGAGCCTGCCCAAGCGCCCAAACGCCGCCAACCCATGTGGGCGTGACGGTGGGAATCAGTATTTGGAGGGACACAGCGTTTGGATATTAAGGGATCGCTCTAGGTCTTCGGTTCGGTGGCGGGTGAATCAACGCGAAGCATCCGGTATTTCTTTATCGCCGCCAACGTCAGAACGGCCAGGAACGCGTA
>JAUIEW010000254.1 GCA_030429365.1 Phycisphaerae bacterium
GTGCTATACACGTTTCACTGCAACGGCGACTTCACCGAAACGCGGGACGGTGTTCGAATCCGCATCAATTCGCCACTGAACAAGTACGCTTATTTCTGCAAGATCGAAGTCAGCTTCGGTGGATCGAGTCGGGACATAGGAAGCCCCGGGCGAGCGGAGAGCATCGAAGCCGCCCAGGAATTCCTGGATGTCGTGTTGCCACGGCTCGTCAATGATCATCTCCCGGACTGGCAAGCCGCTGTTGCCGAGGGTCAATCGGCACTGGAGGATGCAAACTAGGCACGCAACCCTGAATTGGGCAAAGTCGCAATTCAAGTTATGATACGCAACCGAAACCCGAGGTGTGGTACGGCACGTCTGTGCCCATATACGCAATAAAACCAAGACTGATAGATCATCACCGCGTAGATTCGTTCGCGGGTATCTCAAAACACACAAGATTGACGGAATAATACCATGGCGAAAAGAGTCAATAAGAACCTGATAGTCGGACTGACCGCACTGGCGTTTGTCGTTGTGACTGGCGCGGGCCTTGCGCTGGTCTTCCAAGGCAAACTTAGCGATCCGACCGAACTTGTCGCGCGAGCGGAAGAATTCGCCGAGAAGGAAGATTGGGATCAAGCCGCAATCTATTACAGGCGAGCGTTCGGCGCGTCGGAAGATCCGATCTACATGGTTCGCTTCGCTGACATGCTACGTTCGGCAGGCAAGGATTTTGAGGCTTTGGCGCATTATCGAAATGCCAACGTCATGGACCCCGAACTCGTCGAAGCCCTCGAAAAGACGCTTGAGATTGAGTTTGAGATGGCCCAAATGGTGGCGGGCACGAACAATTGGATCAGCGCCAGAGACACGGCTGACGCAATTCTCAATCTTGACGGGCAGGAAAACCATCCACAGGCCCTCTATTGCAAGGGCACCGCTCTCTTTCAACTCAAAGAGCAGAACGAATCAAACGCCGACGAAGGAATTCGCATCCTGGAGAAGGCCGTTGAAGGTTCGCCTGACGCGTTCGATTTCGCGCGTCAGTTGGCCGCCTGCTATTCCGACATAGGCCGCGAAGAGGACGCAGAAGCCCTTTACGATCAGATGATCGCTCGCACGAATAGTGAAGGTGAGGACGCCGCGGAAGCGCGCTGCGTTGCGGGTCGACAGAAATTCAGGGGCGGCGACTTCGAAGGCGCAGAAGCACTCTATGCCGACGCGTTGAAGATGTCCGGCAGCGACGACAATGTCCGCGCCATGGTCCATCGACGGACAGGTGCTTTCCTGGTCGATGTCTGGCGTCAGAAAAAATCCGGATTCCGCGGCGGCGAACGGGTCGAGCCAGCCACACCGGAAGAATTGGACGAAACGTACAACAGAGCCGTCAAAGAAATCCGCCGCGCCATCGAGCTGGAGCCTGAAAACGCGGATGCCTACATTCGTCTTGCAAGCATCCAATCCATGAACGAACAGTACGACGATGCGATCAAGACGTATCAAGAGCGACTCGACCTGCCATTCCTCCGCGAGGGCTTCAACTCGATCAAGAGCAGAAGAAGTCGATACATCCTGCTCCTCGGCTTGGCGGATCAATACATCTCCAAGGCACGTCTCGCCGAAAAAGGGTCGGACGAGCAAGAAGCGTGGGGGCAAAAAGCAGACGCGCAAATCGAAGAAGCACTCACAGAATTGCCGAACGGCATGGATGCTTATTACGCCCGCGGAAGGCTATTCCTCACGTTGCGCAGAAATCGAGAGGCCATCCGCTGGTTTGAGCGCGCGGAAGAATTGAGTCGCGGACTGCATTGGCAAAACCTTTACTTCCTAGCCGTCGCCCGCTTGGGAGACAACCAACCCGGCGCGGCCAAAGACGCAATCTACAAAGCAACTTCCGATCCAAGCGCACCGGCGGAATGCTGGGTCCTGTACGCAAAGATCTTAATCGCAGAGAACCACCCCAACCAAGCCCGCAAGGCGGCTGAATACGCGCTTGAGCTTGAACCAAACAACCAAGATGCATTGCTCGTCCGCGCAGCGGCACAAGAGAAGTTGGGACAAAAGAGCATTGCCGACGACACCATCCGCCAATTGACGGGGGACTCCCCGAAGTTTATCGCAGGTCAAGCAGCGTTCATCGCTGGACAAGGGGACCTGGAAGACGCACTCGGCCGCATCGAGACCGGACTTCAAAAGTACCCATCGCACCCACGCATTGTTGAAACCGCAGCGGCAATTTATACAGAACTCGATCGAAAGGAAGACGCAGCACGCGTCATCGACAATGCACTGGCCGAGTCGCCCGACGATTTCGACCTTCAGGTCATCAAGATCAAATTCAGTGATTTATCTCCTGATGAACGAATCGAAGAACTGCTCAAGAAAGTTAACGAGATCGAGGATGAATACAGCCGATCCGTCCGCCTTGCCTCATACTATGGTGAACAGGGCGACTACGAGAAGCAGTATGAACTCCTGAATACGGCGAAGCAGTTGGTCAAAGACAGAGCCACCCCAACCGCGAGAGATGCCGGTGTTGCCGGACTTCGCTTCCTGTTCGACACGATGTTCGCAATCGCCATCGAGACCAACAATACCGACCGCATGGACGAATTGGTCGCGGAAGCATCAGACTACGACGAAGGCAAAGGCTTGGACCAGGCACGCGGGTTGACCTACCTCGGAAGGCGACAGCTGTACGACGGATTCATGGCCTCGAAGGAAGCGCGCGAAGCACTGCTGGATTCGCGAGACAAGGAAGCTGAAACGCTCCAGGAAGAGAGCCGCAAGAAAAACGAAGCTGCCGTCGAAACGCTTCTTGAGGCGATTGAAGAATACCCCACAAGCGGTGAGGCCTTCGCCGGACTTGGCGACGCTTATCGCCGGCTTGGCGAGTACAACGAATCCCGCATCGCTTACGAACGCAGCATCGAACTGAAGCCCCGAAACGACAAAGTGCTCAAACAACTTGTTGTGCTTGCAGAATCGTTGGGCAACGACGATGACTACAAGAAATGGCTCCAAGCCTGTTCCGATCTAATTCCCGATGATCCTTGGGTGATGGAGCGAATGCTTCAGGAGAGCGAAGAGAAGAATCCGCGAGAAGGCATCGCACGTCGTGAAGAACTGCTTAAGAACAATCCCGACGATGCCAGCAACCTCCAAAAGTTGGCCGGACTCTACGTGAAGTTGGGCGACAAGCAAAAAGCCGAGGAACGTGTCGAGCAATTGCTCACGTTGCCAGATGGCAAGAAGTACCTAAAGAGTGCAGCTTCGTTGCTAAGAGACGTGGGCAAACCCGAGCGTGCACTGGAGGTTCTTGAGCAGAATCTTTGGGACGCCCCCAACGACAAAAAAGCTGAAGCGCAGTTGCTCATCGGCGAACACTACCGCGCCGTCGGCAATCCAACGGCCGCCCAAACAGCGTACCTGGCGGCGGCTGACATTGACCCGAGCCAACCCGTTTTTGTCGCAATCGGAACCCACTTCACGCTGACCAACCAACTTGAAGAAGCGAACAAGTGGCTGGAGAAAGCGATCAAGAAGGCAGAGGAATCTGATTCGCCGCAGAAGTCGCGAATCCAGATCATGCAAATCGAAGTTCTGACACGAGACGGCAAGCTCGACAGGGCTCAGGAACTGTGCGACGCCTACAAGCAAGAGTATCCGGACGATCCGTCAAGCCTGTACCTTGACTCGCAGATCGCAATGAATCGGGGCGAGATTGATCGCGCCATCGAAAATCTCACGTTGTTCCTGGAGGAGCGTCCGAACACCCCCATCGCGATCTTCAACCGCGCACAGTTGCTGTGCAGCCTGGGTGAATGGCAAAACGCGATCACCGATTTGGAAGCACTCAGAGCAACCAATCCAACGGCATTGGCCTTCCAACCTCGAACCCTGCTGGCGACAGCCTACAAGCGCGTCGGGCGTCTCGACATGGCTTTTCAGGAGCTCGAGAGCATCTACAAAGCACACCCGGACGCAAACAACGTCATCGATCAGTTAATCAACCTGTACGTCGAGAACCAACGCTACACCGACGCAGACAGTGTGTTGACCACCCTGCTCAACAGCAATCCCGATCAGGTCGGCTGGCTTCTTCGAAGTGGCGAGATTGCCCTGAAGCAAAATGACCCAAGCAAGGCCATCGCCAATCAGAAGCAGGCGGTCATCTTGGGGCAGTTCCATCCCACGCTGACAGCAACGCTGCTTGAGACATTTGGCAAACTCGACGCAGCCGACCAAGGCATCGCGTTTTTTGAGGACCAAGTACCCGGCAGTCGTCGCACCCCACTTGTTTTGCTCGCGTACGCAAACCTGTTGGGTCAGAGCGGTAATGTAAGGGAAGCGATCAACACATTCCGTACCGCACTGCACAAGAGTGGATTTGATTCGTTCCAATTCCTCGAGAAAATCGCCTACAGCGTCACGCAGAAACTTGGCGCGGAACAAGCGATCGAACAATTCAGCCAGCCGGTTGATCAAGTACTCGCCAAAGCGAACAAGCACATTCTCAGCGCCTTGCTCCAAAACGCGGGCAGGATTGACGAAGCCATTGAAGTCTGTAATGAGCTACTGACCACCGCGGGTTCGACACGCGAGAAAGCATCAATCTACATGCGCATTGCGGTCGCACAAGAAGTGAAGAAAGAGTGGCAAGAGGCCCGGGCAACCTATGAAAAATCGCTGGAGCTGGACAAAGACAATCTCTTTGCGCTGAACAACCTCGCCTATCTGCTGTCGGACAAACTAGACATGCCCCAGGATGCACTTCCTTACGCCAAGAAGGCGGCGCAAATTTCCGATCTGCCAGCCGTCCTTGATACGCTGGGGTGGGTGCACTACCAACTTGGGCAGTACCAGGAAGCAATCGCGCAGTTCACGCGCATCCGACGCACCGACGCTGATTTCCCCGAGGCGGTCTACCACTTGGCCGAATCCTTCAGGCGTGCAGGCGAATTTGAGAAGGCGAAAACGATTTTTGCGGAACTTGTCGGTGAAGACCGCCAGGGTGTATCAGCCGAGCTCGCCGCACAGGCTCAAGAGGGCCTCAGACTCGCCAATGAACAAAACAGCGACTAGCGGTTTATCGACCACGCGAAGCGGTAAACTGATTAAGGCCCGACCCGGTTGGCGATGCCATAAGGAAACCGCAATGCACACCGTGTCATTCGCTCGGTGTCAATCATGAACATGGGTCCTTGGATCGCGATCGTCTTCCTGATCACGTGTTCGTTCGTCATCTCGGGCGCGGAAACGGCATTGTTTTCGCTGTCGCCGCGTGAACTGCGCCAGTTCGGAAACTCATCAAGCGCACTGAAGAAGCGAGCGCGGCGCCTGATGCGCCATCCCCGACGCGTATTGATGACGGTGCTCATCGTCAACACGGCGGTCAACATCGCCATTTTTGCGATTTCGTTTCTCGCATTTCAGCCGAGCGATTCTAACAACCCTGTCTGGAAGGTCTTAAGCGGCGTGCTCGCGTTGGTGGCCGTCCTGCTGTTCGGCGAAATCGCGCCCAAGGCGATCGCCCTGGGCAACGCAACCCAAATCGCGCCGATCGTAGCCCCCCTGATTCAATTGCTCGAATGGATCACGCTTCCACTCAGCACAGCCCTTCGCGTGACCTTGGTGGAGCCCATCGCCAGGCTACTCGCCCCGAGCGAAGCGACCACGACCGAAGTGACGCCCAACGATCTCAAAGCTCTCGTCGAACTCTCCGGTAAGCAAGGCATCATCGATCCCCGCGAACACGAAATGCTGCTGGGCGTGGTGTCGCTACCCAGTATCGCGGTTCGAGCCATCATGATTCCTCGGGTCGACATCAAAGCCGTATCAGCCAATGCCGATCGCGACGAAATCCGCAACCACTTCTCGGACTCCGGGCTGAAGAAGCTCCCCGTATTCGGTAGCGATCTGGACGACATCATCGGCCTGCTCTATGCACGCGATTTTTATCTTCGACCCAACGACCCCATTACCAAGCTGATCAAACCGGTGAACTTCGTCCCTGAAAACATCAGCCTTGCACAACTGACTGAAAACTTCACCGCGAAGAAAACGCCGCTGTTGATTGTCGTCGATGAGTTTGGCGGCGTGTCCGGTCTGGTGACCCTTAAGGATTTGTTCTGCAAGATTGTGGGCGAGTTCGACCGATCAGGAAACATCGATTCAAGCAAGGCATATCAGCCGATCGACGAGAGAACCTACCGAATCTCCGGATCGCTCGGCGTGCAACCGTGGCGTGACGCGTTCAATTCGATTTTCAAAATCCCAGACGTCGACACGATGGGCGGCTTGGTGCTTTCGATCCTCGGCCGGTCGCCAAAAGTCGGCGACACTGTTCGCATCGGCAACATCACCATGACGGTCGACAAACTCGTCGGCCGCCGTATTGACGAAATCCTCCTTCGTGCCGAACCGAAGGACCTTGGCGCTTTGACCAGCGAATTGACGTCATGATCACCGCGATGTTCATCTTGGCCACCCTGGCGGCTGTCGCCTTCTCGGGATTTTATTCCGGTTCAGAAACCGGGCTGTATTCCGTCAGCCGGCTTCGCATGAATATCGACGCGGAAAACGGCGATCCTGCCGCACGCCGATTGCTACGTGTGCTGCAAGACGACCGTTCGGCGTTGTCGACGCTGCTGGTGGGTACAAACGTCGCCAACTACCTCGCAACGGTGTTCGTCGCGTACATTCTCACCAACGAACTCGGCGTGACAGGGCAGTCCACCGAGCTCTACACAACCGCGATCGTCACGCCGTTTGTGTTCGTGTTCGGTGAGGTTGTTCCGAAGACCTTGTTTCAGCGCCATTCCGAGATCCTCATGGCGAAAGGAAGTTGGCTTTTCGCGTGGTCGACGTTTCTATTCGCGATCCCGGTCAAGGCATTGTCGATCGTGTCGGCGCCGTTGCTTCGATTGGCCAATGGCCAGTCAGCGTCCAATGAAGTGGACCACCGCCGCAATGTCGCGATGATGCTGCAGGATGCGTTCGCCACCGAAGACCACAGCGAT
>JAUIEW010000255.1 GCA_030429365.1 Phycisphaerae bacterium
GTTGCACAACCGCACGTCGAATCGAAATCCAAATGGGGTATTTGTCAAAATGATCCGAAAGCCACGGAACCACTTCACCATGCATCCCGGCGTCCATGTATGCGGCGCGAGGTTAGTAGTCTAACTCGCGTTTGCACTGGGCGACCGCCGTTTCGGCAGCGCTGTCCGGTCGATCGATGCAACCGAGATCTATGAGTTACTTCTGTGCCGCCCCGCAGGCTCGGCGAGCATGATGTAGGGGCGACGATGGTCAGGATGAACATCGTGATCTGACATCAGAATCACGGTGGTGCCATCACCGGCAAGTTCGATCAGGCGAGCAAGCATCATGTCGTTGTAAACGCAAGCCATGTTGACCACCTGTGAGTAATGCTCGAATTCTTCCTCGGATATGTGGGCCTACTTTGGCGGGTGGTAGCGTACAAAGCCATGGCGTTTTGATCTCAACATTGCTGATTTGCTGAGTCTTACGACCGGCTCCGACTGGGACGCAGCTTTCTCAACGATCGATGGTACATGCTCGGTACGACGGCCGATCCGTTCAATCACCCTAACGGTGTCGGTCCGGGTACAGACATTCTGCTTGCCACGCTAACTTTTGAAGCATTCGCGCCCGGGACAACCGAAATCTCCCTGTCGATCAGTGGCGACGAGAACGAAGGTTTCGCGCTCGGTGATTTCTCTGGCCTAGACTCGGTGATACTTCCCACTGGGACGATTACCATCCCACAGCCATCGACTTTTGTCCTGTTGGCGCTCGGGTGCGTGGCGGCGCTCAAGCGGCGATTGTGATACTCAAGGGCTCCTCAAACACGGGCAGGCGACGCCTGCGATATGAAGTGTCCAGCTAGATTTTCGATCGTTGACTCTCGCGTGGACTGATTTCGACTGGGCGCGGCGGAGCGTTCTCATGATCTCAAGTTGCTCCGCCCCCAATGACTTGCGTCATAACCGCCTCACGTGTAACGCTCGGTGTGGCTCTACCCAATTGAAATACTTCACGCAATAGGACGAGCGCAAAGCCTGAAGGCATTGCATACGATTCGATGCATTGGCGTGAATGCGATAAACCACCCCGTAGGTCGTCCGTAGCCTCGTGAATGTTCGGATTCATCAGTTGCAGTTGAACATCACCGGACGCGGGACGAATTGCGGACGACCCGCCTTTATAATTCGTTGCGTCACACGCGGCCTCTCGCCACCACGAACCTGGGCAGGCCCCTCCATTGACACGAGTGAACGGGCATGCTAAAACGTGAACGAGCGTTCATGACTTGTCAATTGGCTTCCATCCAAAAGGCGATGTGAAACATATGGAAAGGAGACTCGGGATGCCCATGAAACTCACCCGCAAGCGGCGCGAGCACTTGCAACGGAGGCGCGAGGTGCTCGAATCGGCGCTTCATCTGTTCTCTCGCAAGGGTTTTGAGGAGACCACGATGGCTGAAATCGCCGAGCGGGCCGAGTTCGCTGTGGGAACGCTCTACAAACTTTTTAAGGACAAGCGTGCCCTCTACCGCGCCCTCATCCTGGACACGATGCAGGAGTACGAGGAAACGCTCATGGCAGCATTGAACGTTCCCGGGACCGAGAGTGAAAAACTGAATCGCTACATTGAGGCCAAAACATCGATGTTCGTACGGCGCATTCCGACCGCCCGCCTTTACTTTGGTCAGACGACAGGCTCGCTATTTCTACCGGCTGTAGGCCTGGATACAGAGGGACGGGCAATGCACCAGCGATTGATGAAACAAGTTGAAGCGGTGCTGCGACGTGGCATCCGAAAGAAGGTGTTCGTGAACATTGATCCAGCGATGTTGGTATTGGGGTTGGAAGGGGTTGGTAATGCGTTCCTGGTCGAGTTGATTGATCGCCCAGACGATTTCACGGCGGAGGAGATGGCGTCGCTGATCAAGAGAATATTCTTTGATTCGGTAAGGACCAGTGCGGTCAACGAATAGGACGTTTGCGAGATTTCTGAGCATCGCCGGAACATAACTTGGAACCAAGATGCACTGTACTGAAGGAGAAACTCATGCAGACGGAATCGTTCATTACTTTGTTGTTGGAGGCGTTGCTGCCACTCTTGCTGGAACTCATTCTCTCGTTCTTGGGTACGGGCACTGGTGCGGGGGTGTAGCAAGGATGGTTGATTGCTCCAGGTTGTTACTTGGGGCAGGTCCGACTCGCGCCTTCGGGGCCGTAGAAGTTACTGCCTGGGTGCGCCCGCCGGGACGAAGGAGGAAAGACGAAGTGCTTTCGGTCCTTTCTTGACGCTCGATTTGGTGGAGCGGTTGTGTTTTTGAGGAGATGGAATCATGTTCGATGAGCTAAAGCGATTGGTTGTTTTGGGCGCTGGTGCCTTGTCCCTCGCCGAGGAAGAAGTTTCGGCGACGATCGCGACGATTCGCGAAAAAGAAGCACTGAGCAAGGACGAAGGCGAGAAGATGCTTGTCGCATGGCGGGATCGCGTGGCTGCAAACCGGCGAGAAGTAGAGGCACTTGCGGCCAAGGCAGTACAGGATGCATTATCAAGTGTCGGGGTTCCAGCGCGGCACGATCTTGATGCCCTCGCGGCACGGGTTGAAGCACTCGAGTTGCGAGTGGATATGCTCGAAGGCAAACGGCTTTCGGAGTAGGACAGTTGGCTGACATCACTCGCCTTACGCGGGGAATTCAAAATACCAAGAGACTTGCCGTGATTGCCCGCGTGCTCGCCCGGTACGGTTTCGGTGAAGTTGTGGCACGCCTGCACTTGCTCGATGCGATTCCCGCTAAGGTGGCCGCTGGGCTCAGATTGACACCAGATTCGGTGAGAGCTGAATTGTCGCGTGGCGAACGGCTACGGGCGGCGCTTGTCGAACTTGGTCCCACTTATGTCAAACTTGGGCAGGTATTGAGCACTCGCCCGGACTTGATCCCGCCCGACATCTGTACTGACTTGGAAACATTGCAAGATCGCGTTCCGCCCGTCTCCAACGAAGAGGCCGCACAGGTGATCCTCGCCGAGCTAGGGCGTGATCCTGTGGAAGCATTCGGGAGTTTCGACGGGACACCAATCGCGGCAGCTTCGATCAGTCAAGTACATCGCGCCACGCTAAAGGACGGCACGGCCGTTGCGGTAAAAATCCAAAGACCAGGCATTGCGTCACTCATCGAGTCCGATACGGAATTGCTCGGGTGGATGGCCGAATGGCTTGTCGAGCGCGGGGTCGATACGCCTGGCTTTGATCCAACGGGCACCGTGAAGGAATTCTCACGCTCGGTGCGGCGGGAACTGGATTTCGTTCACGAGGCCCGGACCTTGGAGCGTTTCGCTCGCAATTTCGACGACTGCGATCTTGTTCATTTTCCCGCAGTCTACCCTGATCTGAGTACGCAACGTGTCATGACGATGGAGTGGATCAAAGGAACCTCTTTACGAGAGATGGACAAGCTTCGCCGGGACGGCAACGACCTGGAACGCATCGCGCACAACGGCGTGGAAGTTGTTCTCAAGCAAGTGTTCGAGCACGGCCTGTTTCATGGCGACCCGCACCCCGGTAATATCTTCGTCCTTCCGGAGAATGTAATCTGCCTAATCGACTGCGGCATGGCCGGACAATTGATGCCCGACGACACCGAACGCTTCGCCGGTCTACTGCTCGCGGTTTTCCACAAGGATACTTCCCAGGCCACGTCAGCAGTTTTGGAACTGGCGCAAACAACTGGCACCACTGACCGCAAGGCCCTGGAACGCGACATCCACGAGTTCATCGAATCCGACGCCGAGCGCATGATGGAAGGCCTTGCAATCGGTGAAGCGCTGAACCGCGTGGTCGGTATCCTCCAGCAACATAACCTTGTCTTGCCACCCAGGTATACGCTTCTCATCAAGGCGCTGGCTACGATCGAACAAGTTGGCCGCGATTTGGACCCCAGCCTCGATGTCGCCTCGCAGATACGTCCGTACGTCGAGAAACTGCTGAACCGTCGCTATTCCGCTCGTCGAGTTGTGCGTGATGTTTCTGGTGCGGTATGGGACATGGTCAAGCTCGGGCGTTCGCTGCCCGACGATGTTCGTGAGCTTGTTTCTTCCTTTAAGAGCGAGGGACTTAGGGTCACGCTCAGCCGCGAAGACATGCGTCACCTGACCGACTCCCACGAGCGATCCGCAAACCGCATGACCTTCGGAATGATCATCGGCGCGCTGATTGTCGGCTCCTCCTTGCTCATGCAAGTCTCCGGTGGCCCGAAGTTTCTTGGTCTGCCCGCCATTGGTTTTGCCGGCTACCTCATCGCGGCCGTTCTCGGGTTGGCAATGGTGTTCTCAATGTGGCGATCACGGAGACTGTAGGTGTTATGGAGGGCAATACGATCAAGTCACGATCAGGGGTCGAGTCTTCGCCTGACCGCCGACTTTCTAGTCGGTATGCCAAGGGCGCGCTGATCGTACTCGGATTTGCAGGCGTCTATCGTGCGGTGTTCTTCACTCAATTCGACATCGGTCCCGACGAAGCGTTCTATTGGTTGTGGTCGCGGCGGTTGGATCTTGGATATGTCGAACATCCACCACTGATCGCCTACGCCATATGGCTGATGCGGGCATTGGTCGGTGAGCATCCCTCGACTTGGCGATTGCTGGCCGATGTCTCTGCGTTTGGAACGGGCTGGTGCCTCTTTGCTACTGGCCGTCTGCTGTTCGGAGCACGCGTCGGTTTCTGGGCAGCAGCCACACACGCGGCCAGCCCCGTTCTGTCGATGGCGTGCGGAGGAATCCTCGTACCGGAGTCGCTGCTGGTTTTTTGGGTGAGTCTGGCGTTGTACTGCTCGGCACGCCTGGTGATGTCGGGCAGGCTGCGTCTGTTTCTGGTCTTGGGTGTGGTAACCGGCTGCGCCCTGCTGACCAAGGTTCCCGCCCTGCTGGTGCCTTTGGCACTTGGACTCTTTGCCCTGCTCTCCCCCGCCCACCGGAAATGGTATCGCCAACCTCAGCCCTACTTGATGATGCTGGTGGTGGCCGCCCTGGTCAGTCCGGTGGTCTATTGGAATGCCCAGCACGAGTGGATCGGCTTACACTTCATCACCGAACGTTCGCAGGTCAAGGCGATTGAAGGCCCCGATGCGCTCGGGAGGTTTCTTACGAGCCTGTTGGGGCAGGCGGTGTACCATTCGCCCGTCTTGTACAGCCTGCTGTGGTTTGCCTTGGGTGTCGGAGTCTACCGCGGGCTGTGGCAACACGACGTGCGGTGGTTGCTGCTGTTGTGTTTCAGTGCGCCGGTCATGGTTTTGTTCGAGGTTGCGTCGGCGTGGCGGTTCACGCTTCCACACTGGCCCGTGAGCGGATACCTGGCCGCCTACGTGATGCTGCCCGCATCGGTGTTTGCGTTGGAGGACGTCAAACGTCGCACGCGCGAGAGACTCTTCAAGGTGGGTGTCGGTACAGGCGGCATCATGTGTGCGCTGATGCCCGTGCTCGCGTTTTTCCCGCTTGCCACTCGAACCTGCGAGCGCTTGGGGCAATACTCGCCGGTGTCGGCGGATGTCATCGAACCGATGGTCCATGTGGCCGGTTGGCGAGACGAAATCCGAAACGGCCTTCTCGCGGAACGCCAGCGGCTGGCGGAGGAACTGGGTGAGCCGCCGGTGTTGTTGACGCACTTCCACATGCTGGCCGCCATACTCGACCATGCAGTTCATCCCGACTGCGAGGTCGTCTGCCTGCACGCCCAAGCGCACCAGTACGGCATTTGGTACGACGACGAGGCAATCAAGGGCCGCCCCGTGTTGTTCGTCAGTGCGGATTCTTTTGTCACATCGGCGGGCAGAGCGGGTCGCCCGGATGACTACTACGAATTCGACACCTGCACGCAGTTGGACGGCATCACCGTGGTGCGCCATGGCGTCAAGATCAACGAAGTTCACCTCTGGGTATGTACCGGATACCGCGGGCAAAAGGCCGCGCCCGGCCCACGCATCTGAACACGTCAACGACCGAGGGGCTCGGATGTCGCCTGCGCCTAGAATAGGTCGTCGAGGAAATTTGATCTGGGCTCGTAGCGACCGCAGTCGTTCTCGTCGTACAGGAGTTGTTCCAGTGCGTTGAGTTCCTCGAACTCGCTCTGCGAAATCGTGTTTTCGTCGAAACATTCCGATAACAGGCCGCCCACAACGGCGCCAGCCGGACACCCCTGCAATAATATGGTGCCCGTTCCGAGCAGGACGGTTAGATGAAACCTGCGAGTCGCCTTCATGATTCCGTCTCCTTGTTTGTGGTCCGATGTGACCGTGCTGACAGGATGCGATACACAGACGGTAGGATGACCAACGTTAGCAGTGTCGACGTGATCAGCCCCCCGATAATAACCACGGCCTGTGGCGATCGTTGTTCGCTACCCTGCCCTAGACCGATAGCCACCGGTAGCGAGGCCCCGATGGTCGAGATTGTGGTCATCAGGATCGGGCGGAGGCGCAGCGCTGCGGCGCGTTGGATGGCTTCGTCGATGGACATGCCTTCCGCTCGAAGTTGATTGGCGAACTCCACGACGAGGATGCCTGTCTTGGTGACAAGGCCTGCCAACAATACCAGCCCGATCATCGAGAAGATGTTGAGCGTCATGCCCGTCAGGTACAATCCGCCAAACGCGCCGACAACAGACAAGGGCAGGGTGACCATGATGATGAGTGGATCGACAAAGCTGTTGAACTGGCTGGCGAGCGTCATGTAGATGATGGCAAGGGCGAGCGTGGCGCTGAGGACCATCGCGGCGAAGGACTCCTGCATCAGATCTGCGAAACCAGAGAACCCGTACTCGTATCCCGGTGGAAGCAAACCATCCTCTGTGATGATTTGTTGGATCCGCTCGACGGCAGTTTGCAAAGGCGTATCGGCGTTCACATTGGCAAGGATCGTGATCTGGCGTTCTTGTCCCTGATGGTCGATCTGGACCGGTCCGGTGCCTTCGACTAGACGGGCCACAGACGCCACCGGGACGACCCCCGTCCGGGACCGAACGGGGAT
>JAUIEW010000256.1 GCA_030429365.1 Phycisphaerae bacterium
CCGGTTGCCTCGGAGGATACCTTTGCAGCAAGGAAGAACCAGTTGTCTTTGATGTAATCGGCGATGATCGGTTGAGCCGATGGCGGGCAGGCGAATCCGTTGGAGGTCAGCCATTCGGTCACGATGCCGGCTTCGTCTGCTTTGATGATCGAAACGTCGTAGACACCGGCTTTTGTCGTTTGGATGATTTCGATATCGCCGACTGTTGGACGTATGCCCATCAGGCTCGGGACCATGAACATCGAAATCATTATCAGAATAAATAATGCAACAAGCGAAAGCAGGTGACCGCGTTTGATGCTGTGTTTGGCGCAATGCACATGATCGAGGCATGCGTAGATCGTTAGGCCCATGAGTGCCAAGAAAAATATCATCAACCTGATTTTCGGCTTCGCGAACTCCGGCCGAACAATTTTGGTCAATGCGTTGAGTGTCACGGGTGGGCAGGCTTCGATCGAAGTCGGTTCTGCCGGGAGTGGGAGCACCCAGCCGATCGACTCGCCCGCGTTTTCAATATCGGATTGAACAATCAGCGTTTCGACGCCATCCCGAAATGCCACAACCGCACGCTGCGCAGCGATACCCGGCTCGTCGGCAACTTCCAATCGTCGGAAGAATTTGCCGTCAGCGGAAGTGGCTGCAGGAAAAAGAAGCAGGATTGAAACGGCGCCAAAAAGCAAGTGCATTGCGTGCGTTCTTGTCATGGCCGATTTCCGTTGTGCGTGTGTTGTGATGTGCTCACAAATCCTATGGTGCAATTCTCCCACTGGTCAAGTAAAGTTTGTACGCCGAATTCATGGTGCGGTTGCGAAGTGGGTCATGTTTTGAGGTAGTTGATATGTGCGGGCGATACACACTGGCGACGTTTGAAGATCAGTTGGCTGAGGAGTTTGAGTTGCTCAAAGCCGAGGTGATTGATCAGCGGTATAACATTGCGCCGACGCAGGCGGCCCCGGTGGTTCGGGCGTTGGCGGCTGACGATGCGTTTGCGGGTGATGGCGATCGCGTGGGCGGCAATCGGCGTCAGTTGGATCTGCTGCGGTGGGGGTTGGTGCCGTCTTGGGCGAAGGACATCAGCATCGGCAATCGCATGATCAACGCGCGCTGCGAAGGCATCGAATCCAAGCCCTCATTTCGCACGCCTATTCGCCGCAAACGCTGCCTTGTTCCCTGCACCGGTTATTACGAGTGGAAAAAGATCGAAGGCGGCACACCGAGCAAGCCCAAGAAGCAGCCGTACTACATTCGCCGTCGCGACGAGCGCGTCTTTGCGCTGGCTGGCTTGTGGGATCGGTGGGGCGATCCGAATGGCGATGTGGTCGAGACGTATTCGATTCTCACCACCAGCCCGAACGATCTGATGAAACCGCTGCATCATCGCATGCCGGTGATCGTCGGTGCGGATGACTACGACCTTTGGCTCGACCCGAAGATGCAAGACCTCGAACTGCTTCGACGGCTGTTTGAACCGTTTCCCGGTGATGAGTTCGTGGCTTTTCCGGTGAGCAAGCAGGTGAACAGTCCATCCAACGACTCACCCGAGTGCATCGCCCCGCAATCCTGACGTTTCCACCGAATTTCAAAGCTGCCCAACACCTGCCCGATAGCGGATGAAACCCGCCTGTGTTTTTTGCGGATTTGCGGTCTTGATATCCGCCGACCAAAACCCTAACATATGCCAAACATACGGCTTTGCGATGGGAGGGCCCGGTGATGATGCGGGTGGCGACGATTCAGGAACTTCGCGAGAAGTTGGAAGGCATCAACGTGGCTCGGGCGGGTAGCGACGGGGTGCTGAAGACATGTTGGCCCGCGGTGGATGAGGCGATCGGTGGCGGATTGCTGGCTGGCGGGCTTCACGAGTGGATCGGGGTGGCGTCTCCCAATCGGGACGGTTCGGTAAATGGTGGCGGCCAGGGGCGACAATCGCGCACGTGGAGTCCACCGCTTTGCGTGTTGGTGCATCTCGCGTGGCAATCGTTGTTGGCCAGTTCGCACTTGCGTTGGACCGTTTGGGTGGGGCAGCGCTGCTTTCCGTATCCGAGTGTGATGGTGAAGGATCGCGGAACGGATCGGCGTTTGCTGGATCGTTCGCTTTTTATCATGCCGCGCAATGCGGAGGGGCGCTTGTGGGCGGCAGACATTGCTTTGCGGTCGCCAGCCGTGGGTGCGGTCGTGGTCGATGGCAACACCTTTTCGATGGCGGCGACGCGGCGGATGCAGTTGCTCGCCAAAGAACATCGCACGTTGGCGCTGGCCGTTCGTCCGAGTTGGGAACAAGGGGAGTTGTCGGCTGCCCATAGCCGCTGGCACATCAGTTGGCGGTCGGTCGTCAGCGCGGCGCAGAAAGCGGCTCATCGTCCGCAATGGAGTCTTCAACTTTTGCGTTACAAAGGTCAGCCGCCCAAGCGCGGTTTCGACCAATGGGTTTTGGAGTGGGACAGTGGTGCGGGCGCTCTCAATTTATTTACCGAAGTGGCCCATTCGACTCGCGCAACGAAAAATACGCAGCGACATGCACAGCGGGAACCCCGCGGGCATTTCCGATCGCAGTCAACCTCGCAAACGGCTTGACCCGCAAGCGCTGCTTTTGGTTTCGACAACGCACGGGAAGCAATATGTCGCCGACTGCTGCGAACGGGCGGACGGTTTTGGCGTGCGGGCAGGCATGACCGTGGCGCATGCCTGCTCGCTTTTGCAGGGGGCGAAAGTTGGGCTTCGACCGCACACGCCGGCTGACGATGAAACGAAGCTGACCTCGCTGGCGTGTTGGGCGATTCGATTTTCGCCGGTGGTTGCGCCGGACCCTCCGGACGGTTTGCTGATTGATATTGCAGGGGGCGAGCATTTGTTCGGTGGAGAAGCCGGTCTCGCGCGGACGGTGTTTGATTCGCTGGGACGGCTGGGGTTTCCGGCGAGGGTGGCGGTGGCGCCGACGTTTGGATGTGCCCGGGCGGTGGCGCGTTTTGGAAGACGCCCGATCGCGCGGGTGGCGGCTGACGGCGTGCGGGAGGCGCTTGAGACGCTGCCGCTTGCCGCGATGCGTATTGAGGCGGCGACGTGTGTTGCGCTCAATGAAATGGGAATCGAGCGCATCGGGCAGATGCTCGATTTGCCACGGGAGGAGTTGGCTACCCGCTTTGGCATCGGGTTGCTGGAGACGATCGATCAAGCGATTGGCCGCTCGGTCGAAGTGATCGAACCCGTCAAGGTTAGCGCGCCGCTTGAGGTGACGCATGTTTTTGGCGGACCGGTTGTCGCGATTGATTCGATCCTCGTGGTGATCCGGAAACTGCTCGACGATTTGATTGCGATGCTCAAGCGGCAGCAGGATGGCGTGCGTTTTTTGATGGTTGAACTGGTTCGCCCGCGATTGGAACCGGAGTGCGTTTCGTTTCAGTTGACCTACCCCAGTTGCAACGCCGATCACCTGTGGTCGATGCTGCGCCCACAACTTGAACGGGTGAACCTCGGGTACGGGGTTGAAGAGATTTTTGTGCGCACGACGCATGTGGGGCGCATTGTTGACGAGCAGTTCACCCTTTGGCCCGACGATTTTGTGGATACGTCGAAAGGACCGTCGGCGTCTTTTGGCGAACTCGTGGATCAACTGGTGCAGCGTTTGGGCGGACGGGCGGTGTCGCAGGTTTCGCCGCGAGCCATGTATGTTCCGGAGCGGGCGTTTCGGCGCACGGGCCCGAACGAAACGCAGCCGACCGGTTCAACAAAGAATGCAAGCGATGTCGTTTATGCGGCGCCGAGACCTTCGCGGTTGTTGAAAATTCCCGAGCGGATTCGCGTCATCGCGATGGTGCCGGATGGTCCGCCGGCATGGCTCGAATGGCAGGGCGTGTCGTACACGGTCAAGTCGAGTCTCGGTCCGGAGCGGATCGCGTTTCCGTGGTGGGAGAATGGTCCTTCGCCGACGCGGGATTATTACATGGTGGAAGACGAACTGGGTCGATGGCTTTGGGTTTTTCGCGAGTTGGGCACCGGTGATGAGTTGGGCACTGCTGAGTGGTACGTGCATGGCGAGTGGGCGTGAGGATGATGCGAAATGCCCGACCTTCCCGATCCGAAAGCTCATGTTCATCCGCACCAACGCCTCCACCTCGGTTCGCCCGCCAATTCGGACTCACCGCGCGGTGATACCACGCCATACGCCGAGCTTTGCGTCACCAGCAATTTCACGTTTCTCACCGGTGCGAGTCATCCCGACGAATTCGTCTGCCAAGCCGCACAGCTTGGTTACCACGCGATCGCGATCACCGATCACAATTCGCTGGCGGGGATCGTGCGGGCGCATGTCGCGGCGAAGGAAGTCGGGATTCCGCTGCTCGTGGGGTGTCGTCTGGTTTTTACTGAACCCGATTGGTTGCAAGTGCTGGTGTATCCGACCGATCGGCAGGCGTATGGCCGCCTTTGCCGCTTGCTGACGGTTGGCAAGCGTCGTGCGCCGAAGGGGCAGTGTTTTTTAACGCTGGATGATCTCGTCGAACACAACGCGGGATTGCTCGCGGTGGTGCTTGCGCCAGTGGGGTTCGACGTGGACGCGTCTGAAACGCTGCGCACCTTGCGACGTGTTTTCGACGGCGACCGGTTGTCGATGGCGCTGACGCACGCATACGGGCCCGAAGATGAAACGCATATCGATCGCGTTTGCACCTTGGCGGGTAAGCATCGGATCCCATTGGCTGCGATCAACGACGTGTACTATCACACGCCCGAACGAAAATCGCTTCAGGATGTGGTGACGTGCATACGCAGCGGCTGCACCCTTGCCGACGCGGGATTTCGATTTTTTCCCAATGGCGAGCGATACCTCAAAACGCCGGATGAGATGGCCCGGCTATTTGCCGACCGCCCTCAAGCCATCGCCCGAACGGTTGCCATTGCAGAACAGGTCCGGCGATTCAACCTCGACGAGCTGCGTTACGAGTATCCGGACGAAACCTGCCCGTCGAACATGAAGCCGATGGATTATCTAAGGCAATTGACCTGGGAAGGTGCGGACCATCGCTATCCGGATGGCGTGCCTCAGAAGGTATGCAAACAACTCGAACACGAATTTTCCCTGATCGAAGAACTCGAATATGCCCGGTATTTTTTGACCGTTCACGACATCGTGGCGTTCGCGCGATCGTGTGGGATTCTTTGTCAGGGGCGTGGAGCCGCAGCGAATTCTGCGGTTTGTTTTTGTCTGGGCGTGACATCGGTGGATCCGGATCGCGTCAACGTTTTGTTCGAGCGGTTCGTCAGCGTCGAGCGCAATGAACCGCCCGACATCGATATCGATTTTGAACACGAACGACGCGAAGAAGTCATCCAATACATCTATGGCAAGTACGGACGCGACCGCGCCGGTTTGACGGCGACGGTGATCACCTATCGTCGGCGCAGCGCCGTGCGCGACGTGGGCAAGGTGCTGGGGTTCTCGCTGGATGCCGTCGATCGCATCGCCAAACGCGTGGATCGCTGGGAAAAGAACCCGTTCGCCGATTCCGACTCCGGTGATGTGCCGGCGCAATTAGAAGAACTCGGATTCGATGCCAGCGATAAAACAGTTCGACTGTTCGTGCAACTCGTTCGCCAACTCATCGGGTTTCCGCGACACCTTTCGCAGCACGTGGGCGGGTTCGTGATGACGCGGAGGTTGCTGTGCGAACTTGTTCCGATCGAAAACGCCGCGATGGAAGATCGCACGGTGATCGAATGGGACAAGGACGACATCGACGCGATGGGGATGCTCAAAGTCGATGTGCTCGGGCTCGGAATGCTGACGTGCATCCGCAAGGGACTCGAATTGATTGAAAAGCATCACGGGCGATCGCTGACGCTGGCGACCATTCCTGCAGAAGATCCTGCGGTTTATGACATGCTATGTCGTGCCGATGCGCTGGGCGTGTTTCAGGTGGAATCGCGGGCTCAGATGACGATGCTGCCGCGCCTCAAACCGCGATGCTATTACGATCTGGTCATCGAGGTGGCGATCGTGCGACCCGGGCCAATCATCGGGCAGATGGTGCATCCATATTTACGGCGGCGAAACGGGGAGGAGAAGATTGAGTATCCCGATGACGCGGTCAAGGAAGTGCTCGGGCGAACGTTGGGCGTGCCGCTGTTTCAGGAGCAGGTAATGGCGCTCGCGGTGAAGGCGGCGGGGTTTACGGCTGGCGAAGCCGAACGACTCCGTCGCGCGATCACCGCGTGGACCAGTCGCGACAAGGTCGTTCACTACACCTCGCGATTCATTCAGGGCATGCATGACAACGGGTATAGCCGCGAGTTCGCCGAATGGTGCTTTCAGCGGATGCGGGGGTTCAGTCAATACGGTTTTCCCGAATCGCATGCCGCGAGCTTTGCGCATTTGGTGTATGCGTCGGCGTGGATCAAATGTCATCAGCCAGCTGTCTTTGCCGCGGCGCTTTTGAACAGTCAACCGCTTGGTTTCTACGCCCCGGCGCAGATCGTGCGTGACGCCCAGGATCATGGCGTCAGCGTGCGGCCGATCGACGTCAACCACAGCACGTGGGATTGCACGCTCGAAGATGAAGGGGCTGTGCTGCGATTGGGCATGCGGATGATCAAGGGTTTCAAAGAATGCGATGCCGATGCGATCGCGGATGTTGTGAAGCGGCGGGGGGCGTTTGACTCACCGTTTTTGCTTTGGAAGGCGAGTGGGGCGTCGGCGTCGGCGATGCGTATGTTGGCGCGGGCGGATGCGTTTCGATCGATGAATCTCGATCGACGACACGCGCTGTGGGAAGTTCAGGCGTTTCATGGTCAACCGCTTCCGCTTTTGGACGAGTCCGCGCCGGTGGTGCGTGATGTGTCACTGCCGCGAGCGCCGGATGTGGATGAGGTGACGCGCGATTACCAGATGGTTGGACTGTCGCTAAAGGATCATCCGATGTCGTTTCTGCGCGATGCATTAAATGCGCGTGGCGTGTTGACGGCAGCGACGGTTAAGGATGAGCGACGGATCGTGCACGGCC
>JAUIEW010000257.1 GCA_030429365.1 Phycisphaerae bacterium
CGCAGAAACTCTCGCGCGTGGAGACCCCCAGCCGCGACCTCGGCGATCCGGACAACAAGGCGCTCTATTGCGTCGGGTATGCGCACCTCGATACGCAGTGGCGTTGGGATTTCGTCACGACCATCGACGAATACATCCGCTCGACGCTCGACGACAACTTCGCCTTGTTCGAAAAATACCCGGAGTATGTTTTCAACTTCACCGGTTCGGTGCGCTACGAGATGATGCGCGAGTATTACCCCGAGCGCTACGAAAAGCTGAAGCAATACATCAATGAGGGGCGATGGTTCGTGTCGGGTTCGAGCGTTGACGAAGGCGACGTGAACGTTCCATCGCCTGAATCGATCATTCGCCAAGTGCTCTACGGCAACCTCTATTTCAAGCGCGAGTTCGGCAAAGTCAGCAGCGACTACATGCTTCCCGACTGCTTCGGGTTTCCGGCATCGATGCCGTCGATCTGGGCGCACTGTGGTTTGCTCGGTTTCTCGACGCAGAAGTTGACGTGGGGGTCAGCCATCGGGATTCCCTTTCCGGTCGGTGTGTGGGAAGGGCTTGATGGGAGCAGCGTACTCGCCGCTCTCGACCCCGGTCCGTATGTCGGCGCGATCAAAGGGCGCGTGGATCAGAATTCCGATTGGCTTAACCGCGTGGAGCAGAATGGGAAGTTGTATGGCCTCTGGGCAGACTATCACTATTACGGCGTTGGCGACCAGGGTGGTGCACCGCGTGAGGACGACGTACGCAACTACATCGCGAGCGCGTCGGCGGATGATAAGCGCATGGATGTGGTGCTCGCGTCATCGGAGCAGCTATTTCAGGATACGACGCCTGCAATCCGCGAACGCCTGCCGAGGTATCGCGGCGACATGCTTTTGACGGAGCACTCGGCTGGCACCTTGACTTCGCAAAGTTACATGAAGCGTTGGAACCGCCAAGCCGAACAGTTGGCCGACGCGGCTGAGCGGGCTGCGACCATCGGTTGTGCACTTGAAGCGATGGCCTACCCGCGCGAGAAGCTTGAGCGTGCGTGGGTGCGATTGCTTGCGAACCAGATGCACGACATTTTGCCGGGTACGAGTATTCCGCGGGCGTATCGATACTCGTGGAATGACGATGTTATCGCGCTGAATCAGTTTGCCCATGTGCTGACTTCCGCCGTGGGGCGGGTCTCGTCGCAATTGGATACGCGCGTCGAAGGGACGCCTTTGGTTGTGTTCAACCCGCTGGCGATCGATCGAAGCGACGTGGTCGAAGCGGTGATGGACATAAAGAGCGGGGCATATGTTCGCGTATTCGATCCGAATGGCAGTGAAGTGCCGTCACAGATCGTTGGCCGAGATGGCAACGCGGTTCAGTATCTGTTTGTAGCCAAGGTGCCGGCCAACGGGTTTGGCGTGTTCGACGTGCGCGAGGCGGACTCGCCGTTTGCCGATGGCCATGGACCAAAGTCCACCGACAAACAGATCGAAAACGAAACCTATCGTGTCACGCTGAATGATGCCGGTGACATCGCGCAGATTCACGACAAGATCAACAAACGCGACTTGTTGGCCAAGCCCGCGACGCTTGAATTCACCCATGAAAAACCGCGAAGCTTTCCTGCGTGGAACATGGACTGGGCCGACCGCAAGAATCCGCCGGTCGGCTGCGTTGATGGCACGCCGCAGTGGCGCATCGTTGAGTCGGGGCCGGTGCGTGCGACGATCGCGGTGACGCGGTGGGCCAGGGATTCGAAATTCACGCAGTACGTGCGACTCTATCGCGACGATCCGGGCAAGGTCGTTGAGGTCGCGTCGGAAATCGATTGGCAGTCAACGCAGTGTGCACTGAAAGCCGCCTTTCCGCTTAGCGTGAGTAATAGCAAAGCCACCTACAACTGGGGGGCGGGCACCATCGAACGCGGCAACAATGAACCCGTGAAATACGAAGTGCCCTCGCACGAATGGTTTGATCTGACCGACGCCAACGGCGACTACGGCGTCACCATTCTTGAAGATTCCAAGTTCGGTTCGGATAAGCCGGCTGACAATGAAGTGCGATTGACGCTGCTCTACACGCCGGGCGTTCGCAATTCGTATATGGATCAGCACAGCCAGGACTGGGGAGTGCACAATATCCGGTATGGACTCTTCGGACATCCAGGTGATTCGCGAGCGGCAGGCAGCGAGTGGCGGGGGCGACGTTTCAATCAACCACTTCGCGCGTTCGCGGTTGAAAAGCACGAGGGAAATCTCGGGCGCGAGTTTTCGTTTGGTCGGTGCGATTCACAGCAAATCGATGTTCGTGCGATGAAGTTGGCCGAGGAACGCGACCGAATCATAGTGCGCGTGCAGGAGCTTGAAGGTAAGCCGGCGACGGGCGTGAAGATTGAATTTCCGGGTACGCTTGAGACGGTGGAAGAGGTGGATGGGCAAGAACGCGTGCTTAATGCGTTGAGCGCCGATGGGCACACGTTGGCCTTCGACCTTGATGCGTTCCAGATGAAGTCCTTCGCAATCAAGTTGGGACCGGTCGCCAATGCCAAGCCGTCGCCGGTTCATTCGACGCCGATCGAGATTCCTTTCGACCGCGATGTGGTTTCGCTTGATGCCGATCGCACCAACGGTTCGATGGATGCGCAGAATCGCAGCTATCCGGGCGAAGTATTCCCCGAGAAACTTGTCGACAACGGCGTCGAATTTCGATTGGGGGCTGCGACGCCGAATGCCACGCAGGCGCTTGCATGTCGCGGACAGCAAATTGATCTTGGAAACGCCCAAGGCAACGAGGTGCATATCCTTGCGGCGGCGACTGAAGATGTCACCGCACATTTCCGCGTCGGGGATATCGATCATCAACTGGGCGTGCAGGCGTGGACCGGGTTTGTGGGGCAGTGGTACGACCGGGTGTTTGATCGCAAGTTTGCGAAAGCTGACTTCAAATGCGAAGGGAAGGTCGTTTCGATTTTGCCGGCATACACCATGCGTGATCCGATCGCGTGGTTCGCATCGCACCGCCACGATCCTGCGAAGGGGAACGAAGCGTATCGGTTTGTCTACCTTTACCATTACGTTTTGCCCAAGCAGGCAAGTGGGGCGGTTGGATTGACGCTGCCGCACGACGATCGAATTCGAATCTTTGCGGTGACCGTTGCGAACGGGGTCGCTGCTCAACCGGCTGCGGCGCTTTACGATGATTTTGTGGGGGCGAAACCGATAGCGGTCCGCCATCAATACGCGAGTGAGAAAGCCAGGGTTTTCGAAGGAGCCACCGCATCGGCGACGGTCGGGGTGTCGCGCGTCGAGTCTTTTGAACAGCAGCCCATGGGTGGTCCGCGTAGTGACGATGACATCGACGCATCAAGCGGTAAGGACTTTGCATTTGAAGTCTTCGCGCCCCGGCGTGAGTTGGCAATCCATCCGGGTTCCGGGGCTGTGGATGGCAAGCTCTTGCGTCTCAATGACGGGAAGGTTGCGCAACATGACGACGACACATCCCGCTGCATCTGGTACGACAACGAAGGACGATTCACGCTCGATTTGAAATCACCGCATCGCATCCAGCGCATCGATACCTATTCATGGCATGTCGCCAACCGGTCGCCACAGTTCTTTTCTGTTTGGGGCAGTGCAAAATCGGAGCAACCCGACCCGGACTTCAAGTCGGCAGATGCCAGTGAATGGGAGTTGATCGCGGTGGTGGATACGCGACTGCTGGGTGATGGCGGCGTGCACGCGAGTCGAATTGAAAAAGTCGGGGAGACGCTCGGACCGTATCGGTATCTCTTGTGGGTGTGCGAAGACATTGGGCAGGGGACGTTCTTGACGGAAATCGACATCGACTTTGCGGATGACAAACCGTGATGACCGTCCGGGCGATTGCGTTTGCATTTTGTTGGTTATGTGCAGGGGCTGGACTGGTTCGGGCGCATTCGATTGTTGTGCATACTGGGAACGTTCGATGGGAGGGGTCGGAGCTTGCCATCGAGATCGAGTCCGACCCGCATTCGATCGGGCACGAAATCGAGGCGCTCGGCGAAGCGGTGGATGCGCAGGTTGTGCTTGAGCGGCTGGCGCGTTCGATTGCGGTTGTTTGCGACGATGGAGAGAAACTATCGATCGATCACGCGGAACATCTGCCAGGCAAGGGCGGGATCAGGTGTACGTACAAAGTTCCGAAGCATGTGGCCGCCTTGGCACTGTTCCATCATCCGGGTGATGACGCGGCTCCGTTGGCCCGGCAGATTCAACTGCGACAGGTTACGGTCGATGAGAATGGAAGCCGGCACCTGCGTCTGACGTCGCGCGGTAACTACGCGGTGCTTTTGCGGGAAAAGGCGGCGATTGCGCCGGCGGGCATCGATCCGTTCAATCAGCCGATCATTCGCCTCGTCAATGACGATGATGCAACGCGACACGTGCAGATCGACTATCCATGCACACTGCTCGCGACTTGGCCCAATTTGATCGAGTTCAATTCCGATTCCATTTCGGGCGAGCAAGTTGATCGATTCAAACCGCAAATTATCAAGTGGGTCGAAGAACACTTGAGCTTTTCGTCAGATCCCAGCGGTGAAAACGCGGCAAGCGATATCGATGTGAAGCTGGTTGGTCCGCTTCAGAAGCGAGTAGACGGGGGCAATCATATTCCACGGTCGCCGTTGACGTCTCGAATTCGCATCGAGATCTCGATTTCTCCATCGCGACAATCGAAAGCCATTCAAGTCAAGTGGACAGGATTCAATTCAGCCGTCTTGCAGATGCCCGTCGTTCAGGTGGAGCACGATCATGTCGAGCTGGTTGCGGTTCTGACGCAGGTTCAGCCGGCAGTCTCAATTTCCAAAGCCGATTTCGCTTCCCCTGGATTCCCGCTTGCGCGGGAATGACGGGGTTGCGAGATTGCCGTGTTTGAACTTGAGGTGATCTAATCCTGTTTTGTGCGGATCACCAGGTTGCGGATTTCGGTCATGTCTTCCATCGCGAAGCGAATGCCTTCGCGGCCCAGCCCGCTGTCTTTGACGCCGCCGTACGGCATGTTGTCGACGCGCCACGACGGGACGTCGCCGATGATGACGCCGCCGACGTCGAGAACGTCCCACGCCTTTTGCATTTTGTAGAGGTCGCGGGTGAAGATGCCGGCTTGCAGTCCGAACGTGCTGTCGTTGACCTGATCGAGCGCCTCATCGAAATCGTCGAACGAACTGAGGACGGCGACGGGACCGAAGGCTTCGTTGGTGCAAATGGTCTGATCGTTCGGGACGTTTTCGAGCAGGGTGGCGTCGAGCATCGCACCGTCTCGTTTGCCGCCGCAGATGACCGTCGCGCCGGCACGTACGGCTTCTTTAATCCACGAATCGAGTCGCTTGGCTTCCGATGTGGAAATCATCGGACCGATGAACGTCTTTTCGTCCTTGGGGTCGCCCGCGATCAGGGCTTTCGTTGCTTTCGTCAGCCGCTCTTTCACGTCATCGTAAATCGACTCGTGAATCATGATGCGCTGCACGCCGATGCAGCTTTGTCCGGATTGATAGAACGCGCCGAAGACGAGTCGCTCGACCGCGTCGTCAATGTCGGCATCATGATCGACGATGCACGCCGCATTGCCGCCGAGTTCGAGGATGACTTTTTTCTTGCCTGCATCGGCTTTTAACTTCCAGCCGACATCGGGCGAACCGGTAAAGCTCAGCAGTTTGAGGCGGTCATCGGTGGTGAAAAGGTCGGCGCCGTCGCGATGGCAGGGCAGAATCGAAAACGCACCCGCCGGCAGGTCCGTCTCAGCCAATATTTCGCCGATGATGATCGCGCCGATGGGCGTGCGACTCGCGGGTTTGAGCACGAATGGGCATCCCACCGCCAACGCGGGCGCGACCTTGTGGGCCACCAGATTCAACGGAAAGTTAAACGGTGCGATGAAGGAGCACGGACCGATCGGCACGCGCTTGAACATCCCCCGATAGCCCTTTGCCCGCGGCGAAATCTCAAGGTTCATCACCTCGCCGGTCATGCGGACGGATTCCTCTGCCGCGATGCGAAACGTGTCGATCAACCGCGTGACCTCGCCACGCGAATCGCGGATGGGTTTGCCGGCTTCGATGCACAACGCCTTCGCCAACTCGACGAAGCGTTCGGTGAATCGCGCGACGCAGTGGTTGAGAATATCCTGGCGTTCGTATGGCGGCATTGCAGCGCACGCGGCTGCGGCGCTGACGGCGGATTCAATCGCGGCGTCGATGGCGTCTCGATCTGCGATGGCCACACGATACGCCACCTCGCCGGAGTACTTGTCGGTGACTTCGAGATCGTGGTTGGGGGATTTGGGCTCGTTGGCGAGATAATACGGATAGTTTTTCATCGTGGTGCGGAAGCCTTTCAAGAAGCAAGGACCCAAGGCGGCTGTTCGATGTTCGCGATCACACGGCTGCGCTTCGCTTCTGAATCTCGTTGTTAAGGATGCGATCGTTTTCGGAATAGTCTACCGGAACTTCGATCACGTGGACATTCGGTTCGGCCAGCGCTTTCTGCATCGTGGGGAGAAGTTGGTCGGCGGTTGTGATGCGGTGTCCGATCGCACCGTAGCTTTCGGCGTATTTGACGAAGTCCGGGTTGCCATAGTCCAGCCCGTAATTCTTCAAGCCCATGTGGGCCTGTTTCCACTTGATCATGCCGTACGCATCGTCGCGCAAGATGAGCACGACGAGGTGCAGCTTGAGTCGGACGGCAGTTTCAAGCTCCTGCGAATTCATCATGAATCCGCCGTCACCGCAGATGGCCATCACGTGCTGATCGGGATGCACGAGTTTTGCAGCCATCGCCGATGGAAGTCCCGCACCCATGGATGCAAGGGCGTTGTCGAGCAGCACCGTATTGGGGGCGTGGGCTTTGTAGTTTCGGGCGAACCAGATCTTGTAGACGCCATTGTCCAGCGCGATGATGCCTTTGCGTTCGATTGCGCGTCGCACGTCGGCAACGAGGCGCTGCGGATAT
>JAUIEW010000258.1 GCA_030429365.1 Phycisphaerae bacterium
CACCCTCGATATACCAAAACCCGCTTGATCCCTTCTCGGTAGTCACACAATGGCAGATCCCGCCATAACAATATCAATCACTTAGACGATTTGCTGTCGAACTTGGGAAGCCTGAGTTGATGGTCGGAAAATTCCTTGACAGTGAAGGTTGTCAACTGGGACAATTTGGGATTGGAGGGGTGAGTTTTCTGTTGGCTCTGCGCAACAGACACGATGTAGATGGTAAAGCCCTGCAGTTTGCAGATGAAGTCATTAGGAATCAGCTCTCAAGAAGGGGATCAGTCGACGCAGGTGAGCCGCACATTCTATTTAAAGATGTCCCAAGAATACCAACCAAGACAGCTCCACTCACGCTTTCGGTTGAAAGAAAATCTGATTTCAATTCGATTTTTCGAGAATTGTTGTTCGAGGGCGTGGTTGATGACTTAGTCAAGCCAGTTGCCGATATTGAAGCATTGGAAGGCGATGTTTTTGCAAGTTGTTATGTCCTGCAATTTCTACATTTTTCCGGGCGGTCTCTTCCTAAGGTGTATCAACCCCGTCTCGCGGCGATGTTGAAACAAGTGCATCAAAGGCTGAAATCGGAAACGTATGATATTTATCAACGCCTGTTCATAAGCGCGACCCTTAGCCTGTTCAATTATGATCAACACCGTCGCGTCCATCTCGAGAATTTGAGGGAGCTATTCGCGCGTGAGCAAGACTGGACGCGGTGTTTTGACGATCAAACCTCGTTCATGGATGTATGGTACTCGGACAAAAGCAGCGGAGTCGAAAGACATCGCTTCCTCCGAGTCCCAACTTTCTACGTCTTGCTTTCTTCAATATACATACAGTTTGGTTGCGAAAAAGACTTCTTTTCTTTCGATCCTGTAAAAGCGATATTTTCGAGGATGCCGGATAATTATCAAGCTTTTGCAAAGGAAGACCGTGCGAGAGCTGCGGTGTATTATGTTTTCTTTGCTTTTGTAGTCTTGTTTCCAAGCACTTACTTTCATGTAGCCAGGCGTGGTTTGTTGGCCCGATTAAGTACAAAGTTTTACTACTTCATCGGCAATCTTACTCTTGTGGGTTTTTTGGTTTCTTCGATATTGGTTTTGGGTTTGCTCTGCACATCTATTTTCACGGTCCAGCTTGTCTTACATGTTTTTGGAATGGTTGTGTTTGATTCGGCACTTTCCAATCTTCTTGGCTCTGTTGGGGTTTCGGTAAGCGCTGCGCTTGGATTGATGAAGACGCGCAAAAGATGATAGCAACTGAGACTTTGATTCTTGAATACTTGAAGGAACGCGCGCCGAGGTATTCTGAAGGTATCATCATAGGCATCAGCGAGATGGATGATTGCGCGGTACTAGAATGTGAACCTGGATATCAGATTTGCGTCACATCTGACTTTATAAGGGGCACCGACTTCGATCTTTATCGTCACGACTTCCTTAACGACTATGACTTGGGGTACTACTTGGCTGCTGCTAACTTTAGTGATCTCGCCGCAATGGGGGCTAAGCCACTTGGATTGTTGACTAATATTAGATTTGCTCCGGATCGTCCGTTTACATTGGTAGCACAAACCATAGACGGTATTTTGCGTGCGTGTGATGATTTTGGAGCAGCTTTAATTGGCGGGGATAGCGGGCCAAACTCTTCCAATGTGTTGAGTGCTACAGCGTTGGGCAAAGCGCGTGCGGGCCGTCTGTTGGCTCTGCGCAATTCACAGCCTGGTTATGCAATTTTTGTCTCTGGGGAAGTTGGATTTGCAGGAGCAGCACGCGCAGCAGGAAATAGTGGTTCCAATGCGACGGATTCTGATGCCTTCAATGAGTGTCTATTGCGTTGGAAACGACCGTTGCCGAGGACAGCATTGGGAGTGGAGCTGGCTGCGCTGACCATGGATATCGCAGCGACAGATACCTCCGATGGAATTCTGTCATCGCTACTAAGAGTCTCGACGGCTTGTGAGATTGGCTTTGAAGTTGATCTTGATAGCCTTCCAATTGGATGCGCTGTCTATGAAGTTGGGGAGATAATGGAGCGTAAGTGTATAGAGTTTGGATTCGGCACCTCTAATGACTTTGAATTGCTAATTTGCGCACCGGTTGACGCGTCGATTGAGCTTCAAAGGATTTTCGGGAATTTTGGGATTAGAATTACAAGGATAGGGACGTTGTTGGAGCAGCCAAGAGCGGAGATCTACAGTGCTGGTTGCTCCGTGTACTCTGGCGTCTTAGATGAACAGAAGATCAAGGGGGTGCTTGAAATTGACTAAGGATTCTGGATGCTTTTTATGCGGACCATTGACGGATCGCGGTGGCTTTGTTGCAGTAGGGAGTGGTATCGGTGTTACTGGTGATTTGGCGCCTATACAAAATGGCCATGCGCTCTTGTTTCATGAGGAGCATTATTTGTCTTTCTCAAGGGTTCCTGATGCGAGTATGGTCGTGGTGAAGGAAGCCTGCCATACTTTGTCTGAGTACTGGGGCAACCGTTCCCGAACCTCGATTTTCTTTGAGCATGGGCCCCTTGGTGGTTCAGGCAATTTTGTGGGATGTTGCGATCACGCCCACATTCATTCACTGCCAGTATCTGATGAATTGGTTGCAAGCGAGGGCGAAGTAGCTCACGCCATTTCGAGAAGGTTACATGAGGAAGTCGGAAAAGGCAACGTTAGGTCGGTTGATCAAATATCGGTAGATGATTTGTCCAACCTTAAAGATATCGAATATTTTTGGTTTTCCGTTGATTTAAATACTTTGCTTGTTTTCGAGCTTTTGAAGCCGGAGCGTCAGTTCATGCGCCGAATTACGTCGCAGATTTTGGGAGTCGAGACATATAGGACTTGGGATATGGTTGATTTCTCCTCAGCGGCTCAGACAACGGAGATTGCTAAGTCGCTTTTCTAGATATTTCTCTATGCTACATGTTGATTTTTCTGCTTTAAATTGGATATAGATCGACTCTATTTCACTTGAATAAGTTAGGAGTTTTGAGGCAACCGTGCAATGTTTGCCACATGCTTCTCAGTGTAATCAGTTCTAATATGACGTCGCTATTGATGTGGTGTGCGGCGATAACGTGTTTGTTACATGAGTTGATTGTGATGTGAAGCGTCGGCGCTCCTAGCCGAGCAAGTTGAAGTTGTCGATCTTGCGGGAGCCTGGCGCTAGTAGTGCGACGGTGAACGATGTGGTTCGACGTCATGATTTTAGACGGAATCTGGTCTGTCAATGGCGCCTACTAAGGATTGTTGATCCCTTACTTGTTCTTCGTCAACCAAGATATCGGATGTGAAAGGAACTCGTTCTCGAATTTCAACGGCGTCCGTCACGGTAGTCAAGAAGCCGTGGCTCTGGCGCAGGCCTCGACGCGATTAGCATGTGCTCGATGGCTGACTTCCGCGATTCCCAGTCCAGCGTGTACGTATTCCGCCGGAACTCAACGCCTTCCAGCAGGGCCTGCAGGTATCCCGCGACAGTATCTGCCGCCATGATGAGCGTCGAGTCGAGCGTGTGCACGTAGCGGCTTGTCACCGAGCCTTTCGCATGGCCGATCAGCGCAGCGATCGTGATCTCGGTGAAGCCAAGATCATTCGCGATGCTGGCAAAGCTGTGCCGCAAGACATGCGGTGTCACATCCCAAAGCGGCGTGTCGGTCAGGAGCTTCTTCCAGCTTTGGGGGAAGTTGCCCACCGCATTGTCGATGCCTTGGCCGGGAAAGACATAGGTGCCGGTTCGCGTGGTCCGCTTGCTTTCCAGGTGCTCGATCACGGGCAGGCCGATCGGGCGCACAGACGCGCCTTCCTTGCTGTCGATCAAGCGCAGGCAGCTGCCTTCGATGTCGAGCTCACTCCATCTGAGATTGATGATCTCCCCGCGTCGGCAGCCGGTAACTGCGAGGATCCATAGGATCTCGGCATGCAGGCGATAATGGTCGCTGTTCTGCGCTTGGCGCAGAATGCCGCCAAGGATCCGGTACTCCGCCTCGCTCAGCCGCCGGTCGCGCACTTGGTATTTTGGCTTGCGCAATCCGTGGGTCGGGTTGTGGTCGATCACGCCGGACTCGACTGCGTAGGAGAAAATCCCGCCAAGAAGACCCATTGTGCGGATCGCCGTTCCGCGCCCACCGCGGACAATGGCCTTGCCACGCAGTTTCTCGGTTTTCATTACCACGCGCGTCTTGCCCGCGATGATGTCCTTCATCAGGTTGTTCATGTCCGGCTTTGTAATGTCCCGGACCCGGCGCGTGCCGAGCAGGGGGATAATGTGCCGGCGGATGCGGCCCACGTCGATCTCGATCGTCGAGGCCTTCTTGGGGCGGCCGCCTTTGCCCATGATCAGGCCAGCCTCCATGTCCTCGATATATTGCTCGCAGAGCTGCTTGACCGTCAGCGCCCTCCGGTCCTCCTCGCGTTCCTCGGCCGGGTCTTTGCCTCGGGCGACGTTCCCGAGCAAGACTTTCGCCTCGCGTCGTGCCGTCTCGGGCGTCCAGATCCCGTGCCGACCGATCGTGTAGCGGCGGCATCGTCCCCGCGCGCGGTACTGGATGATGTAACTGCGCTTCCCAGAGGGGTAGACGCGGAGCCCGAAGCCGGTCACCTCGTCATCCCAGACCGCCGTGCCCTTGGGTCCCGGCTTAACCGCTTCGACAAATCGCTTCGTGAGCTTCGGCATGCTCAGATCCTCTTCTCGCGCCCGGTTTCACGAAAGCAGGACGCAACCACGCGGCCGGAAACCAAGGCGTATTCTCGGATAGAGCTCTCGGCGCGGCACGTGGCCGTGTCTACAATTGTTCAATGATTATAGTGCTCTAGCGGGCTCTATCGCATGTTTAGGAAAGCCCATTAGACCCGCTCCGAAGGCAGAGGCCAGAGGTTCGAATCCTCTCGGGTGCGCCATTCCATTGAAAGTGTTCAAGCGCCAAGGGTCTTCGGCTGCCGGGAGGTGCAAACGTGAACCGGAAACTCCGACGACGCGAACAGGCGAACGCCAGTGCTGCGCGTCGTTCTGAGGGAGATGCCGACGGCCAACGGCTGCCGTCACCCTTCGTCTTGTGACGTCACTTCCTTGGCGTAAAACCGTTCCGCGATACGGGCGACGCGGCCTGTTCGAAACAGTTCGGGCATGGTCCATTCCGGTTCATCTCCGGCAAACAGGTCGAGGAAGGCAATTGCCAGAGAGGGATCCTTTTGGACGTTCTCCCGGAAACTCCACCAGGTCCTGTTGTCTGACAGCCGATCACTTGGCTGTTGTGCGGCATGGAAATCCGTTTCGAGAACCAACCCACGCACATTCAGACAGAATGCCACATAGAGATATCCCTCAGGCCAGAAATACGCCGGATTGGACTGGTCCGCGTTATCAGGACGTTTCACCAATGCGACGGGTTTGTGCTTGATCAGCGTGCGGAGCATGAGACCCGCTGCAAATCCGACATAGGCGGGTTTATCGTCTTCCCGCGTCGGTTTCTGGGCTTCGAACGCTTTCAGCCAATCGGCAAACACTTGTGCCAAAGCGCCCCGGTCGACGGAAAATGCATTCCCTGTCTGCGCTTCGGTGTTCTGGATTTGCTGATCGAACGCATCGACAAACCACCGCAGGCGTTGCGCGGATTTGCGCAACGGTTGGTCGGTCTTGGTCAAATCATGCATTTGCATGGCGTCCGATCCTATAGATGCGATGAGGTTTCATCAAGAAAATGGGCCAAAGCCGCGTGGCTCTTGAAGGCGGTTTCCGCCTCGGATTGGAGGGCGCGGACGAGGGCCATCGACAGATCCAGCAGCTTTTCTTCCTCCTCAAGCGTGTCCGCCCGTTTCGACGCGAGCCAGACAGCAATCGCCATAAGTGCCAAGTCGACTTCGGTTTCTTCTTCCCTTGTGATGCCCCGCGTCACCCCAGGCATTACACCTATGGCGGAAGATTGGCGCAGGTCGAGGAACAGGGAAGCCGCAAAGTCAAAACCTGTATGTCCGCCGTCCGGGTGCAATCGCGACAACCGGTCTGCGACGATGGTTTCACTGATGAGGTGGCGATGTTCGACGCGGGACTGGTTCAGGTGCTCCCAGGCGAACACGATCACACTTGCGGCAGCACTCACTTCGGTTTTGTCCAGCGCGATGCCTCGTGCAAACTGCGCGGCATCGCTGATCCTCTCCATGTCGATCGGCGCATGGAGCAGGCGTTTGCCGGCTTGCTCGAACGCCTGCATCGCGCTGTGAAAGCGACTACGCAGCGGTTCCGGCAACAGTTTCGAGGCGGGCTCCAGCATGTCTTCCGTAGCATCCGCAAGGCTCACCACACCGCGCAACGCGTCGCGGATCGGCATGTTCATGTCGTGCAAGAGAGTGAATTTCTTCGGGCTGGCAACCATCATATTCACCTCCTCGTTTTGATGTTAGCACATGGTCGGTTGACCAATCTAGGCTCTACCGGTGCCGCGTTTTCCGGATGTCTTGCAGTCTTTGTGCGGTCGACCTCAAGACGGTTGGCAGCGCGCCTGACATCACCAATATCAGTCCGCTGCGGCAACTGCGCGCGCGGTCTTTGCGTCAGCGGTTTCAAGCAAGGTTCGCGCGGTAATCTCATCGGTGATCAGGACATTTGGTGCAAGCGACGTGATGCTGGCGCGCAGGATTTCGATCTTTTCCCGGCCCCCCGACATGAGAACTTTTCTTGGAACACGTTTCAAGCGATCTAGCGACATCGAGATCGACCGATTGTTGACCGGATGGTCCACGATATTTCCGTCCTTGTCGAGGAAGTGATACAGGAAATCGCCGACCGCACCCGCCGCGATCAGCGATTGACGGTCCGACTCCGTGATGTGACCAGAGCGATAGGACGTGGTCAAAGAGGTGATCCCGCCGCAGGACAGCAACGCAACGTCGCAGGCTTCGGCGAGTT
>JAUIEW010000007.1 GCA_030429365.1 Phycisphaerae bacterium
TCACGTGAACCGCTCGCGACGAAGTTCATCGAAAGCTGGTTGATCGTCGAGACGAACTGGAACGCCTCGTTACAGTTGAACACGCCGTTTTGTGAGTCAAAATCGCCCCAAGCAAACGTGTTACCGAAGCTGATGGCCGTATCGTTACCGAACGTCAACCAACCACCGGGGAAACCACTTCCCGGTCCGAGCAGTGCATCACTGCATGCATCGACAGGAGCCGGATCGATACCGTCCATGGTGCCATTGGCCACACCGAGACGAACCGTGACGAGGGTCTGGTGCTGGAGATTACGAAGGGCCAAACCGGTTGCCGAGCTACCCGAGCTCAGGTCACCAGGGCCAAACGGAATTCCGCGTCCCAGGTTGTTGAACGCACCCGCACCGACGGTGTTGACCTTCACACCGTTCGAGTCGATGACGCGCTCGGCCGCATCACCGAAACCGGTGACAACGCCCGTCAACAGGTTGACGCGACGAACGGCACTGCCTGCAATCGAAAGGTTGCAGTTCGGCGATGCCGCGTCACGACCGAGGTTCGCGATGACCTGACCGTAGATCGCACCTTCGATCGGAACGTCGTCCGAAACGAACGTGCAGTCGTTGACCACTTGCTCGTTGAGGTCGTAGAACGTGACTTCCGCCCAGGTGTCCACACCAGGATTCGTCGCGATCAACAACGTGATGAGTTCAAATTCCTCGATCACAAAGGCCTGACCCTTGTTACCGAACGGAATCGAAATCATGTCGTCCGCGACGAAGTTGTTGGTGAAGCTTGCAATCGCGTTGAAACCCGCAGCTTGATAAATGTCGACGTTGTTATCGCCCAAAGCGCGATCGGTGTTGTTCAACCCGAACTGTTGAATCGGGTGGGTCTGCCCCGACCCATCGACCAAGTGGCCTTTCATTCTGACGGCCATTTCCTCTTCGCCAGGAACCTTCATCTCCATCACGACAGCATTGCCGCTCTGGTGGATCAAGGTGGCGTCGGTCCACTTCAAGTCCTTGAAGTCGACCTGCTTCTCTGCAGCACGCTGAGGAGACACTGGCGCTTTGCCATTGACCATCTCAGCCTTTGCCTGATCTCCCGCAATCGCGAAAGACGGCATGCCGAGGAGCGCGCCAACAGCAATTGCCGCGGCGGTCCTCATCAATCCCGATCTTAATCTTACCACTTGTGTTCCTCCTAATGTGATTAGACATCTGTCTCCCACACGCGATGCACGGGGAGCGTCATAAACTCCAAACCACTAGAAAACGATTTGAAAAACGTACTTTCTTACTTGCAGTCATTGCGAGAAGAACGTCCGGTCTGATTGAGGCTTGAGGCTCCTTTTCCTTCCCGCTTCTTTCTGACCAGGCAACGTCGTTCGACGCAAACGACGTTGATCGCCTGTGTGATTCGATTGCCGGCAGCTCTCGCAGACTGCCAAGGATGGGTAATTCACCTCGCAACGAATCGTTATGACATTGCGCTTCGAGTTGCTGGCGACGATCTTCAGAGGCTTCCTGAAGTTTGCTCAGCCCTTGCGGCTTTGATCCCTCCGAAATATCAAAACCGCGCTCGAACCTAGATATGCAACGCACCCGGCATTGCGGCAACCACACCCGCCGCTGCAAGGACTGCCAATTCACTCCCGACATCCGACGTACAGGACGTGCCATCATGTGACAGCACCCGTCATTCGCGGACGCCGAGAATCAATCTGCGGATCCCCGGACTGCGCACACACCCCTTTTTCACGCGTAATTGCAGGCTGCATTGTAACCTGTCACACTTTCGTAAATCAACCCTGATAACAGCTACATTTCCGTTACAAATTCGCGCATATGAATCAAATAAGACGTGTTCTGCCTCCTCTACTTGTCGGAGTAAAGGGCAGGGTACTTGGTGTTTCTAGGGGTAGAACGCCTAGTTTTTACTGCGCAGACAGTTACCGGACCTTGGCCTTCGCCACCGACGATTGAATCCAAGTGAATCCGGAGTTTCGGGCTATCTTGGCCCGGTTGGCTGAACTGATCGAATCGCCGAAACGGCAAACTCCGGAGCCGTGAATGGGACAGTTTCAAGGTTGCGGGAGTCATCCAATCATCGACTGGTCAACGTTCCTGCCCGATTCGGCAGTCCTGGAGCGGGTCCCATATGGTTGACGACCTCTTGGGGCGTCCTTATAAATGCGAGCGGCTACCCGCTGTTCGCGATGCGTCCGCTTATTTCGACCTTGGAAACAAAGGTAACCCGCTCTCTAAGGGCTGTTATCGACTGAGGTTGCCGCGAATCGCCGAACGCCGGTTGGCCGCCTGAATCTCGGCTTGGAACTGCCGCTGAGCGTGCAGCACATGGCGAGAAAATCTGGGCAGAGAGACCTGAACGAAGAGGCATTGAATACGGCAAGTCCTGGGCCCGAAGATGTCCAGTTTGCCGCCCTCCATAATACCAAACCGGAGTTTCGCCGATGAGATCGAAGGGGACCGTGCCAGGATCGCGGATCGGATTCAGACAGTTCCGACGACTGGGTACATCTGTATTAACTATATTAATGGCAATAGGTTGCGCCGGATGCCCAGTGCCCGACAATGGCGGCTCTGATGGGGATGGCGACCTATCCGCATCGATCGCGTTTTTCAGCAACATTCGCCTCTCTGGCGAACAGAACGTCACCATCGTCTACAGCACGACTGGTTCCCCCACCGCAATCTCGGCCTACTACGTCCCGGTTGCGAGCACTGCGATCGATGCGCAAGCGACTGGCGCAGAAGTCATTTTTGCGAACAATCTCAGCGCGGGCGCCAATCAAACAACGTCCCTCAATACGCTCAACATTCCGGTCGGTTTGTATCGAGTCGGTTTGAATCTGACCGACACTTCTGAGTCGATCAAAGTGTTGAGCCAGGGCACATTCGAGATCACGGAGTTGCCGACGCCGCAGTTTGAGTTGCCTGATCGCGACCTGCAAATCGTGGCCGGAACACCCGTGGACATCCGCATTGATGTGGGCGATGACGAGAACGCTGTCCAGTGGCGACTTTTCTACGTCGAAGCAAGCGTTTCGACCGAAGGTCTGCCAGCCAACCAGATCGGCGACCCGATCGCAACTGGTGCGGCAAGCCAGATCATCACGATCTGGAACACAACGGGGTTGAGCAACGGCACCTACCGAATCGGTATTTCGGTGACAGATACGGGCCAATCAATCGACTCGGCAGTCAACAACAATGAGACGATTCCCGCACCGACGTTCAACGATTTCTCGGTGACCATTGTCGACGAAATCCCGCAGCGGACGCCACCAACTGTTGTCGTCAGTCAGCCGTCAACCGACATCGAGATCCTCGGTTCGGAAACCACTCTGATCCAATTCGAAGTAACGCGTTTTGAAGACGCGACAGAGTTTGAAACTGTCATTCCGTTCTACGACGTTGATGATATCCCCACGAACGGTAACGAAGTGACTATCGGCCAGCCCTTTGATCCATTTCCGATTGAAACTACGAACGTCGTCTTTGCCGGAAACCTGATCGGCTTGGGAGAAACGGTCTACATCGGTGTCACCGCCGACGACGGCGTGAGTGATCCTGTGACAGCGTACGCCTCGGGAACCATTACGCGCCTCGATCCCGACGCAGCTCGACTCACGGTGACCCAGCCGACCAACGCGTTGGCTCAGAAGCCAGGCACCGAAATCAATGTCGCTTGGCAGATCGATAATCTGCCAACAACAGCCAACGCTGTTGTCGATATTTTTGTCCGGCGAATCGGCTCAGACGGTAATCCAGTCAACTCGACGCTCGTGGACAGCGATAAGATCAACGCCAATCCTATTCCGCTTACGCAAACGTCGACGAGCTTTACCGCGCAACTCCCAGGGAAGTTCCGCATCACCGCACGACTCACCTTTACCGACAACTCAGCCGACGACCTTGTGGACGATGCGCCGGTCGATATTCAGATTTCAACGCTGCCAACGATCTTCTGGCTGGGATCGCTTTTGGATTCAACGCCGCAGGTTAAAGGCGCGATTTTCGAAGGCGTGCAGTTTGAAGACAATGCTGGATCTGCGTTTGAAGGTGGCGAGGATTTCGACGGCGGTGGTCTCGATGAAACCTTCATCGTCAGCCGCTACGCCAAGCCAGAATTCCAAAATCCCAGCGGTGTGGGCCCCGGTGAAGCCTACATGCTTCGCGGCAACTCGATTCGCTACGCTGGCCGATACAACCTGAACTCCGTTGCAAACACCGGGGTCCCAGGATTTGTATTCAGCGGTGTCGAGCCGAATCCAGATCTCGCGCCGACCGATACGGACGGCCAGCATCTTCATTTCCGGTGACGCAGATGCCGACGAGGTCGGCGAAGTGGTCTTTGGATTCCCCCGTGCGTTCTCGCAACGACTCCGCGTGCTGGACGGCCCGCGAATGATCGACTCAAACGGCAGTCTCGAAAATGCCTGCGCTCTCGGGACAAACTACCCGCAGTTCACGCGCGGCGGCATCGTGATTGTCAGCAGCCGCAACACCGAACTGCAATCGAGAAGCAACGACGAGGCGAACCGCCGGTGCAAACTCGATTGGGTCGGCCAACTGTTCGACACGCAATTCGGTGCACTTTCGGCAACTGAAGGTGCCGTCTCTCCGGAACCAAACGAAGGCCAACTTTGTCAGGGATCCAGTTGGATGGAAGATCGCCTTACTTTCGTCGACAGTGAAGGTAACTGCCCACCAGATGGCCCGCCGAACTTCATCGGGTGTGCGAGTACTTTGCAGTTTGACCCAGATGACGAACAGGAAACCCTGGTCGAGCCAACATTTGGTTTCGACCCGCGTCTGGCCGACCACTATCTCTGCAACTTCCCGATCCCTTGTTTCCCAGGCGATCCTCGTGGAAGCCTGCAGGAAGATTGCCCTGGCGTTGATTTCTCGGATACCGATTGCGACTTGTTCCAGGAACTGAGTTTTGACTTGAACCTCTGTTCGCAAACCACTCCGATTGAAGAAGCCGTCCCGCCAGGTGGTGATCCACTGGCCGATCCAACCTGCGAAGCGGGCAAAGACTTGGCACGGCAACTGCTGATTCCCTTGAATCATGCCTGGGTGGAGCCAACCATTGGATTTCTAAGCAGCGGTTACTACCGCGAGCGAATCAGTGGGTCGGGTGCACCGGAAGCAGAAACAGACTGGAACGATATATCACGTGACAACCATGCCCCCGCCACATCTGCTGGGCGGGTTGATTCGCTCATCGGTTGCCGGGTCATCGGTGAGACCGTCAATGAGGGTTATGGAACGTCCATAACCCAGAGTGACGACAACCTTCTGGTAACCTCGCCGCTGCGACAATCGATCAGTATCGACGGGACAACGAGGGAGCAGGGCGGAATTGCATACTCGATTGAAGACTATCAGCCGCTCGCCAATCGCGCACGGCTTTGGCAGTTCCCCGAAGACATTGGATTTGACCCCCGAGACTATGGATTCATCGGTACGCCGCCCCAGCCACACCAATACCTGGCCGACGGGAATAGCCACGGCGGGATCCGCCCAGGACAGGCGGCGCTCAACGGGGCACATCAGGATACCACCAATTCCTTGGATATATTCGGTGACAGCGGCGAGCAGATCAGCAACGTCTTGGGTATCCCCGACTTCAACACGGATGGTCGTGTGGACATTTTGATCGGCGCGCCCCTGGGCGATGTCGATGCCGATGGCACCGCAGACGGTGCGGCGTATATCGTGTTCCGCCGTGCGGAGACTCTCGAAAACAATTTCGACCTCGCCGACTTGAAACGCAATGTGAATGACCCCGAGCGTCTTTCGGGTGTGCTTCTTCGGGAGGCGTTGGGCAGTGAACAGCGTTTCGGTGAATCGATTACAGGCGGCATTCCCGGATCGGTGCCGGCAGACTTCGACTTCAATCATGATGGCGTTGGTGACGTCGTTATTGGTAATCCCGACGGCAACGGTGGAACCGGCGAGATCATCATCGTCTTTGGAAAGAGTGACTTGATCAGCCCGGAAGGCGGCATTCCGATCGAGAGTGAGGGATCAACTCCAGGACTGCTCGAGCGTCGTGAAGGCGCCCGAATTCGAGGCGTCGAGATCGGAAGTGAGTTCGGCTTCAACGTTCGCAACATCGGCGACATTGACGGCGACGGATTCAGCGACCTCGCCATTGCAGCACCGAACGCTACTCCGAAGTTTGATGGCAATCCGAATGACTCAGTTGATATTCTCGACACTCCCGGCTTGGATCGCGACTTGGATGGTGTCCGCGACGACGTCACCGGACGCAATGGTATTCCGGACGGGGTCATTGATGCCAATGACGAACTCGCCCACGCCGGATTGGTTTACATCATTCTCAGTTCAACCGATACGCGGAACTTCCCCGCCACGGTTGGCGGAATTCAGGACATCTCGATTTCGGCTTTGGGGACCGACGACCTGGACGGCCTCATCATCGTGGGACGTCGAGGCGACCGTTTCTCCAACAACGTACTCGTGCATGAAGGTGACTTCCTGGGTGGCGGAGATGCCGGCCAGGATCTACCTGTGATGGTTCACGGCGTCGAGATCAACTATGGCGGTAACCCCAGCAAAGCACCGACCCAATTCATGGGTCTCAATGGCCAGATGGTTGAACGACACAGAGGTCGTGGCCAGGGAATTGGTCGATTGGGTGATATTGACGGTGACGGGCTGGATGACTTTGCCCTGGGTGCCCAACTCGCCGACCCACGCGTGAATCCCGTGACCGGTGAAGGCACCAGGAACGGTGGCGAGGCTTATATCCTCTACGGATTTAACCCGTAAACGCCAATAATGCCCAAATGTAAGATGGTTCAGGCAGCCGGTGGGTTCGTCCCAGCGGCTGCCTTTTTCTTGGGCTATCGGTCCTGAGATTTGGATTGCGTGCAGGAACCAGGGTTGGCCGGTATACTCCCCGTTCCAATGATGCGGCAAAATGCAAAACCGAATCGCACATCCGCCCAACTGGGCTGCGGCCCCGGTCGATGGAACCGCGCCTGCGCGTCGACCACTGTGGTGGTTGCGATGTTGTGCGCTACGCCCGCTGCGACGGCCTTTGCCCAGTCACAAGGCGACGAAACACAAGGTGCCGTGTTGACGCGGTTGGCGGCTGCCCCGAGCGCGCCGGCAGCCTGCACAGCCCCACTCGCATCAAACCCGCAGCGTGACGAAATGGCTCTCGCCCTATCGACCGTCCATGTCACGCGAACCACGCGACCGTCCATCAAGACGTCGCTCCTCGCCACGCGCACCCGTGTTGGCGGTTTGTATGGACCCTAGGTGAATTCGACGCCTTGGCAACGAGCGCAGTTGGGCGCTCATGGTTCCATTCAAACTGTTTCCGGCTGGATTTGCGCCGGTCTGACCAAACACAACGCTCACCGATAGAAGGAGTACGGCTGTGGGCATGCAAGAATCATTATCAAACGTCTTCAAGAAAATATTCGGCTCGCGCAACGACCGGATGCTCAAGAAGCTGTCACGATTTGCGGATAGCGTCGAAGCGCTCGAACCGCAAGCTCTCGAACTTTCCGACGAAGCACTCAAGGCCAAGACGCAGGAGTTCCGCGATCGCATCGCCGGCGGTGAAAGCGTCGAAGCAATCATGCCGGAAGTGTTCTCGATCATCCGCGAAGCCTCGCGCCGCGCGAAGAACCACCGCCACTTTCACTGCCAGCTCATCGGTGGTCGCGTGCTATATGAAGGCAACGTGGCGGAAATGCGCACGGGTGAGGGCAAGACGATCGTCTGCCACCTCGCGGCGTACATGCGCGTGTGCCAGGGGATGAAGGTTCACATCGTCACGGTCAACGACTACCTCGTCGAACGTGACGCCGAATTCGCCCGCCCCATCTTCGAAATGCTCGGCGTGTCCGTCGGGTACATCCAGTCGCAGGTCGATCCCGGTGGTCGCGAAGGCGTCCGCCAGAAGGCTTACGGCTGCGACATCACCTACGGTACGAACAGCGAATTTGGTTTCGACTACCTGCGCGACAACATGAAGATGAACCTGGGCGCGCAGGTGCAGGGCCCGCTCGACTACGTCATCATCGACGAGGTCGACTCGATCCTCATCGACGAAGCCCGAACACCGCTCATCATCTCCGGACCCGCGCACGATGATGTCAGCAAATACAAGTGGGCCGACAACATCGCCCGCATGCTCGTCCAAAAGCAGCAGCAGATCACGCGTGACACCGCGGAGCGCATCAAGAGTTGGGGCGACAACCCACCCGAGCAATACAAGCTCAATCCGAAATTCGAAGATGCGATGGGTCGATTCAGTATCGATTCGCGCATGCTCACCGAAGAGGAAGCCGAAGCACTCGGTCACAAAATCCTCTACGTCGCGCAGCTCGAACGCAAAAACGTCGGGCTCACCCATGACGGTGTGCAAGTTGCACAGGATGAAGCCAAGATCGGCAGCTTCTACGTCGGCGCCAACATGGATCGTCCGCACATCATCGAGCAGTCGCTGCGGGCACACGTGATCTATGAGCGCGACAAAGATTATGTCGTGCAAAACCGCGAAGTCATCATCGTCGATGAGTTCACCGGCCGCCTGATGGTCGGTCGGCAGTGGTCGGATGGTCTGCACCAAGCCGTCGAAGCCAAGGAAAACGTCCCCGTCAAGGAAGAGACGCAGACCATGGCCACCATCACGATTCAGAACTTCTTCAAGCTCTACACCACCCGCGCTGGAATGACCGGAACTGCGCTCACCGAAGCCGACGAGTTCATGAAGATATACAAACTCGACGTGGTGAGCATTCCGACCAACCGTCCGATCAACCGCCTCGACCACAACGACAAAATGTTCCGCCACGTGGGCGAGAAGTACAAATCCATCATCGAGGAGATCCACGACGTCCACAGCAAGGGGCGGCCGGCAGATCCGTTTGTCCTTGCGGATGTGTTCAAAGCACTCAAACCCATCAAGCAGAAGCTCGGCGAAGACACTTCACGAATTGAAGAAGCCATCAAGCAATTCAACAACGCGGAGTACGGCGACAAGAAGGTCATTCAATTCATGACCGAAGTGTATGACGCCGAGATGGGCGACCTCGCAACCGGCAGGCCCGTGCTTGTGGGAACAACCAGCGTCGAGAATTCTGAGAAGATTTCAAGACTGCTCGATCAGACGTATGGCATCGAACACGAAGTCCTCAATGCCAAGAACCATGCCCGCGAAGCCGACATCGTCGCCAAGGCGGGTTATCGCACGATCCCGTCGCGCGGCGGTGATAAGAGCCCGCAAGGTAACGTGACGATCGCCACGAACATGGCCGGTCGCGGTACCGACATCAAACTTGAACTCAACGTCGTCTATCCCAAGTGCAAAGTCCCGGAAGACAGCACGGGAAGCGACGGCACATCGCTGTATCCGCCGGGCACGACCAAATGCTGCATCAGTTGCGAGGAATACGATCCTTCAACGAATTGCGCCCATTGCTATAAGCCCAAGCTTGATCCACGTTTCCCCGAAATCGGACGCAAAGTCTGCTCGCTGAATTCGCCGTGCGGTCTGCACATCATCGGAACCGAACGACACGAATCGCGCCGCATCGACAACCAGTTGCGTGGGCGTGCCGGTCGTCAGGGCGATCCCGGTTCCAGTCGCTTCTTCCTGTCGCTTGAAGACGTGTTGCTCAAGCACTTCATGCCCGACTGGATGATCAAGATGATGGAGCGATTCGGATTCACCGAAGGCACCAGTCTCGAAGACAAACGCCTCAGCAAGGGAATTGAACGCGCTCAAAAGAAGGTCGAAGAAATCAACTTTGGTCGTCGCAAAAGTCTCATCGAGTGGGACGAGCCGATGGACTATCAGCGCAAGATGTTCTACACCGAGCGCCAGAAGGTCCTCGAAGGCACGGGAATCCGTGAGACGGTCTTGAGCGTCTTGCGCGATTCGGTCGAAGCCAACGTCGAACGGTTTGCTGCGAGCGAGTATCCGGCCAAGTGCATCAGCGAATGGTGCCGATCGAATCTGGACATTCCGATCGAACCGGATCGCATTCGCGGTGATGACCTCGAGGAAATCCAGGAATCGATTCGCAAGCGGGCGATCAACGAATCGCGTGAGCAGATCACGACGTCGCTTGGCGAGTACATCATCGAAGACGCTCCGCCGGCAGAGTGGGACGTGCGCGGACTGTCCGAATGGGCTCAGCGCACGTTTAACGTCAGCGTCACCCAGAACCAACTCCGCAAGATGGAACCCGTCGAGATTTCCGACTGGCTGACCGACTCGGCACAGAAGCACTTTGAGTCGGTCGAACTTGATGGTATCGCACCGTATCTTGCCGAATCGTATCCAAGGGCGATGTTGGCCGAGTGGTCTCGCTCGACGTTTGGAATCGAACTCGCCAGCGACGAATTGAAGGACAAGTCTGCCGGCGAGATGGTCGAAGCGATCATGAATCGATTGGTCGAAACGTACGAAGAGCGCGAGGTCACCTATCCCGTCGAGATCGCGATGGAACGCAGCGGGATCGGCGTTGAAGGTGCAGACAGCGCTTATGCCGCACAAGCGCTGGCCAACTGGTCGAACGCGAAATTCCGGATCAACCGTTCGCCGGCTGACTTTCAGGGCAAATCGCCGAAAGCCATCTACGACGATCTGGTCGCGGTCAATCGCGAGTTCATGACCAACGGCAAGCTCGAACACGAAGTCGATGAAGCCGTCAATGGCAAGAACGAACACGAAGTCATCGAGTGGGCCAAGGCTCGCTTTGGTCCCGGTTGGAACGAAAAGCGCTTCCAATCAAATGATGACGAATTGCGTGAACGTCTGCTCGAAGAGGGTCGCGAGATGCTGCGGTACGAGTTGTCGCGCATGGAGCAGGTTGTCTTGCTGCGAATTCACGATCAGTGCTGGAAGGATCACCTGTTGGAAATGGATCATCTCAAGACCGCGATCATGCAGCGTCCGATGGGTGGCGACCAGACCCACCCGCAGTCACAGTATGCCATCGAAGGTCGCGAGTACTTCGACGAAATGTGGTCGCGCATCCGTGAACGCGTCGTCGACGTGATTCTGAAAGTGCGCATGGGTGGCGGTCCGCAGCAAGCCCCGTCCGCGCCGATTGCAACGACGACGACCGGTCCCGGTCCGGACGTGCAAACCCAGCAGTTCAAGACAACGCACGCCGACGCCACCAACGCCGCGTTCGCCGGCGCCGATGCCGACCAACGCGCCGCAATGAAAGCGCAGGGAAGCGACGGGAAAGCCGAAACCATCCGCCGCGAACAACCCAAGGTGGGCAGAAACGATCCGTGTCCATGCGGCAGCGGCAAGAAGTACAAGCAATGCCATGGCCGCAAGTAGGAACATGACTTTCAATCGGCGCGTAGGGTGGGCCGTGCCCACCGCCGTTTGAAGGTTTTCTGCAACTTGGTGGGCACGGCCCACCCTACTGGGACACTATATTGGCATGTTCAATTGCTTCATTTCGTGATGCAATGTTTCTTTGAAACCTTCCTGCAGCCGCCTTGGATCGAAGCCGAGTTCGCGTTTGGCTTTGCTGTTGTCGCCGAGGTAGGTTGCGCCGGCGATAACTCTTAGGGTTTCGGGATGGTAGTCTTCGGGCAGTGGGACCACCGCGCCGACAACCCGCATGATCTTTGACATGAAGCGCAGGATGCCCGGTGATACCCTTCGTTTGGGAGCGGGAATACCGGTGATCGATTCGGCGATTGCCAGGGCTTCTTCAAATGAATGTTTCTCGCCGGCGATGATGTACGACTCGCCCGGTTTTCCCTTTTCCATCGCCAGAATGTGACCGCGGGCGGTGTCTTCGACGTGGGCCCAGCAGTAGGCGGCCCCTTCGGGCACGACGGGCAGTTTCCTCTGCAGAAACTGCACGAGCGAGCGGCGGACCGAACTGTGGTCGCCCGGTCCGTAGACCAATCCGGGCATTACGATGACCAGCGGCAAACCTTTTTCGATCATCGGCAGCGCGACATTGTAATGGGCGAGCCATTTGGTGCGGTCGTATTCGCTGAGATGCTTGCCGTCGAAGCGATACGACTCGTCGACGAGCTGGCCATGCGTATCGGAAAACACCGCGACGGTGCTGGTGTAGACGGCTTTGGGAATTGATAGTTCGCGCACGAGTTCGAGGACGTTGCGGGTGCCTTCGACGTTGATGCGCTCGGCGACTTTGGCATCCTTCGCGCCGACTTTGTACCACGCGGCGATATGAAACACACCGTCAGCCCCGCGCATCGGTTCACGCATGCTGTCGCGGTCGGTGATGTCACCCTCAGCCAACACCGCCCCGGCGTCGGCAAGGTCGGCTGCCCGCTTGGCATCGCGCACGAGTGCGACGACTTCATGCCCGTCGCCAAGCAATTGCCGAACGACACGGCCGCCAATAAAACCGGTTCCACCTGTCACGAAGTAACGCATTGAATCTCACCCATACGAATACATGCACTGGGTGACGAACACCCAGTGGCACACTTATGCTAACGTTGGATGAGCGCGACGCTAGTGGCGGGGCAGCAATTCGACGAGTTGCTGCACTTCGTCCTCGGTGGTGTAGAAATGAGGAGACGATCGAAGCCGGCCACTGCGGTGGGCGATGACCAATCGATGCTCATTTTGCAGGTGTTTTTGGATTTTGCCGAGATTCTGGAAATCCGACGTGAACGCGATGATCCCGCTGGTCTCGCCGCGCCCACGGGGGCTGACGATGTGGTAGCCCTTGGCTTGCGCACCTTCGGCGATGATGTGCGTCAGGTGCGACAGGCGCGACGCGATCGCTTCGATGCCGATTTCCGAAAGCAATTCAAGCGCGGCTCCCAGCGCGTAGATCCCCATCAGGTTGTACGAACCGCTGTCATAGCGCTTCGCCGAATCCTGAAACTCGAACTTGGCATGATCGAAGTCGAGCGGATTCTTCATCGACAGCCAGCCCACGCATGACGGTTTGAGGAATCCCTGCACTTCTTTGCGCACGTAGAAGATCCCCAACCCCTCGGGCCCGCACATCCATTTGTGACCGTCAGCCGCCAGGAAATCGATCTTCATCGAGCGCACGTCGATCGGAACCGCGCCGACGGCTTGGATCGCATCGACACAGAGCAGCACGCCTTTCGACTGGCAGTATTCACCGAGGGCTGCAAGGTCCACGCGAAAACCACTCGCATACTGGACGGCTGATATGGCCACGAGTCGCGTACGGCTATTGATCGCGGAAAGGATGCTCTCGATCGGAATCGCCCCGTCCTCTTCCAGCACCATCTGAACTTCGACGCCGCGGCTTCGCAGCGATTGCCAGCAAAACACGTTCGACGGAAACTCGACGTTGGTCGTGACGATGTTGTCACCGGTCTGCCAGTTGATGCCGTTGGCCACCAGGTTCAGCCCTTCGCTGGTGTTCTTGATGAAGCTGATTTCGTCGGGGTTGGCGTTGATGAACTTCGCCGAGATGCGGCGGACCTCTTCGGCATGTTTGAAGAACCCGCCCTCGAGGTACGCCGAGTCGCGCGACTGGGCGAGAAACTTCTGCGCGGCATCGACCGAACGACGGCACATCGGTGCGACGGCTGCGTGATTCTGAAAATTGTAATTCCGCGTGATCGGAAACTCGTCGCGGAGTGCGTCCCAATCCATGACTGTGTATCCCCCAGAATCGGAAGTATACAATTGGCGAATTCAAACCGCCCAATCACCCCATAAAGATCATAGGCCGGCTTGCCGGGCTTATTTGGTCAATTAGCCATCTTCACCATAAGCCCGGGCGACGCTTGTCGCCAGTAGACTTTATCGGTCGTCAAGTCGTCTTTCCACCGTGGAATGGTCAGATCATGTGAATCCCTTCTGACGCCGTCCACGGTATTGGCCGGCGGGGCTATTGACTCTTTTCGCGACTAAACGACGATGTGCGCGATGAAGCAGAAAACCGAGTACAACAAGAAAGTCCTGAAGCAGTTCGTCCCGGTCATCTACACGGACGAGCACTTCATTGCGGTGGCCAAACCGCCCCGCATCGATCTCGAGTCGACCGCGTGGCGTCATGGTCCGCGGTTTATCGAATTGATCGAAGAGTCGCTGGCCAGCAAACCCGGGCGATCACACGTCGATTCGGACGAACCGCTCGTCCCGCTCATTTTGCCCGAGCGATATGCCACCGGCGTGGCGCTGTTCGCCCGTTCGGAAGAAGCGCAGCGCCGTTTTGCAGGAATGGCCCGCACCGGAAAGCTCCGCTTTGCCCACGTCGCAGTCGCCAACGGCAAACCGCCGCGCGCCCGCATCGCATTGAAACCCAATCGCGCAACCGTCAAGAAGAAGACGGCCAAACCGCTCCAGCAAGCGGCGAAGATCGAGATGCTGGACTCCACCAAGGACCGCCACGTCGCCCGTTGCAACACCGGTGCCGCCTCCTTCGAGCAGCTTCGCAAGGCGTTTCGGTTGGCGGGGCTTGCAATCGAAGGCGATGAGTTCATCTCGGCGAAGAAAGCCGCGAAGCCCAAGCAGTTGCAACCGCGGCCGCTCGTTCACCTGGAGCAGTTGACCTTCCCGCATCCGTTTGAAAAGAACCGCGAGCTGAACCTGCGGGCGGCGATTCCGGGGGCGTTTCTCGAACTCGTGCGCAGCGGAAGCCATCGCAACGTGCACTTGAATTCGGCGCTTTCCATCCGCCTTTCCATCCTGCTCGACAAGGGGACGGATTGCCTGCGGTTGTTCTGCGGTAAGTTTGAAGGCATCAGCGGGCTCGTCGTCGATCGCTACAACGACGTCATCGTGCTGGAAGCGCAGCAGGGTAAGTTCCAGGGCGGCGATCAGGAACTCGGTGAAATCGCCGACTGGTACGCGACTCAGTTGAAAGCAAAAGCCGTCTACCAGATGTGGACCGCACGCGCGGGTGAGGGCGGCGTCGGCAAGGACCGCCCCGTCGAGTTGATCCGCGGTCAAGGCGTCGACGAAGTGACGGTGTCGTCGAAAGGGACGAAGTACATCGTCAAACCGGGTCAGGGTTTGTCGAGCGGTTTGTTCCTCGATCACCGCGACAACCGCGCCTATGTCGCTCAGCTCGCACAGAACAAAACGCTGCTGAATCTATTCTGCTATACGTGCGGTTTCAGCGTCGCTGCGGCCCGCGAAGGCGCGAAGACGACCAACGTCGACCTATCGGTGGCGAGTCTCGAATGGGGCAAGCGCAATTTTGAAGCCAACGGCCTCAGCCTCGACGATCAGATGTTCATCAAGAGCGATGCCTTTGACTATTTCAAACGCGCGGCGCGTCAGGAGAAACTGTTCGACGTCATCGTGATCGATCCGCCAAGCTTCGCCCGCACGAAAAAACCCAAGCGCACGTTCGAGGTCAAAAAGAACATGGTGGATCTAATCGTCGGCGCGATGCCCCTTCTAAAACGCGGCGGGCATATGCTGCTGGCCACCAACCATCGACAGCTTCCGCTCGCCTGGCTGATGGAGCAGGTCGACGACGCGTGCGACCGATTCGCCTCGAAGAACAAGCGTACCCCGCGCGGGTTCCAGATCATTTCCAAACCGAAACTACCCGTCGATTTCGCACCGGACCGCGCGCTGCAAAAAACCATCGTCGTCCGCTTCGATTGACGCCCTGGTGGCGCCGGCTCGCATGCTCACATTGTGCCGATTAAGATGATCGCTCAGCTTGAAAGGGTTGAACCATTGTCTTAAGGCAGGGCCGGCAACATCGTGAATACCGACAAATCTGCATTGGATGATGTGGTCGTATTGGACGGCCGCGAAGTGGAAACGTTTCACGCGCTCTGTGCATCGCGGTGGCGCGCATGGATCGACAGCGCCATTGAAGCCAAAACCAGCGGCAAGGGTATCCTCGCTCGGCCGGAAGTTGACGTTGGTTTAATCGAGCTCTGCCTGCATCTCGACACCGTCGATCCCGATGGCGACTGGAAACGGAATGCTTACATCACGCTGATCTGGACAATCGACGACGCCCTGCGGGCTGGCGGAGATTGGACGTGGGCGCAATACGATTCTCTTCTCCCATACGTGGAGGATCCGCTGCGTGAACTCGTCAGCATGGGCGAGCGGCCCATCCCTGAAAATGCAAAGAACGCCAAGAAACATCCGCTGCTTCGGGCGCTGGTCAACACCGGCACGAAGATCACCGGCGAGTGGGCCGCCCACAAACTCGCCCGCCAGGAGGGCATCGATCGCGACTTGATCTGCCGCGTCGATCAACAACCGATCATTGATGCATTTGAGGGGCATCGTCCGGAAGTCGTTCGTGCGGCGATGCTGCGTGTCGCGACGGCCAACCGCTTGACTTACGAACTCGGGGGCAGCACGAAGAATTGGAAGAGCCCTGAGATCGAACCGCTGCCCGACGACTTTCCCAAACCGCTTTGGCGCAATCTCAACGTTCCCCAAATACCGCTCAAGTCGCGGGCGGCGCGGTGGGAGGTCGGCTGGGAAGTCCACCTCCGGTCGCGCGATGTATTCAGCGCAGCCAGCACGGTCAACGTCTATACCTATGCCCTCGGGGCATCTGCAGAACAAGCGCAGTTCGACCCTAAGAACAGCGCGACCGATTACACAGACACGTCGCAGATGTTCAACCGATGGTTGCGTTGGCCCCGGGCAATGGAAGAGTTCGCCTCGCTCGAATTGTTCTTCGATGAATCGCCAACACGGTACCTCGCGTCGAATCTGGCCCACGCGCGGATTCGCTGTCAGTTCAACCAGTGGGACGAGCATTTCTACGCATTCGACGCGCTCACAGTGGCTGACAAGGAACTTCGAAGCGAATGGGTGAGACAGTATCTCGCGATGCCAATCGATTTTCGCAGCGCCTTTTTCGATCCTGTATTGCAACTGCTATCCGGCGAACCGCTCGACAAAGAACGCAAAGTGCCAAAATCCGACGCCCGGTTCTATCACGAATCGTTCGCCGTTCAGAAGGCGATTCATCAAGACAATGTGACTGCATTCAATGAGCATCTACCGGCGATGATGGCCGCCTATCGGCGTTTGGGAAACCGGCAATTCACCAAAGAACTCTGCCTTGCTGCGATCGCACTCCAGCGCGAGGCGTTGCGACGTGGCATGAAGATCGACATCCCACAGGATTGGCCCAACCATCCGCCAACTGTCGAAGCCCCCGACCCGGTTGAACCCGATACGCACTGGAGTCCGTGGGCGGGCGTGCAGTTGTTGGTCGACAACCCAACCGAGCCACTCGCTTGGCCGACCATGCTGCTCAACCGCAGAGTGCGCCGCGTGGTCAAGTCCGAAGCAGCCATCTAGGCGCTTGGCCAAACGATTTCGTAAAGATGATATCCCGCGTCAACCATCCCCAGCGATTGATACGTCGCCAGCGCCGGTTCGTTTTCGCGTTCGACGTATAACCGCAAACCGCACACACCCGCTGTGTTGCTCGCTTCGCCGCGCAGGTGTTCGTAAAGCCGTCGATAGACGCCCTTGCGCCGAAAGTCCTTGACCACGTACACGCTTTGAATCCACCAGAACCAGCCGTCGCGCCAATCGCTCCACTCCTGCGTCACCATCAACTGCCCCACCACGCGCCCGTCACACTCCGCGACGAGGTAACGCCCGCGCAACGGATCGTCGAGCGCCCGCTGCACACCACGCGTGAGCACGGCTTCATCAAGCTGCTTGCCCTCTGACTCGATGGCCATCATGCTGTTGCCTTCGACGATCGCGCGTAGATCGGACGCAGTAGCGCTGCGGACAATGATTGACGATTTCACATGAATCCTTTCACGATGGATTGTCAGGAACAGGTAGTCGGGCCGAAGCATAACGGGAATTGATGATGGAGCCCAGCGTGGGGCAAAAACGTTATGAGACTGCAATACATGAATGGGTCGAGCGAATACAGAATCTTGTGATGCGCCCGCGGGTAGAACCACTTGGGCGCCGATCGCGTATCATGAAGAAGTTTTGAATACATCTGGCCAAAAATGAATCTGGCCAAGAATGAATCTGGGCAGTGGAGTGAAAACGATGGCCGCCAAGCGCCGCAGCAAAACCTGGGATGTTGACCGCAACGAAGCCACGCCCGAAGCGATCTTTCTGAACCGTCGGCGATTCCTCCGCTCGCTCGGAGCCATCGGCGGCGCAGTGGCGATCGGCGGCATCGGTTGCAAGCCCGACGACAAGCAGCCCGACAATAGTGACAGCGCCGAAAGCACAGCAACGCCAAGCCCTGAACCGGCAACTTCGGTTCTTCCGAAGCAAATCGTTCTGCCCACAACGCCGACGTCGGACCTCTATCCTGCAACACGCAACGAGACATTCAAACTCGATCGCCCCGTCACCGATGAGGTGGTCGCGGCGACGCACAACAATTTTTACGAATTCACCACCGACAAAGGGCGCGTGTGGGAGTTTGTGTCGAGCTTGAAGATTCGACCATGGACGGTTGAAGTTGGTGGGCTGGTAAAAAATCCCAAACGTTACGACGTCGACGATCTCATCCGCAAGATGCCGCTCGAAGAACGCCTTTACCGCCACCGCTGCGTCGAGACGTGGGCGATGGCTGTGCCTTGGACGGGCTTTCCCCTGCGCGAATTGATCAAACTCGTCGAACCGAAATCAAACGCGAAGTACATCCGCTTCACGTCATTCAATCGCCCGAAAGAAGTCCCCACACAACGATTCGGCTCGTACAAATGGCCCTACTACGAAGGGCTGAGCATGGAGGAAGCCAACAACGAACTGGCGATGATGGTGACGGGCATCTACGGCCACGAATTGCCGACGCAGCACGGCGCGCCGATTCGACTCGTCGTCCCGTGGAAGTATGGATTCAAAAGCATCAAGTCGATCGAGCGGATCGAGTTCGTCGAAGAGGAGCCGGGCACGTTCTGGCACGACCTTCAGCCGCTTGAGTACTCGTTTCACGCCAACGTCGAACCGAATGTCCCCCACCCGCGCTGGTCGCAGGCGCGCGAGTGGCTCATCCCAGACCGCGGCGACTCAAGACCCACGCAGCTCTATAACGGTTACCAGGATCAAGTCGCAAAGCTCTACGGCTAAACGTAAAACCCAAGCGGCCAATCGTAGGGTGCGTCCCGGACGCACCTGCTGAACCGTATCGGCGTAAACAGGTGCGGCCGGGCCACACCCTACAAACCTGTGCCACTGCTCTGTGAGCAGTGCGGATCCCCCACCGTCATTTGGCACAACCAACCGAAGCGCTGTATCCTTAAACCAGACGCACAAATTCAACCAACCTCACCATCAAACGGGGAGCGATCATCATGTCAAAGGTAGGCGTTTGTCTTTCAGGTTGCGGTTTTCTCGACGGGTCGGAAATTCAGGAGGCGGTCTTCACCCTCCTCGCACTGGACCAAGCCGGCGCAACAGCCGTCTGCTGCGCACCGGAAATGCCCCAGGCCCAGGTCGTCAACCACGCCACGCAGGACCGCGTCGGTGAACAGCGCGACGTCCTCGCCGAAGCCGCCCGCATCGCCCGCGGCAACATCATCCCGCTGTCGCGCGTCGACGCCCGCAGCATCGATGCGTTGATCTTCCCCGGTGGATACGGCGCAGCGCAAAACCTCTGCACCTTCGCGGTGGATGGACCCGACTGCGCGGTGAACTACGAAGTCGAAACGCTCGTGTCCGACATGCTCGAAATGAAGAAACCAATCGGCGTCATCTGCATCGCCCCGGCGATGATGGCCCGCCTCGTCGGCAAGCGAAACATCGCCGCAAAACTAACCATCGGCAGCGACCCGGGAACCGCAGAAGCCGTCAACAAAATGGGCGCAACCCACACCGAATGCCCCGTCACCGAAATGGTCATCGACGAAGAAAACAAAATCGTAAGCACCCCGGCATACATGTACGACGCCACCCCAGCCCAAGTCTTCGAAGGTGTGAAGAAATGCGTGGATGCGGTTGTGCGGTTGATCGGTAGTTAAATTCATGCAAAGCTACTAGAGGGATTGGGTTGACTTGGAGTTGGCGAATGAGTCGAAGACGACGTGCCAGATGGGTGAGCAAAACCATACCTCCATTGGGCAAAATACTTCCGCATGAGTTGCAGGCTCTAAGGGAACTGGCCAAAGAAGAATGGAGGAAGCAAAGACGCAAAGCATCACCAACATCAAGACCTCAAGCCTTCGCCAAGAAGTCGAACGAAAGCGTCAACCCAGCCAGTTCCACAGCGTTCGCCGATTGGGTCTTCTGGCAACTAAACCCAGACTATCGCCCCATTGATCGACAACGAACTTCACTCCAAATGAAATGGTCTGGAGAATACGGCCACGAACAGATCGAGCGCTTGAAGCTTTGGATTAAGAAGGACCGGCGAGAATGCGGATCCTTCGGGCTGCAATCTCCTTGGCGTGCGGTCTACGTCGATTCGCAAAATCGATCCGAGCAAAATACATTCGTTGCATCGCGTCTGAAATTCAATGGCGTGGCGTTGAAAGGAAGACCCGACGTCGTCCTAAGAGACACTCAGACGAATGGAATCATTATTCTCGAGCGCAAAATTACACACGGGGATCCCAATAGTATCCCGCCTTCCGGATACGCAAATCACTTGTGTCAGCTATGGACTTATGCCTGGATGGATGCGTGGAACGATGCCCCATACGTAATGCTAGTTCTACAATATTGGCACAGAGATTGGGGAAAAAGTCCTTGGTCCCACGATCTCGGTGTAGCCCCAGTGCGTTTCAGGGAAGACAATCAGTTCAACAGGTGGGCTACAAATTGGTTTACGCGATACGGTGGCGAATTCGCCGAGCACAGTCAATCGATTGGATGAAACGATCCCGTGTAGATACGCAGGCAGGAGACACTTACCGAGTACGTTCATCCTCACTACTAGAAATAGGAAATGCCGATGCGACGATCAACGATTCTGCTTACGGTGTTTATGTGGGTGCCCAGCGCAGTAGCGACTGAACAGGTACCGGACAACATCATTTTTGACGGACAGATGTGCGAGTTGGAGACGCATTGGTCGTTCCCATCACCGCTTGAAGTGTATTTCCGACAGTCGGGAGCCAAAAATCCGTTTGACGATCCAGAATCATTTTCTACAGGGAACTACAGAGGACATATTGCGACTTGGGAATTGTCAGATGGCGCGCTGTACCTGAAGAGCATAACTGTCGACAAGTACGAGAATCAACCCTATGAGTCGTCCGATGGCTCAGAGATAATGATTCCAACTCCCAAGGCAACACCGTTTCCACTGACCAAGATTTTCCCAAAAGCCGACCCCCAAAAAGGCGTCTTGGCGCAATGGTTTACGGGCATCGTTCTTGCAAGAATCGGAGGCCACGTAAGAGAGCTTGAGGGAGATTCTTACACCTATGAATATCGATCATTTGCATATTTGGAGTTCAAGAACGGCAAATTCATCAAGCAAACGATTCTTGATCGCGACGAGCACTGGCGCGATGTGCGAGAATATTACGATCGCATAGACGCCGACACACCTGTCACAAAAGGTCCACACTTTGAATACGTGCAAGCCATCTCAAAACTACCGAACGATGACTGTCAAAAGCAACAACACGAGCATGCCGCGAAGACTGAAGAAAAGGTGAGCCCCAATCCACAACAAGACATGACCGCAGAAGAGTCGCAATCTGAAAGCAAGTAGGTCGGAAGACACGGGCTTTTCGACCTGAACGACCAAACCCCAATCGACGCAGCCCGTTCAGTACAGCGGGGTCCGTTCATTCACCAAAACTTCAAATCGCATTTTCGACAGCGGCATTCCGATCATCTGCAAATGCAACCACCAAGATTGCCGCATTCTACCCCGCCCCCCATCTCGACGGCTCTGCGAATGCTGGTAACGGCCATCGATCAAAAAATCACAAGCCTGCTTGATTTTCGTTTTCTGTTAGGGTATGCTTAACCCGAACAGGAAGCGAACTTCTGCTTGGGGCTTGTCTTTGGGCTGGGTTGGCTACTTCGACAGGGAGGTCGGCTTATGTGTGCTCTTGGTTCTGATTCTATTGGTGCTGATTCTGCAGGTGCTGCTGGTTTGGGTTCGCCGCTTTGTTTGTTTGGGCCGGGTGGGTCTTACCGCGTTGGGCTTTTGCCGGCTGCGGCGCTATGCCCTGCGTCGGCTGGATCGGCGGAGCCGGCTAATGGGGCGGATTCTGAGTCTTGCTGCGCAAGACTCGCTGGCGGTGGGCGCGGTGGGTTTAAGAATGCCCGGACCGGCGACCATGCCCGGTTGATTGCTTATCCGGGGCGCGGGCTTGTCCATGACGCGACGCGACCCGCTTCAACTGGTTCAACTCAATCTGTCAGTTCATCTCGATCGGGCAGTTCGAATCAATCGGGGCATGCAATTGCACCGGCGTATGTGATGGGGTCCAGTGCGGCTGGTGTTTCGCTTTCGGTGGATTGGTGGGTTCGCCAGTGCGTTGAAGATGTTCGCGTTTGGGCGTCTTCGGTTGCGGGTTGGATTTCGGATGCTTGCGATCGATTCCTGAGCGTTGGTTCGGCACTGGTGCCACATGCCCTGCAAGGTAGCGCTCGCCCGCGTGTTTCGACGCGTCTTGTCGCGGTGCCGATCGCGGATGTTCGGCCGACTCTGTCACATGCCGATGATGCGACCCGCACACTGTCGCAGAATGTTTCAACCATCGCACAGCCTTTACGCGAAACCGACTTGCCGCCGGTTGTTCTCGGTCCGCAAGGGTTGGCCGCTTATGTTCAAGGTGGCGTTCTCGAAGCCGATGCGACCGATCGATGCAGCAGTGAAGCAACGACGAATGAGCTTTTGCGAAGCAGACTTTACGAAGAAAACGGATGTTCACAGCCACTTGGATCGAACAGCGCAGGTGCGACTGCTCGCCCGGTGGAACTGGAGGTAACCAATGGCCCCCGGCAAGAAAAGTTCCGGAACCAAGGGCAGAGACAAGCGGCGGCTGACCCCGCGACAGCTTCAAATCCTGACACGCATTCGGGACTATCGTCGCAGTCATGGCTATTCCCCGTCGATGCAGGAGCTGGCCGACGACCTGCAGATATCGAAGGTCACGGTGTTCGAGCACGTCGACACGCTCGTCGCAAAAGGGCAGCTGTATCGGAATCCGCACAAGGCACGCTCTTTGGAACTGACGTCGCAGGCTCAGCTGCCTGACGATCGACCGACGCTCCTGCCGCTGATGGGGCGGATTGCGGCTGGCCTGCCGATCGAAGCCATCGAAAACGCCGACGCCCTCGATCTCGAATCGATCTTCGCGTCGCGGGCTGACACGTTCGTCCTGCGCGTTACGGGCAACAGCATGATCGACGAGCAGATTCGCGACGGCGATTACGTCATCGTCGAGAAACGCGACACTGCCCGCGATGGCGAAACGGTGGTGGCTCTCATCGACGATGGCGAGGCAACGCTCAAGAAGTTCTACAAGGAAAAGGACCGCGTCCGGTTGCAGCCAGCCAACCCGGACTTCGAGCCGATCTTTGTTGAGAACGTCAACATCCAGGGCGTGGTCATCGGCGTGTTGCGGCGGTTGTAATCGAATCGATGCATCGGAGGGGATTGCATCGATGGGATTGCACAGACGTTGACTGCGCGGAAACGGGTGCGCGATCGATGACTATGCCGCGTCTTGCGCAATGTAGGGTCCGCTGTGCGGACCGATGCTTGTGAACGGACTCGACGTTAGGAAACCAAATTGCATTTCGTGCAACAGCGCATCTTGGGATTGTTGCGTGATGGTCCGCACAGCGGACCCTACTAGAAGAGCAGGTCGAGGACTGTTCCGGTGAAGTTTGGGTCGCTTGATTGTTGAAGTTCTCGAATGTAGACCGCGACTTCTTTCTCCGGAATCTTGTGCGGCCAATTGAGTTCGAGTTCCGGTAGATCGCGCATGGTGGTGAGTGTCGGCGGTGGTGATTGACTCGCACCTTGGACGGCTGCTGGCGGTGATTGGGGCGCGCATGTGTTGGCCGGTTGGGCGCACGTTGCGTTGGCACCATCGGCGCAGATCGAGACCATCGACGACGAAACGAGAAGCGGTTGGAGTTTGGCGCGGCGCATCAGGATGTAATGCAGAAATGCCGGCGCGCCGAGCAAGCGCACGACGTTTGGGTTGGAGCGCAGAGACCGATAAGAGAATTGCGCGGACTGTAAGGCAATGGGTTGTACGCGCAGCGGATCCACGTGAAAGCTCCAGTGGGCGCACACCGATCGTGCGATCGACAATGGCAATCGCCGATTCGGACAATTGGCGAATCAGAAAGTCGCCGATTCGGACAATTGCTGATTCAGACAGTGCGCACCGATTCACCGGGAATTCCTGCACATTGCGAACCAGTTGACATCGCCCGCGGAATTGCTGCAAGGCCGCGTCGATAACTGTTTGCGAATACGCTATTTACGCCGAATGAACGTGACGCCGCTTGCGGCATGCGGTTTTGCCCGCGTTGATTCCTGACCACATTTTGATTCTTGTAAGCAACCATGAGTTCGACCGACGCCCATCTCGCACGCCGGCCCGATTTCGACATTGGCGAATTGGACTATGTGCTGCCCGAAGAGTTGATCGCCCAGCATCCGCCCGAGGTGCGCGGAAGCTCGCGCATGCTGGTGGTCGATCGGCAGCGGCAGACGATCGAAGACGATCAGGTAGCCAACCTGCACAGCCATCTGCGTAGCGGCGACACGTTGGTGATGAACAACACGCGGGTGGTGCCGGCGAAATTTCGCCTCAAACGATCCACAGGCGGCGTGATCGATGCGCTTTTCTTAAGCGAGTCCCAACCCGGTGAGTGGGACGTCTTGCTCAAGGGCGCGCAGCGCGTTTCGATCGGTGAAGCGCTGTCGCTTGTATGTCCTGTCGAAGGATCGCCAGACGAAGGACTCGCGCTGATCGCAAGGGAGCGCGGCGAGCGCGGAATGTGGCAGTTGCAACTGGCGGCTGACAATCCACAGAGTGCGGCGCAGATTCTTGAACGGGTTGGTCGAATGCCCTTGCCGCCGTACATCAAACGAAACAAGGGCACCGACGATCACGACGTCGAAGACAGCAATCGATACCAGACGATCTATGCAGACAAACCCGGTGCGGTCGCAGCGCCGACAGCCGGTCTGCATTTCACCGAGCCGCTGCTCGAGAAAATCAAAAACGCCAACGTCGCAACGCACTATGTCACGCTGCACGTCGGATACGGAACGTTCGCACCGGTCGAAGTCAGCAACCTTGCCGACCACAACATGCACCACGAATATTTCGAGATCAGCCAGCAGACATGCAGCGCCATTGCTCAAGCGCGCGAGCACGGCGGCCGCATCGTCGCGGTGGGAACGACCTCGGCGCGGTTGCTCGAATCGGCATGGCTGGCCAACCGTTTGACGGAAGCGGCTAGCGGTTCGACCGACATTTTCTGCTATCCTCCGTATGAATTCGGCGGCACTGATGCGCTCTTGACGAACTTCCATCTGCCCAAGAGTACGCTGATGGCGTTGGTGATGGCCTTCGCTGGCATCGATCTGATCCGCAAAGCCTATCAACATGCCGTCGACGAAAAGTATCGATTCTTCAGTTATGGCGATGCCATGCTAATCGTTTGAAAGCGTTTGCAGCGAATGTCCCACGAGAACCCCGTCCAGGACCAATGGCTCACCGAGCTAAACGAGCAGCAGCGACAAGCCGTCACGCATGGTGATGGGCCGCTGCTGGTCATCGCGGGCGCAGGCACCGGAAAGACCAAGACGCTCGCCTGCCGGGTGGCGCACCTGATCGCCAACGGAACGCCGGCAGAGCGCATCTTGCTGCTGACATTCACGCGACGGGCGGCTGCAGAGATGATTGGGCGAGCACGACACATCACCAACCGCCCGGACGCGGCATCGGTCTGGGGCGGAACTTTCCATGCGATGGCCAACCGCATCCTGCGGATATATCACTCGGCTGTCGGGCTGCCCGATGATTTCACGATCATGGATCAATCGGACGGAGCCGACCTGATGAACGTCTTGCGGACGGACATGGGCCTGGGCAAAGGCGACCGCCGCTTCCCGCGGAAGGAAACGCTCGTCAAGATTTACTCGCGAACCATCGCCGCACAGGAAGGCCTGCGCGACGTGGTCAAGCGGTTTTATCCGTGGTGCGCCGACGACACCGATGGCATTGCGGAGTTGTTCGAGGCGTTTGTCGACCGCAAGCGGAAGCATGGCCTGCTCGACTACGACGATCTGCTGCTGTTTTGGAACGTGCTCTGTGACGTATCGCCGGCTGCTGATACGGTTGCAGGCCGATTCGATCACGTGCTGGTCGATGAATACCAGGACACGAACGCGCTACAAAGTGCCATATTGCGACACTTGCGCAGGCAGAACAAGAATTTGTGCGTCGTCGGCGATGACGCCCAGTCGATCTATTCGTTCCGCGCGGCGACCGTTCGCAACATCCTCGACTTCCCCGAGCAATATGAAAACACAAGAGTCGTCAAGCTCGAACAGAACTACCGATCGCGCAAACCGATCCTGAAAGCATCCAACGCGGTGATGGCCGAAGCGCGCGAACGCTACACGAAGGAATTATGGTCCAACCTCGAAGGCGAACAGAAACCGCTGCTGATCCACTGCGTTGACGAGCAAGGCCAGTGCAACGAAGTGTGTAGCCGCATCCTCAAACACCTTGAAGAAGGCATCCCGCTGATGAAGCAAGCCGTCCTGTTTCGCACGGGGCACCACAGCGACATGCTCGAAGTCGAGTTGGCCAAGCGCAACATCCCGTTTCACAAGTTCGGCGGATTGAAGTTCATCGAGTCGTCGCACATCAAAGACGTGTTGGCGCTGCTTCGCGTGCTGGAGAACCCGCGCGACGAGATCAGTTGGTTTCGGATTCTGCTGATGCTCAACGGAATCGGGTCGGCGACCGCGCGCCGCATTGTCGATGCGCTTCTGGTCGATACTGAAGACTCGGAGCAAGCAACCGACGACGAAAATGCGGAAGGAACCCGCTTCAATCTCGCCCTCAAACGGTTGGCAGAGGCTCCGCCGCAGGTGCCGGCTGGCGCTCGCGAAACGTTCGACAAACTTCGCGATTTACTGCTGACCTGCAGCGGTCTTGGCGGTTCAGAAAGCGATGAGGCGTCGGCAGACACCCCCCCGATTTCGCAGCAAATCGAGCTGATTCGCGAGTTTTACGAGCCTTTGTTGGAGCGACGTTTCGACAACGCCGCAATGCGGACGCGCGACCTCGAGCAACTCGAACACATCGCCACCGGTTACCGATCGCGGCGCAGCTTCATCAGCGACCTGACGCTCGACCCGCCAGTCTCGACGTCCGACCTGGCCGGTCCGCCGTTTCTTGAGGAAGACTATCTGATCCTCAGCACGATCCATTCGGCGAAGGGCTGCGAGTGGGATGCCGTTCATATTTTGCACTGTGCGGACGGGATGATTCCATCGGACATGGCCGTCGGTGATGACGAGGGCATCGAAGAGGAGCGCCGGCTTCTTTACGTGGCGATGACGCGAGCGAAGGATCACCTGTACACGTACTTCCCGCTGCGTTATTACCACCGCCCCAACAGTTCAAGCGACGCCCATTCGTACGCGCAGCTGTCGCGTTTCATTTCGAAGGATGTTCTGCCGACGTTCGAGCAGCACACGATCGAAACGCCGCAAGTGCGCGATGACCCTGCCGCCATCAAGGCATCGGTCGAAAGCGTGGACAACTACCTCAAGACGCTCTGGCGCAATTGACGCTGCGGCACGGGCACTTTGACGCAAAGCAATGGTGAAGAAAACGAAATCGAAAAAGAGGGCCACCGCATACTGGAGCGCATCGGCGCCGGCCTCGATGAATTCAGTCGACCATGAATCGGCGATCGTCACGCTGCGCAAGGCGGACAAGTCGATGCGCAAGATCATCGACGCGTGTGGCCCATACACCATGAAACCGAAGCGCGGTTACTTCGCAGCACTGTGTCGCGCGATCATCGGACAGCAGTTGGCTGTCGCGGCGGCGGCAACAATCTACGAACGCTTTCGCAGTCTTTTTCCAGGTGGGCGGCCAAACCCTGAAGCGTTGCTATCGATCAGCAAGCCGCGACTTCGGGCGGTCGGATTGTCCAATCAGAAGACGGCGTACCTCATCGACCTGGCGACGCATTTTTCGGAAGGGGCGATCCCGAATCGCCGGCTTAGTCGCATGACCGATGACGAGGTAATCGAGTCGCTGACGGCGGTCAAGGGAATCGGCGTGTGGACGGCGCAGATGTTTCTGATCTTTGTACTCGCCCGCCCGGACGTTTGGCCGACGGGCGATTTGGGCATCCGCCGGGCGCTGGAGCGGTCGTTTTCAGTTTCGCCGGAAGCGAGCCTGGACGACCTGGAACAAGTGGGCGAACCCTGGCGACCCTTTAGGAGCTACGCGGCATGGTATCTTTGGAGAAGCCTGGACGTCGTCCCTGTGAAATAGCCACCAATTCGCACATTTCTACCGAGGCGGACATGCCTTACACGCGCCAATGACCTGCCTGCAAATTGTGTAATCTTGCATATGGTCCAAATGTTGCGTGGGCCCCTCCGAATCCCAAACCATAACAAAACTTTTACGTTGAACACGGTTTACGGTAGCATTTAAGGGCGTAGACTATTGTATTGGAAACACCGTGAACCGTGCGGCGAAACGATGCCATTGGCTGATCGGTCGTCCGATTCGCACCGGGAATGTGCGGTGTCAAAGTTGGAGAAGAGTGCCAAGGCTGTGACACACCAGTTGTGCGCTCGGAGTCAGCAAAGAATCTGTCAACTGAGGCTCCACTGGAGCCAGCGAAACGTCAGGATCGAACATGAGTGACTCGGCAAAAAAAGGAATCATGCTGGCCGGCTCGCTCCTCGTGCTCATCGTTGCATTGATCTTTGTCCGGGGAGCGTTCCACGACGAATTGGCGGAATCGGTCAACACCCACGTGTTTATGGACAAAGATTCCGGTGAATTGTTCAATGTTGAAATCAAGCCTGGCGAAAAGTTCTTCCCAGCAGAGAATCCCAAGACGGGCGAGATGACGCTCTTCCCGACAGAAATCTGCTTTAAGAACGAGTGCGGAAGTGCAGGGGGTACGCGGGTCATTCTCAACACGATCTTGGACAAACCCGGTCCGACGTATTGTCCAAAATGCGGCGCTCTGGTCTCGTCTCGTTAGGCTTGGTGGAGCAGAACTTCCGGGAAGTGTAAATCGCCGGAATTAACGGATTTGCCGAACGTCCAGCTCAACTTGATCGGCAGATCGGCACGAATTTCGGCCTGATCGGGATTTTTGGGCAAAAAAAGGGGCATGATGCCGGAGCGATTGGCACCAGCTTCCTCCCTTTTGATAGAATAGATACGGTCAAGTGATTTGGATCCGCATGGTCTTACTGACGGGATCGAGGACATGAAACAGAAGAGAGAATTCGCGTTCACGCTGGTCGAGTTGCTGGTGGTCGTATCGATCATCGCGCTGCTGATATCCATCTTGTTGCCCTCGCTTCAACGGGCGCGCGACCAAGCCAAGCAGGTCAAATGCCTCGCACATCAAAGTGGGTTGGCGAAGGCGGCGATCACTTACACGACCGAGGAAAACGATTGGATTCCTGGCTCGCCCGGAACAACCGGCTCGATGCTTCTTGGAAAGGACTGGGGAGCGGCGAACGTTGAGAACCTTCCGCGAAACGCTGTTCAGATTTACGACTGGATGGGAGCGCTTGCGGGCGGTCAGATGGGATTCAGTCTTCCTGCCAATCGAGTGGAACGGTGGAAGCAATTGGTTGAGGGCGCGTTTGTCTGCCCATCTAACCGATACACCGCGCCGTCTTGGGGAGGTACGGACCCCCAGCAGTTATTCCCGACCCAAAAGCTCATCAGCTACAACATGATGCGTAATATGATTTGGTGGCAGAACGGTGACGATGCACCAGAGTTTGCCGCCAATCCCGGCGTCAATATGTTCCGCAATATTCCCGACGGCTCAGATCTTCCGCCAGGCTATGCACCGAAGTTGACCCGTTTGGGCACGCCGAGCGAGAAAGTCTTTATCTCGGATGGTTCCAGGTTCACGAAGCTTGAAAACGAAAGTGACTTAAACAGCAAGGTAATTCTCGACTACGACGCCGACTGGAAAGCCGGTTATGGCGGTGCGTTTGCCGATGGTGGCCCGACCGTCCAGTCACAACACACGCGGTCTTTCAGACTCAACGAGCCGTCGAAGTTCTTTGCTTATCGACACAGAAAAGGCCGCAAGACCGGCGGAAATTCGCAAGGGAAACTCGACAAATCGAATGGTCTCGTGACATCCTATTGGGATGGCCATGGCGAGTGGATGACCGCCGCAAAGTCGCGTCTTCCGGATCGCTGGTGGCCCAAGGGCACCAAAATCGGTTTTGGCGACTTCAATTCCCGTACCATTGCCGCATTGATCGACAACGTTGGCATTGGAGGATACCAGTCGCTCTTTGACAGCAACAACCAATACAACGTGCGCCGATAGGCCCGGGAATCGATCAGGCGATCGAACCTGCATTCGCAAACGCACGCCGGATTGCAACAGCTTTGGCTGAATCCGGATTTCAAACTTGCTCTGGTCAGCCAGCCTACCTTGCGGTGGGCTGGCTTTTTTCATGCCTCTGTCTTGGCTGCTGTGATTGGAGACTCGGTGATGAAGTTTCGTCGATCGCTGCTCATCCTGATTCCGCTTGGCGTCGCGGTTCTTACGTTGGCGTTTGTGGTGAAACGCAACCTTGAGATGCGCGAGCGGTTGCTTTGCGGAATTCGGATGAAGTCACTCGGGACGGCCGTCAAAATATACGCCGAAGACAATCACGTTGAGCCGAATGAGGTTGTTCAAATCCTGATTGACCATGGTGACTGGAAAGCAGAAGACTCACTTTGCCCAACAAGCGGCCAGCCAATTCTGCTCGCGGCGATATCGGCCGCAAGACTTGCGGACGTCTCACCGCGGGATGTCATCGCTTATGAACCACTCTCATATCACGACGGCAAAGGGGCCAACATTCTTTACGGCGACGGGCACGCGTCGTTTGAGAGCCCGGATGCTTATCGCGAAGTCATCGCTTATTCGAAGTCGGCAGGAAGTTGGGGCGCTGCGGAAGACCTGACATCAAATGGGTCATAGCGCGGCTCATCCCAATCATGGATAAGCGTTGCCGAGATTTCTATTCCACAAACCGGGCGCAAAAAAAAGGCAGTCAGGAGTAATCCTAACTGCCTTTAATCGCTCGACTTGCGGATGAGAGGATTCGAACCTCCACTGGGTTACCCCAACTGGCACCTGAAGCCAGCGCGTCTGCCAATTCCGCCACATCCGCTCTGCTGTGAATCGCGTGCCAAAGCTTACTGCGAGCCGCGAAAGCGTCAAGGTGCCGAATCGTGTTGTCTGCCCGCATCACGCTTGTATCGTTTTGGGAACTGAGCCCTGTTGCTTTTGAATCCCACGCCACTTCGCGAAGGCGGACGCTGGCGACTGACGGATTCCAGCCACGGTAAAGTTCTCGCGGATTTTGACCCCGTCAAGGCCGATCCGACCCTGCAGGCGTAAGGGTTTGGGGCTTGACCGGTCAGTTGATTCCGCAATAATCGGTTGCCTCGTCGATAATATACGACGACCCATTGTTGAACTGCCGCAACTGCTGCTGGAACTGGCGGCTGTAGACAACTTCTTTGCCCGCGAAACCTGTTGCCTGGGAGATTTATCCTTGCACACAAATGACACATACGGGACCCGACGGTCTGTGGGTTTGCAGCGAGCGGGCAGCCGGCGGTTTGCTGGTGTTTCGCAGTTTCGACGCGGGCACAGCCGCCTGCGTAAGACGCTGACCCTGTTGATCGTATGCTGCAGCATCTCAGCGATGACGGGATGCGCCAGTCTGTTCAATCCATCCTTCTTGAGCCTGGTCACCACGCCAACGCCGGACAACAACGGCATCGTCAACGATGTGACGTTGTCGAATGCCCCGGGCCACGTCCCGGTCTTCTTGATCAACAACACGCGGTTTGATTCGGCGCTGGTCGATTACATGGACAGCATCGGCATCGACACGAGCGATCCGGATTTGCGGCCTCGCGTCCGCGTGCGTACGACGCTCAACTACGTCAACGACAACTCGAACACGATTGAGTTTCTGGATGGATCGGACATCGTTCAGGGAACGGTTCTTACCGACGACGGCATTCAGGAAAATCCGCTGGTTCCGCGACAACTGACGGAGAACACGCTGACCAGCGTTGTTGCCGTCTGCAACGTTGCGAATGTTCAACCCGACGCCAGCATCGAAGTGTTTGTCCCGGTGTTCTTGAAAGTCATTGGGTTTGAGAGCACGAACATCCTGTTCAACGTTCGGACGCTCAACGAGACCATTCCTCCACAGTTCACCATCTTGCAGGGGGATGAAGTCGATAACAACTTCAATGTAACGTTGCAGCGCAACTTCGACATTCGCGACGTGCCGGTACCGGCCAGCAATGTGCAGTGCGGCAGTGTCGTCGCTTTTATTCTCACGGGGACGTTGCGGGTCCCCTTTGTCGTGGATGAGTTGGGCCAAACCGCTCCGGGATATCTCGACGGCGATAATGCCGCTCAGGCATCCAACCCGGGTCGATTCGAATTCCAGACGGCAGTGCGATAGCGGGAAATCTAAATATGAAGCGTATGAGTTATTACGGGTTGCCCCTTTTGATGCTGATGGCGTCGGCGATTGTCGGCTGCAACGCATCGCTGCTGCTGAACCCTTCGTTCCTAAACCAGCAGACGGGTGAGGTCTTCCCCTTGGTTCCTGGTGATCGGACTGGATTCATTCTGGTTCGTGCGAACAATGCGTCGTCAGCTTCGATCGAATTCGTGGTTACGGCCGAACGCCGCCTACCGTCGGACGATGATCCGTCCGGATTCACAATTGAGAAGCAAACGTACCGTCTGCTCACGCAACCGCAGCAGGCCGCCAACGACTTGGGCGTGTTGATCGAGTGCCCGATTTTCCGGCTTGGCTTGGGTGAAGACCTTGATCGACCGAACACCGAACCCGGGCTCTTTGTCAACGCGACGGCTGTTGGCGCGGGCGGTTTTGGAGTCCCCTCAAACGTCAATCCGCTGAACAGTGATTCGACGAATTTTGATTGTGGCGATACGGTTGTTTTCCAGGCGCGGGAGGCCCCGAATACGGCTGGCGGAATCGTCGCTGCATCGTTCGTCCTCGATGACGAAGGCTTCAGCGGAGACATCATCGGCCTGGACACGTTTGGCAATGCCAGAGCGCTCTTGGAAGAGCAGCGTATCACTGAGCCCTAATCTTTAACAATTAGATTGCACATCATGAACGCTTCCCAACGACATAATCGCCGCTCAATCTGGACGGCAATGATGATTGTCGGCACTTGCTTCGCCGGTACCTGCGAATTGCGGGCGCGCGACGCCATCGTGTTCGGCACGCAGAATTTCATTCTCAACACACTTCTCAATCCGGCCAACTTCATCGTAACGAGCGACGACTTGTCGGGCGGCTAGTCGAGGCCCAGCCGCTTCCACTCCAATCTCCAGATAATCCAACACACATTGAAGCGCGCAGACCGTGTCGACACACCGGGCGTGTGCCTTTACGATGATTTGATGACCAGTGCATCGCCATCATCCAAAAAGATCGTCTTGATCACCGGCTGCAGCAGCGGGATCGGATTCGCAACAGCCGACGTGCTTGCCAACGCCGGTCACACCGTCTATGCAACCGCCCGACGAACCGAGTCCGTTGCCCAACTCGAAACATGGGCTCAGCCGTTTGCCGGGCGAGCGATCGTCGAACAGTTGGACGTCACCGACATAGCCAGTATCGAACGGGTGGTGGAGCGGATTCAAAGCGAACAGGGTCGTATTGATTGCGTCGTCAACAATGCGGGATACGGTCAAGCCGGTCCCGTCGAGGAAGTCTCCCTCGACGCATGGCGAAAACAGTTTGAGACGAATCTGTTTGGCGTCGCGGCGGTCACTCAACGCGTGCTGCCCATGATGCGATCGCAGCGAAGCGGTCGGGTCATCAACGTGTCCAGCGTGGTCGCTCACCTGTCGCTTCCGATGATGGGGCCGTACTGCGCGAGCAAGCACGCGCTCGACGCGATGTCGCTGGCGCTTCGGGTGGAGTTGGCCCCCTACCACGTTGACGTCGTCATGATTGAACCGGGTCCGATTGAAACCGAATTCCGCCCCAACGTGGACCACAATCTCGAATCGAAGGGCGACGAGAACAGCCCCTACAAGCGACTTGGCGACGCGATGGACAGCTATTGGAATCGTAGCTTCGGTAAGACGGCTGCGAAACCGATTGCGGTCGCACGAGCCATTCAGAAAGCGGTCGAATCAAAACGCCCGAAGACGCGTTACCGCATCACCGCGCCGGCGAAATTCGCCCCTCACCTTGTGTCACACCTGCCCGATCGCCTGCTGGATCGAATCATCCACTGGCAACTCAAACTCAAGTAATCGCGGGATTGGATATCAAGAAAAGTTGGTGAACGCGATTGCGCTACTGATCGTCGGACATGCGCGCTTTCAAAGACGCGGCGATGGCGTCGGCGGCTTCTGGCGAGAGCGATGTTTCCTTTGCCTTCGGAAACTCGTTGCACTGTCCGCAGCCCATCTTGATTGTTTCGCGCATCATGTGGGCGTCGTGTTTGAAGCGGCGGCAGGCCTTGCAATACAGAACGTGAATTTTGATGGCGAGGCGCTGTGACCGGGTCAACGAATGGTCCATCGACAACGAAATCAATCGAGCGTGATCTTCGCAGCGTGCGTTTAGTAGTTTGAAGAATTCAAACATGCCAGTTCTTCCGTCACCCGCGGCATACGTGACCGCGGCGGCCGTCATTCGCTCTCGCGAAACCACTTCGTTTCGAGGCATCGGCGCAAACTCAGCCTTGCCCGATGGATCCTCGCCCACATGTTGGTCGAAGTAATCCCCAATATCGTACAAACTTCTTCACTTTCCACCCCGTCAATTTCCCGCAGGATGAAGGTGGTGGCCAACTTATCGGGCAATGCGGCGATGCAGCCGGCCAGCGTCGCCTGAAATTCGCTGTTTTCAATCAACGCCTTGGGGTCGCCATTCCAGGTCGAAGAGCGCCCGACCCAATGTCCCCTTCCATCAAAATGGGCTTCACCCAAAGCTTGGTCCGAAAGAGTTTCCGTACTCTGGCGTCGAGACTGCTTGCGGAGGTGGTCGATGATTTTGTGTTTGAGGATGCCCGTCAGCCAGGTTCGTTCAGCTGCTTCTCCGGTGAATCGATGGCGTGCTTCGTAGGCCCCCATCAAACATTCCTGCACCAAATCCTCAGCCACTTCGCGATCACGCACACGCAGGATTGCAAAACCAAACAACGCATCACCGTGCAATTGGACCCATTGAGCCGGATCCAGCGCGCTCGGAGGTGCTTTGTCCTTGCCATGTGCCAGTGGTCGCTTCATCTTCATCGAAACCATTTAACCAGCCAGGTACGAAAAAATATAGTCGATCCGCGATTTACTTTGTAAGGATCTTTTGAGCAATCCGACCAAGCCTGCAAACCCACTGAGTCGGATGGCAGCTGGGAGGTTCCCACCTGCCCAAACGATTCAGCGAGAGAGCGGTCTGAACCTGGGAGGCGTATCAAGACGAGAGAGAAATCTGCGCGCCGCGCCTGAAGTGGCGTCATGGAGCCGTGCGGCCGCACGCAAACCACGCAAGTTCTACTCCTTTTCAATCAGTGGGGTCTGACACAATGGGGCATGCGCTTTGCGCGTGCCTCATTGTCGTTTGGTTCAGGCAACTAAAACTGGCCCCCCGCAGACTACTCGAGGAGTTTCGCTATCAGGAATCGCTTCAGCGGTTGATGGCAGGCGTGATCTTCGGGTGTGGCAAACCGCAGTTCGAGTGCGCCTACGTTGGGAAACGCCACCATCGAATGAATGGTGCCGTTCATCGCCGCACCATCCATAATCTTCCAAGCCTGATCCGAATCGACCTTCGTATCCGGTGCGTTGAGCTTTTCCATGATGCCGCGATAACGCGGGCACGAATCACCGCCCTCGGCCCGGTTGCGGTAGTGATTGGTGCATGCGATGAACGACTCGACCTTGTCGGGTGCGTTGGTAACCGCCTGTCGAACGGTGACGCCCTTCGTGGCCGCCATGTTGCCATCGTATTCAAACACGACAGCCGTCTTACTTTCTTTTGAAGCCCGCGTAGCGACCATGAAGTTGTTTCCACGGGTTCCGGGACTTGCGAGCAGGATGCGCTCGGCGACCTGGATGGCGTTGGCAGCGTCGGACGTTTGCACAATCTGCCTCAGGACAAGGCTTCGGGGGCGCCGGCGGACTTGCGTCTGCGACGGGGCGACATCCACATCGTGCATCGCGACCACAACACCATGTTCGTTCATCGCGGTATATGCGCCGATGAGTCCGGGCCAGGCAACCGACACCCAACTGCTGGCGTCTTCAGCCGCGACCTTGCGCGCGACGACCAAATGCAGTTCTTTCAACCCAGGCAGATCGAAGTAGTCGAGGTTTCGCCCCACAACGGTGCCGCCGTCTGACGTCATTGCGCCCCACGCGGCAAAGCTCGAACATCCCCCGGGAATCCAGTCGGCCAACGTGTTGAGTGCGATGAGGTCGGATTCGTCGATGGGCCGACCCAATCGCTCGAGCATCATGCCTTCATCGCCAACCGCCTCACGCATCCCCGCAATCAAACCCGTGATTTCGGCTTGCTCGGCGGCGGTTAATTCGAACCGCGGCAGCAGTTGCTTGCGGACACCGACTTCGTATTGCTGCGGATCGCGAAAGAGAAGATCGCCATCAAAGAGCAGGCGAAGCATGCTGGTGATCTGTTGGCCAAACAACTTGCCGTGAGCGTGCCCTTGCTGGCGAGGCGTTCCCCAGAGTCGCAAGACGCTGACGCCCTGCTCCTGGCTGACCGACCCCGTGCAACTCGGAGGGGCCAGTTCGGTTGTTGGGCTCCCCGCGTGAACGGCCGCCGCGAGGGCTATAACAACGAACGCAGCCGTGAAGAAACGTCGGTGAGTTGCGCGGCGAACAGCGTTTGATACTGGTTTCATAGTCTAAACTTTCCGTAGTATTTGTCGGCTGGATACTTCTTGGCGTTCTTGACCATCTTGTCGCGAAGCGCGTCGGACAGGTCGATATTCATGGTGGTGGCGAAGGACAGCAAATAGGCAAAAACGTCGGCGACTTCTTCGGTGATCTCACCCATCGTCTTCTCGTCTTTCTGAATGTTGTCGACGGCGTCCGAATGGGTCCATTGGAAGTGTTCCATCAGTTCAGCCGCCTCGATGGCGATGCACGCGCTGAGGTTTTTGGCGTCGTGGAATTGCTCCCAGTCGCGCTCGGCGACGAAGTCGGCCATCAACTGCTTCATCTCCGATAATGTCGTCTGATTGTCCGCCACGCCGACGTCCTCCCGCTCAAGTGGATGCTGCCCGATTGTCGATTTTCGTCGTGATTCTGGCAGAAATCGCCTGATATCGCCAGAATTCAGCCGGACTGTACCTGCTGGGTGAACAAGCCGGATCGATCGAGAGTAGAATCCGCGTGGCTAGAATCTCAGACCAGACCGACACACCATTCAAGCCCCTCAGCATCGGGCATGGTCAAAGTACAAAGGTAAGAGGCATATGAAACCTGAAGAACCGACCGCGGACACGACGACAGAATCCCGCCGACGAACGCCCAAAGAACGGGCGATCCAGTTGTGGCGGGAGTGGGTCAAACCACTGGCGATCATCATCATCGTGTGCACGAGTTTCCGCTCGGCGATCGCGGATTGGAACGACGTGCCGACCGGTTCGATGAAACCGACGATCCTCGAAGGCGATCGAATTCTGGTCAATCGCCTCGCGTATGGTTTGAAGGTTCCGTACACGACGTGGCATCTTCTGCAATGGTCGGAACCGAAAGCGGGTGAAATCGTCGTCTGCTATTCACCAGCCAACGGGGATCGGCTGGTCAAGCGGGTGGTCGGCGTGCCCGGTGATCAGCTTGAAATGCGCAACAACGTTTTGTTCATCAACGGCGAACCGCTCCACTACGATCGCCTCGACGAAGAATTGATCCAGCAGATCAAACCTGAAGCGATACCGCGCCATCAGTTCGCTGCCGAGACATTGGGCGAACACACACACGCGACCATGATCACCCCAAACGTCCGTTCACCGCGCACGTTTAAGCCGATCGTCGTCCCCGAAGGGCAGTACTTCATGATGGGCGACAATCGAGACAACAGTGCTGACTCGCGCTCATTTGGGTTCGTCAAGCGGAGTCAGATCCTGGGCCGATCCAGCCGCGTCGCACTTTCACTGGATCCCGATTGCTGGTATTGGCCCCGCTGGGACCGCACACTGCGCGAACTTGAGTAGCGCGTCTAATCAACCGGACTTTCCAAGACAGGAATTGCAGCGACGTTTTCCGGAAGCGAGCGCGGATTGCTCGCTCTCGTATTCGACGCGGTTCTTGTCGCTGATGCGTTTGACATGACTGCACGTCGGCAGGTGAAAGACCTTTGAGTTCTTGCTGGCGATCCTGATGGCTGGTTGCTCGCTGGCCCCATTTTCTTGATCCTGGTTGTCCGCGGTGCCGGATTCGGGCGTCGCATCCGGAAGCGGTTGCGAAATCGCCGCGATTTTCGTCGGCGGTTCCGGCTGGCTGGAATTCAGATTTGGTGAACCGGCTTGTTCGTAGGCGTTGTAGATCAGGGCCGCCGCCAACCGCGACGCCCGTCGCAACATCTCGACTGTGGCCTCCCCCTCTGCATCATCGAGCAATTCGTAATACTCGTCCTGCCGTGCAAAAAATGCCGTTTCGCCAACGACGTTCATCTTCTCAAGGATCGCGCGATCGGCATTGCAAAATTCGCCAAGATCTTGCAATGACGCGAGCATCGTATTGAAGATCATTTGGCGGGCGGTTTGTCCGAGCGGATACTGGAACCGGGCCGGATCGATCTGGCTTTGATAGCGATGCTGAAACCGGCGCACCAACTCCCAACCGTATCGCTGCCCGACATCCTGATGGGCATAAAGCGGATCGCCCAGCATCTTGCGGCCGAAGTTTAGATTTCCCGACGCTTCGCCGTGACGGTCTCGCGTCAAGTGGAACGGGTTTGCGGCACAGGCGCAAAACGAAATCAAGTACCCTGCTCGCATCGCGACCTCGTTGCGATCTCCGTTCTCAAATGCCCGGGTCAATTCCGTCGCCATGCTTTCCAATGCCCAAGGCAACTCGCCGCCGCGCTTGACCTTGGACTTTCGCATCAATCCGCGCGCTTTGACCTGCTCGTCTGGAAACTCTTGCGCAGACTGCATGCGGGCGCGCGGATCATTCGATTCAGCCGCGGCGTCGAGATAGACGTAATACCACTGCGCGCGATTCTTGAATTGCGCTTCTCTTTGCCACAATCCAAACGGCTCGATGGCTCGCTCAAGCACTGCGTCCTTCATGTCGGCGAAATAGTCAGAGAGAGGCTGAGGAAGCGCTTCAATCGACGTTGCAACGACAATGCGTTGGACGGCAGGCCCTGACGCGAGACAGCGTGCCTCTGGAGCAAATAAGAAACAAAACGCTGCGAAGGAAATGAAAACCCGACTGAACTGTGGAATCCTGGTTCCCGGTGATTGGTGGCCCATGTGTGCTCGCCCCTTGTTGCAAAATCATCCTCTTCCCCCCGACCGGGACGCGGAAAATCGAGTAGTTGGTCTGTCTGATTCAGACCTCAGTATACCGAACGGGCGCGAGAGAGTCACACATTCTGGGACAACGAGATTTCCCAGCCGCAGCCGACCTGTGCCCCCGACTGACGCGCGGACCGCCGGGCTCAATCTTTTGCATTCTGCAGACCGATGAATACCATCAGTGCGGGCGCAATCGGGTGCGCTTGATGTCCACGGCTCAAGGTGCCTTTGCCGAAAAAATGTCATGAAAAGCAACTCGCTCGCTCCCCTGTTCATCACGTTCGCCGTGCTTTGTTTGATTGCCATTGGACTGACGCTGTGGCTGTACTTTGGCGACAGCTTCAGGACAGCTCCCGAAGCGAACACTGTTTCGATCGACCTCAATCAGCAATTTGAAGAGGACAACAAGCGCAACGCAGAAGTCGCGATGAGGGTCGTCAAAGATGGCGGCATCGTCGACCTGAGCATCGATCGATTCGTGACTGGAATGAAACGCTACCCGAATTCACTGAATGAATTGCAGGAAATGCCGGAGACAATGTCAGACAGTGAACGTTGGAGTGGTCCGTACATCATTAACCCCGACCTGCTGGTAGACCCTTGGGGAAAACCTTTCCAGTACCAGTCACCCGGGTTGCACAATCCAGACGGATATGATTTTTGGAGCAACGGAGCCGACGGTCTGACCGGCACGCCCGACGACATCGGCAATTGGTAGTCAAAGCAGCGGGTGGCTCGCCGATTCAAATGCACCGACGTTTCAGAATGCGCCGGTGATCAATCGTGCACTGATTAACCGGCGCGGGCTGCAATCTTGTTCATTAACAATTCTTCCAACGCCAGATCGCGGCCGTCCTCGATCCACTCGACATCCGCGCGGGTGACACGTTCGCCCGTGGATACTGCCGGCAGTGCATCACCATAGAACTGAAACGCGGCGATCGAATTGTTGAATTGTCGGTCGGGCGCGGAAAAGCGTTCGCGTACGACTTTGACGGTCACGCTGGCTTCACCCTTCACGAGGTCCGGGGCGGCTTGGATTTCAACCGTGCGACGAATTGTATTCAAGCTGGCTTCCCAGAAATCGTAGTTGGTGGCTACGTCCTTGCGCCAGACTTCAAAGAAGTGTTTCGACGTTTCGGGATAGGTCGTGACCACGCCTGCCCGGCGATCGACGCGATCGATTCGAAACCCTTGATCGCGCAGAACATCCTCGCATGTATTGAGCAGATCGTTGAGCTGGTCCTGATCGGCGACGGTGAAGTCCTGCATCATCGGATCGCCGTCGCGCTGAACAGGCGTGCAACCAACCAGACAAGCCAACCCGACCAGAAGCACGACGCTTTGAATTTGTTTACGCGTATTCATGGCAGCAATCTTAGATGGGGATAGGTCCGGGTCAAGAATGCGTTTGTAGATCTGCGGTCCGAGTTGCGTCGCAACCAATCAGGGACGCCGCGCCCCCAGCCGATGGATCGTGATCGAACCGGTATCGCCCCACTCCATGCTTGCGGGCCCAAATCCCATCACGATCGGGTCGCCAATCTTGGCCCACCCTTCGCGGGCGAGGACATCGTCGGCTTTTTGCAGGCATTCCCGCGTCTCCTGGGGCTTGTGCACCGTCGCCGACGTCACGCCGTAGTACAACGCCAGACGCCGGCGAACCGCGTCACTGGGAGTCAATGCCAGGATCGGCTGATCGATCCGGTGACGACTCAGCAGACGGGCCAACACCCCTTTCTCCGTCCAGATCGCCACTGCCACCGCGTCCACGTGCTCCGCAACCGACTGGATGCTGTGGGCGACAGCCGCCGTCACCCCGCGACAGAACTCATTGGCGACGACGGCCCGACTCAGGTGGTCGCCGTACCGATCGGCTTCAGCCGCTATACGGTTCATGATCTCGACGGCGGCAACGGGATGCTCGCCGACCGCCGTCTCCGCAGACAACATGACCGCGTCGGCGCCGTCGACGATGGCGTTGGCCACATCACTCACCTCCGCCCGCGTCGGAATCGCCTCGGTCACCATCGTCTGAAGCATTTGTGTCGCGATGATGACGGGCGTGCCATAGCGGCGGCAGCGTGCGCAGATTTCTTTTTGCACACGCGGGACGTGAACGATGTCCATCTCGACCCCCAAGTCGCCGCGTGCGACAAGGATTGCATCCGACGCTTCGATGATATTGTCGATATCGCGAACGGCTTGAGGTGTTTCAATCTTGGATACGATGTGCACTTCGACCGCTTCGGCTTCGATCAGTTTACGCAATTGCTGGACGTCGGCAGCAGTCCGTACGAAGGAGATGGCCAAGTAATCCAGATCGTTGGTGATCGCCCACTTCAGATCGACAATATCTTTTTCGGTTAAGGCATCGATCTGCAAATCGCTGTCGGGAAGGTTGACCCCCTTGCGGCTGCGGATCGTGCCGCCAACCTGACACTCGCAAACGAGACCGTCTTCGTTCGATTCGGTCACGACGAATCGGATCATCCCATCATCGATCAGGACGCGATGGCCAACCTGGATGTCCTTCAGGACATCGGGCTGATTGGTCGACACGCGCGATGCGTTGCCTTCGACCTCGTCGGTGACGATGCGGAGGGTGCTGCCGGCTTCGATCTCGACGCCGTCATGTTCAACGGGCCCCAGCCGAATTTTCGGGCCGCACAGATCGCCCATGATCGCGACGGTCAGTTGGTGGCTGGCGGCGATGGCGCGGACCCGATCCACGACAACCTTGTGATCCTCCAGCGTGCCATGCGAAAAATTGATTCGGACCACATGGACGCCAGAAAGCAGCAGTGGTTCAAGGACTTGGGGGGAGGAAGATCCCGGACCGATGGTCGCAACCACCTTGGTCCCGAGCCAGGACGCACGCCCACGGGCCCGACTCCCCACGTTGGATGCTCGAGTTGAAGCGTCTTGCACCGGTGTATCTCCATCCTTGAACTCGGCGGTCATTGTGTCGCCAAACACACGTGCCGCCGATGCGTCAACAATCCATTCGTGCTTGTTGTCGTCGATTGGAAGCCCCACCGCAAGCCGAATCATTGACGAACCCAACGTCTCCGCGCCGATATGATCTATAAAGAAATCGTCCGCGCTGCCGAGCCGAACGAGTTTCGAGCGCCAAACCTGAACTTACCGAGTCAAATCGCGAGTCGAAGGTTTGCAACCGCACGCGGCATTGACTACATATTAGTCATTGGGCACACATTGAAACCGAAGTGATTGTCCAGAAGTCTTCGGTTTGGGTTTTCATGGTCAACGATGTCCCACATCTAGTTGTTCATCGAAAAGATGACGCCTTATATACGCTGTTGCGGATCGTCCTGATCCTCGCACTGGCGCTGCCCCTTTCTGCAGACGCTCAAACCGCCCCCGTCGAGACGCCCGCGCCGACCGAAACACCGGCTCCAATTGATACGCAGCTTGTCGACAGCCAGCTTGAAGCCCAGCGGGCCATCATCCTCAACCTGGAAGATTCGATGGAGACGCGGATCAGTCAGGCGGTGGCGATGCTCACCGTGGGATCCAAGCCAGCCATCGACAATGTGGTCAATCTTTTGATCACTGGCAACGAACCGTCGACCAAGGTCGTGATGTGTCGGGCCATTCAACAATGGGCTCAAGATTCTTCAAACGAACCCAACGCGCGGCTCGTCGATCCGTTGCTGACAATGCTGGAGCATCCCACGGCTGACGTGCCAAGTGCAGCGTCGTTGGCGCTTTCCGAGTTTCAGAATCCCGCGGTGTTTGAATCGCTTCGACTGATCGCCAACACGCAGGATGCCCCGTTGTCCAAACGGGGGGCGGCGCTGTCTGCGCTGTCGCGAAACACGGATCGTCGCAATGTGGTCGCGGGGTTGATTCAGCTTCTCGATACCCCCGATGACGAATTCCGTTCGATGGTGCTGGACGTGCTCGGGCACGTCGCATCGCCTGGAGACGGATCGGTCGAGTCGTGGAAGGCATGGTGGAAAGCGCAAGAGTCATTGAGCGAAACGCAGTGGCTGCGCAACCAGTTGCACCTGAAGTCCAAGCGGCTTGATGCACGCGAGCTCGAACTGAAAAACGTCCGCGACGCTGCGCAAGCCCAACGTGATCAGCTCGCCAATCGCCTCACCGAGGCCCTTTCCGCCCAGTATCGACTGACGGCTGCGGATGCCAAAAACGCGCTGATTCTAAGCTGGCTCGCCGACCCCACTCCGGCGACGCGTCTGACCGCAGCCGGTCTGGTGGCGGAACAGATTTCCGAGGGCAATCTGCCCGACGACAAGACCCGTCAAGCCCTTCGCGACCGATACAACGATCCATCACCTGCGGTGCGTAAGACCTCGGTGGAGATCGTCGGAGCGCTCAATGACCCAGACGATGCGGCTCCCATGCTGGCCCGGTTGCAGGACGAAACAGACCCATCCGTGCGCGAAACGATCCTGAGCATGCTCGGAAAGTTGCGAAACGAAATCGCCATCATTCCGCTGATTGACGAGATCACCGACACCAATGCCCCCGAGTCGTGCGTGGCCGCGGCGGCGGAATCGCTCGGTTCGTTGGCGAGCCGCGAAATCCTGAGCCCCGAAGATGTCGAGCGTAGTATCGAACCGTTGCGAAAGCGATATGCCCTGGTGAACGGATCATCAAAGCGACTGAAAGTGGCGATCCTCAAAGCGATGGCTGCCATCGGGTCCACCGAATTCAAACCGGAATTCGAAGCGAACCTCGCGGCTTCTGACCCTGAGTTGCTGTTGCAGGCCATCCGCGGCATCGCCATCGTTGGATACGATGGACGCCTGGATCGGCTCAGCGAACTTGCGACCCACACCGACGCCCGCGTCAGACAGAAAGCCATCGAAACATTGGGAACCCTGGGCACGCTTGCCGAGATCGACATTGTCTCTGCGCGGTTGAACCCGAGCGTCGAGAAGGTCGATGGCCCCCGCGATGGAGCTTGGCTGGCGTTTAAAAAGATTTCCTCTCG
>JAUIEW010000008.1 GCA_030429365.1 Phycisphaerae bacterium
CCAGATTCACGTTGGCGATCACAGTGAAGTTCGACCCACCGCCGTCGTCGATGCCGATGGCGGTCCGGTCTTCATCAGCAACAACGTGATCATCGACGTGCACACCTACATTGAAGGTCCGGCCTACATCGGGCCGGGCAGCCATGTGAAACCGCACACCGCCATCCGCTCCGGCACCACGCTGGGCCCCATGTGCAAGGTGGCTGGCGAAATCAGCGCTTCGATTTTCTGTGGCTACGGCAACAAGGGACACCATGGCTTCATTGGCGATGCGTATATCGGTAGTTGGGTGAATCTCGGAGCCGGAACGACCAATTCAAACCTGAAGAACACCTATGGCGATGTTAAGGTCCAATTGGGCCCGCGGCAGGTGAGCAGTGGTTTGCGGTTTCTCGGTTCGACAATTGGCGATTTTGCGCGGCTGGGTATCGGTCAGCTTCTGCCAACCGGCGCAGTGGTCGGGATGGGGGCGATGATCGCGACCGGAACGCTGGCGCCGAAATTCATGCCGTCCTTTGGTTGGAAGACAGCTAGCGGTCATGCGGAAGCCGATTTGGAAAAGACCCTGCACACAGCCAAGGTGATGATGTCGCGGCGCAATGCCGACATGTCCGAGCCGGAAGAGGTTCTGTTTCGAAGCATCGTGCAGCGTTCGAAGGAATTCGGCGTTTAGTCGGTTAATCCAGTTGTTCGCCAAGCGCATCAAAGTCGTCAGGCGTATCGACATCGATTTGCGTGGTTTCGGATTCGATATTGACGCGATGCACCCGGGCGGCTTGCTTTTCTAAGATTCCCTGCAAACCAACGTCGTGCAACGTCTTCACTTCGTCGAGCATGCCGAACGGCACCACGATCGGATGACCGTCCTTGCCATCACGCGACGCGACCACAATGTCGCCCGCGTGAAGTCGGTATTCACTCGCGCACGATTGTATCAATTCTTCTGACATCGCCGGCATGTCCCCCGGGCAGACCATAAACGCATCCGAATCGCCCGGCGTAAACTGCTTGGTCAAACGATCGAGACCCAGCAGGATGGAATCGAGCATTTCGGCGCGGGGATTGGTCAGAATTGTAGTTAGGAATCGCGGGTCCTCAGAAAGCTCCAATGCGTCTTCGATGTCGCGGTTGGTTACCACCATGAGTCCGTCGGTGCCGGCGCCGAGAATCGTTTCGATGATCGTTTCCAGAATCGTCGAATCGCCGAACTCCAGGAGCTGTTTGGGCGTTCCCATGCGCCTGGATTTGCCGGCGGCTGGTATGACGTTGAAAACGCGCGGGGTGTTTGGGTCGTCGCGAAGTTCGTCGGATGAAGTCATGGTGAGGTCAGCTTTCTACGGTGACGGGGCCTTCCACCAGGCGTCGCGTGTTTTCGCGGCGGACGGAAATCAATTCTGCGATGATGCTGATGGCGATTTCAGGCACGGTGACGGAGTTGATCTTGATGCCGATCGGCGCGTGCACGCGGTCGAACAATCTCGGGTCGATGCCGGCGGCTGACAGGTCGTCGTAAATGAGTTTGATCTTGCGACGACTTCCGATCATACCGATGTAGCGGGCGTCGGATTCGATGACAGCGGCCAGCGCCTGTTCGTCGTGGTTGTGCCCTCGGGTAACGACGACGACGTACGAGTCCTTGTCGATCCTATGATTGCGAAGCGATTGTTCGATGTCGCCGACGATGATGTGGATCGGCGGCGGAAGGCGTTTTTCGTTGGCACAATCGCAACGATCGTCGATGACGGTGACGTCGAATTCAAGATCGACCGCCAGCTTCGCGAGTTCCACACCGACGTGGCCCGCACCGGCAATGACGAGTTTCGGCTCGGCTTCGATGAGGATTTTGTATTCGCACAGTGCGCCGTCGTGCATCGCCCGCATGGTGACAAACGCGTGATCGCCGGCATCGATCGCGTCGAGGATGCTGGCGAACTGGCGGCTGTCGTCTTGCGAAAGAATTGGCGAAGCGATGACATCCATCCCGCCGCCGCAGATCAGGCCATCATCCCAGCCGTAATCGTGATTGAGTTGAAAGCTGAGCAGGCCCGACTCGCCCTTATTGAGCAGTTCGAACGCCCGCTTGCGCACCTCGGCTTCGACGCATCCGCCGCCAAGCGTACCGACTGTGTGCATTGCCTCGTCGATGAGCAAGAGTGCACCGGGCGATTGCGGTGTGGAACCGCTAGTCTTAACCACGGCGCAGAGCATGGTCCGTTTGCCCGACTTGGTGTCGGTGAGGATTTTTTCGAACAGTGGTCGATGCAGAATCAAATGACAGCTCCCGACATTTGCATGTCAATTTGCGCAAGTCTCATCTTGGTCGTTCGCAACAGTGTATCGTATTCGGATGGGTGCCGAATAAGCAAACGTCTTCTCGTTGGCGGTGGGGCGAATGCAACGTTAGCATGTCCGAAGGTAATCATTGGTATCTGCGACGAATCCCATGGCCAACCCAGCAAATCGATCAGGCGAATCGGTCGGACGGATCGAATTGATCTGCGGTCCGATGTTTTCGGGCAAGTCGACTGCATTGATTCGCAAGCTGTCAGCCGCTGCGGACGGCGGCGCGACGGTGATCGCATGCAAGCCGGCGCGGGACACGCGGTATGCGACTGATCGCATCGTGACCCACGACGGTGCGGGCATTACCGCGTGCGAGATCACGGGAGCCGATGATCTGCGGGAGCGGGTTCGCGATGCGGCTGTGGTGGGAATCGACGAGTTTCATTTTTTTGACATGCCGGTTGTCGAAGCGTGTACCGCGCTTGCGGGCGAAGGCAAACGCGTGATTTGCGCGGGTGTCGATCTGGACCATCGCGGCGAGATGTTTGACGTGATGGAAGCCGTTTCGAATAAGGCAGCCGATGTCGAGCGATTGACGGCGACGTGCGCGGTCTGCGGGGCGGTGGCGACATTTACGCAGCGGCTGATCGAAAGCGACGCGCGGATTGTCGTTGGTGGGGCAGGTGATTATGAACCGCGCTGCGAAAACTGCTTTGATTGCGGCAAGGCCAAGGGTGCGAGGTGAACATGGAATTGCATTTCGGCGGCATCATCGGGTTGATCGTGTTGCTTGGCATCGGTTTCGCGCTGTCGAGCGATCACAAACGCGTTCCCTGGCGCATCGTGATCGGTGGTATCGCCCTTCAATTCCTGTTGGTGGTGTTGTTCTTGAAAGTCCCAGCCACCACCGTCGTGTTTGAAAAGATCGCAGCCGTCGCGACGCGTATTTTGAAGTTCTCTGACGCCGGCGCGGAGTACATATTCGGCCAGGAATTGTTCACCAACAAAGCCGTCGGGTTCGTCTTCGCGATCCATGTGCTACCGACAATCATCTTCTTCGCGTCGTTCATGTCGATTCTTTATCACATCGGTTTGATGCAGCGACTCGTGCAGGCGATGGCCTGGGTGATGAATCGCGCCATGGGCGTCAGCGGCGCCGAGTCGCTGGCGATGGCTGCCAATGTTTTCGTGGGGCAGACCGAAGCGCCGCTGGTGGTGCGGCCTTACGTTTCATCGATGACGCGGTCGGAACTGATGACGCTGATGACGGGCGGATTCGCAACGATTGCGGGCGGTGTGTTTGCGGCCTACGTGTCGATGCTGGGCGGCGACGATGATGCGAGCAAGCAGGAGTTTGCCAGGCATTTGTTGATGGCCTCGGTGATGTCCGCACCGGCAGCCTTTGTGATGGCCAAGCTGATGATTCCGGAGTCCGAAGTTTCCAAGTCAACCGGTGATGTGGCTCAGAATTTCGAGCGCAACACGATCAATCTCCTCGACGCGGCGACGACGGGGGCGAGCGATGGATTGCGGTTGGCCGCCAACGTCGGGGCAATGCTCTTGGCGCTGATTGCGCTGGTCAGCGGCGTGGATTTTGTCCTCGGTTGGTTCGGTGAACTGTCTGCAATCAAGCCGATGGTGGCAGGATGCGGCATGGATTCGCTAAGCCTCAAGAGCATTCTTGGTCTGATTTTCTCGCCGCTCGCATGGACCATGGGCGTGGCTGGCGAAGACGTCCGCGCCGTGGGTAGTCTGCTGGGCGAGAAAATCGTACTTACGGAATTCATCGCCTACGACTCGCTCGGCGCGAATCTCCATTCGGAAAATCCGATGCAAGAGCGCAGCAGCATCATCGCGACGTACGCCCTCTGCGGTTTCGCCAACTTCGGCAGCATCGCCATTCAACTCGGCGGGATCGGCGGTATCGCACCCGATCGACGCAAGGACCTCGCCAAGCTGGGTTTGAAAGCAATGATCGGCGGCGCGATGGCCAGCTTCATGACTGCCACCATTGCTGGCATCGTTTTGTAGCGCACTTCCTTTGATTCAAACGCCCATGGCTATTCGGCGTCCGGCGGCGGCAGCACCACGAACTGCGCGAACACATACAGGTCCTCGGTTGGTTTCGGATTGTCGGTCAGGTTCGGGAAACTAGACAGGTGCGCGGTCACGACGCTGACGATTCCATTCGACCTAAACGGGCTGAAACGGCTCGCAATCGGATCGGCTGACCTTGTACGAAATGCCCGACGTCAACGTGGCAAGCCGCTTGGCGAGATGCTGCAGCGTTGGGCGTTCGCTGCTCCAGTGGCCCAGAGCGATGGCATTGCACGGTTGGCGGCGGATGGTCAGGGCGTCGTGGTGGCGGATTTCACCGGTGATGATGACGTCGGTCTTGCCGAGCGGAATTGAAAACGGCAGCGAGCCCGCGGCTCCCACGACGATGACAGCGCGGGTTACTTTCTGCTTGGCGCTTCCGACGATGTGCGTGCTCGGTGCACCGGTTGCTTGCTTGAGTTTGCGGGCGAGGGTTTCGAGGGCGACCGGGCGGGGCAGTTGACCGACGCGTCCGATACCGCGCTCCATATGCGCCTGCGTGGGATACACGTCATACGCCACTTCCTCATACGGGTGGGCTGCACACATCGCTGCGGTGACTTGCGGTACGCGACTCTGCGGGCAGACGACTTCCAATCGAACTTCGTCGACGTGTTCGAGTCGACCGCGTTTGCCCGTCGACGGGTTTGTACTGTCGGTGCCGAAGAACGTCCCTTGTCCGCTGATGCGATAGCTGCATTGCTCGTAGTCACCGATGCGGCCCGCGCCTTGTTTGAACATGGCGCTCGCGACGGATTCGACGTCTTTCGCAGGAACGAACGTGACGATCTTGCAGTCAGCCGCACCGCGCGGTGTGTATTCAAGCGGATCGGTTTCGGTGATGCCGCAAAGGTTGGCGATGACGTCGTTGGTCCCGCCGTCAGCAGCATCGAGCGCGGTGTGTGTGCTGTAGACGGCGATGCCGTTGGCGATGCAGCGAAAGATCGCCGCTTCCGGTCCGCCGGATTGTGCGGTCAATCGACTAACCGGTTTGAAGATCGGCGGGTGGTAGGCCATCAAGAAATTAGCGCCGGCTTTGATCGCTTCGGTTGCGACTTCGGGCGTCAGGTCGATGCAGAGCAGCGCCTTGGAAACCGGCGCGTCGGCATCGCCAGCCAGCAGTCCGATGTTGTCCCACTTTTGCGCGAGTCGGCGCGGTGCGATGGATTCGAGGGCGCTGCAAACTTCCGAGACGGTTGACGGGTGTTTCGTGATCGACTTGGCCATGGTGTGGTTCTATCCCTGTGATTCTATCCTTGCGCTTTGCATTCCTGGTCGACGAGTTCGATGTAGAGTTGGCGCAATCGTGCCGTCATCGGTCCGGGCTTGCCTTCAGCGATGTCGGTTTTCTCGACCGAACATACCGGAACGACCTGCATGCTCGAATTGGTGATGAACACTTCGTCGGCGCCTAGAAGTTCGTTGATGTTCAGTGTCTTCTCGTGATGTTCGATGCCTTCACGCTCGGCGATTTCGAGCACGGCGCTTCGCGTGACGCTCGGCAGGACGGGCGTGTCGAGCGGCGGCGTTGCGATGGCGTTGTCTTTGACGACAAAGACGCTGCTGATGCACCCCTCTGCCAGGTAGTTTTGCGGTGTGAACCAGAACGCTTCGCCGCAGTTGAATTCGCGGGCTTTGCGAAGCGCGAGCAACCTCGGCAGGTAGTTGATCGTCTTGTGTCCGATCAACGGATCGGTCGTGGACTGCGTGTAGGTTGTGATCATCACCTTCATCCCGTGGCGGAAAAGCTCCGGCGGATACGCGGGCAGGGATGAAGCGGTGACGCAGACGGTCAGTGCGGGTTTGTCGGACTCAACGTCCGATGGATGCATCGAACCGACGGTGACGGTCATTCGCAGGCGCGCGGTCTTGAGATCGTTTTCGGCGATGAGCTTGTCGAAGTCGTTGGCTTTCGGTAAGGACTCAAGCGTGATGGGCAGGCCCAGCGCTGTCGCCGAATTGATCATGCGATCGAGGTGCGGCTGTAAACGAAACACGTGCCCATGATCAGCTCGCATGGTTTCGAACAAACCGGCTCCGTGAAGGAAGCCGCCGTCGAAGATGCTGATCGTCGCGTCCGACGCTTTGATGAACTCGCCATTGAGAAAAACGATTGGGTCCATGCTTACTGATTTCCGTTCGGGTTCAGATTGTTCTCGTGTAAGTCAAATTCGCCAATGCCCAGGGCGCGAAACATCCCCTTTGCCTTGGATAGCGATTCGTTGTACTCGTCTTCGGCGCGACTGTCGGCGGTGATGGCCCCACCGGCATACACGTGCACGCGGTCGCGTCGATGAATCATCGTGCGGATGGCGATGTTCATGTTCATCGAACCATCTGCGCCGATGAATCCGATCGCGCCGCAATACACTTCGCGCGGTGTCGGTTCCAGTTCGCGGATAATTTCCATCGCTCGAATCTTGGGGCAGCCGGTAATCGATCCACCGGGAAACATCGCCCGCAAGACATCGACGGCTGTCACGTTTTCGTTGATGCAACCAACAATCGTCGCGACCAGATGATGCACGGTCGGATGCGTTTCGGCCTGCGCGGCATGGGTGACATCGATCGAACCGAATCGACACACGCGTCCCATGTCGTTACGCAGGAGATCGACGATCATCGCCAACTCAGCGCGATCCTTCTCGCTGTTTTTCAATTCGTCGCGCATCGCGTCGTCGCTACCGATGCGCGGGCGCGTGCCTTTGATGGGGCGGGTGACGATTGATCCATCGGGTGCCAGTTGCACGAACAATTCCGGTGACGCGCTGAGGATCGCTTGATCGTCGTAAGCGATAAACGCCGAGTAGTCGGCTGGGTTGACCCGCTGCAAACGCAGATAAAGATCGAGCGGATCGACGGCTGACTCGACGGTGAACCGCTGCGTGAGATTGACCTGATAGATGTCGCCGGCTCGGATGTACTCGATCGCCCGCTCGACCTTGTCGAAGTATTCGCCTTTGGTCATGTTCGACCGGGCGGATGCGACGGTTTTTCGATCGCTGGTCTCACCCGGTTCGGTTGGCAGGTCAGCCGCCTGTGTTAGGCGACGCTTCCATAGGTCGATTCGCTCGCCTGCGGGCGTGGGGCTCTGCGGGAAATCGACGGCCATCACGGTCCATCGGTCGGTCGCGTGATCGTAAATCGCGGCAGAGTCGTAAAGGCCGAAACGCATCGCCGACGCATCCGACAAAGCGATGCCCACGACGGCTTCTCCGGACTCGTAGGGGATGAATCCGACCCATCCACCCACAAAGGGTAAACCGGGGTTCTCGATGCGCGGCAGAACCGAAGTCACCGCTGCCAAGACGGATAGCGCGTCGTCTTCGCCCGGGTCTATTGATTGAAGATGATGCCCAAGCTCGTCGATTGGGTTGGCGCCAACGATGCTGTAGCGGCCATAACCACCTGTGTTGCAAGAACTTTCGAGTGCGAACGACCCCGTCTCGCCCCGCAGCGACGCCAGTAGTTGAGCGACGGAGCAGCCGGTCTCGACGCTGCATGTCAGCGGTGGGCGGGTCGTGTTGGTCATGGTGCTGGTCATCGGTGGGGAGTATAGCAAACACCAGCAAAGTCGGGAGATTACAGGCGATTGGCCAAATGCAATTTCACATCCTCCGCGGAACAAAACACAGGTTTGAATCGTCGAAGGGGTGGTGATCGCCATGCGGTTGCAGCTAGCCGACAAACGGTGCTTCGCAGTGTCACGCGAATGTCAAAGTGGGTTGAGTTGGTCATTGACACTGTGGCGTTGTGGGGATAGTTTTAGGCTGACGCAAGCGTTTTTTGGCCCTGCGGACTGGGATTGGCGCTGCCTCGGTTGGGTTACGTGGCAGGGCTTATCGAGACCGTGTGCCGGCGGTTGCGATTGGCTGACTTTGAACATGGTTCTCGGCTGGCCAACGATGGATCGATTCAGCAGATGCCCAAAGGATTGGATATCATGTCATTTCTGCGCGCCCGATTTTGCCCCGTATTTCTAGCCACCTTGTCGATTTCGCTTTGTGCGTCACATGCACTTGCCGTCGAACCGTACATCGCGTCGGTCACCGCGACGGAAGTCAACGTCCGCAGCGGACCCAGCACGAACTATTACATCGTCACCAAGTTGAAGGCCGGCGATCGCGTTGAAGTTCGTGAAGAAGACGCGGGTTGGTTTGGCATCGTGCCGCCGCCCGGTTGCTTCAGTCTGATCTCAAAGCACTACGTTGATCTGGATGGAAAAGGTGGCGGCGTCGTCAATGGCAACAACGTGCGGGTGCGTGCGGGCTCCAATTACAGCCCGAGTCGCTACGCCGTTCAGGTGAAGTTGCATGAAGGCGATGAGGTCGAAGTTTTGGAAGACGGACCCGAAGGTTTTTTGAAAATCAAATCGCCAAAAGGTGCGTACGCCTGGATTCACGGCGAGTTGGTCGCGCGAACATCGGAGCAGTGGGTTGATTCGTCCAAGTTCGAATCAAAACCTGTTGCTTCATCAGCAACCACGTCAAACCCGCCACCCGCAATTTCAACTGCGTCGACTTCAAAGCCGCCGGCTGCCGTCGCTGACGTAAAGCCGAAGAGCATCACCGAATCATCGCCGCGCATGAGCGAAGCCACACCACCTTCGTCAACACAGTCATCGAGTGACGCTGCGATTCGACCGAATCGCCAGTCGGCAGCGTCGACCGATCGCGTTGCGGTCTACACGTGGAGCGAAGAGTCAGGCGGGAAGATCAAGCGAACGGATTCCAACGCGCTTGCGACCAAGTCGGGCGCGACCACGACCACGACATCGCAGGGCATGTCAATCAGCGATGACAAAGTCGCCAACGTCGGTGCGCAACCGAGTATCACGATTACAAAACCGGCTGACCGCGAAGAGGTTACAAGCACGACCTCCACTCAATCGATGACGTCGAATTCCGGGATGGCGACCACGCCGAACATGTCTTCGACGACCACGCCGCAGCCCACCTCGCGCGGCACGCAGTTTTCGAGCGATTCGACGGGACAGGTTGCGGTCATCAAGTGGGATGATGCCAAGCAATCGACAACGACCAGCACAATGTCGCGCCCTCAGCCAACCGTTGCGACCAACCAGCCAACTGTCGTGACCAACCAGCCGAGCACCGCGACACCGTCGCCAAATACCCAGGCCCTGAGCGGTACGCAAGGGATGACGTCGGAGCCGATGTACGTGCAGCCGAATTCGAGTTCGACGACGTCGAGTCAGTCGATCACCCAGATGACCAGCACCACCACCGTTTCCCCGCCGGTACAGTCAACCACAAGCATGGTGGTCACGTCGGCTCCTGTTGAGCCCACTGCTCCGACGGTCATTCCGTATACCGGTGTCGATCCGCGTGCCGAGTTGAAACTGATCGACGACGAGATGATGCGGGAATTGGACAAGCCGCTGGAGCAGCGACAGTTCGGCGAGTTGATGGCCAAGTATCGCGGAGTCATGCAAGCCAATGTGGATGAAGCGTCGCGGCTTTACGCCGAACGACGGCTTCACCAGTTGGAAGTGCTGGCCATCCGAATCAATGCGGTCGGGCAGATCAACAACTTGGTTTCCGAAGTTGTCGAAACGCGCCACACCGCGTCGCAACAACGGGCCACGTTCACCACAACTTCGGTCGAGCGACCCAGTGTTGGGTACGCTGCTGTCGGCGAACTGCGTGAAAGCCTGGTGTTTTCTTCGCCGGTGGGCCCGCGTCGCTATCGTTTGATTGACCCAAACGATGCGGTTCCGCGTACGCTTTGTTACGTTGAGATTCCCCGTGACTCGGCGATTGATGTCAGCCAATACCTTGGCCGGATCGTTGGCGTGAGATCGTCACGCGACTATGTCGAAACCGGCAACGTCGATCCCATTTCGGTGTTGGTGGCCAGCTCGATCGAGCCGGTCAGCGGGAATGTCAGCGCGTCGGTCTCGACGAGCACGTCGCAGAGCGTGGCGCCAGCCCCTGGTATTACATATCCCGAAGATTCGAGCAGCACCGATCAGATTGCGATTCGCCCGATGGTGCCCACGTACAATCCGTGATAAGCTTCGCGTCGGCCCCGCAGGTTGGGGCCAACGGAAACAGTTGTTTGTGGATTGGAGTTGGCAGGTGATGAAGAGAAACAATCGTAAACTGGTTAAGAGGGTCGCGGCGATCATGTCGGCAGGCGTGTTGTTCCAGACCGGGCAGTGCTCGGTGGATGGGCAGGCGTTGTTGGCGGACTTGGTCACTTCGGTCGCGTCGGTCTATGTGACGGACTATGTTTTCGACCAGTTTAACATCAGCCAGTCTCCATTCGGATTCTAAGGCGGCTGACACAACGCTCAGTCTGATTGCTGCAGCGAATCAAGGCAAACGGTACTCAACTCGCGCGTTGATTTATCGCGTCAACCAGATCGCACTTTATGGCTTCAGAATGGAAGAATATCAGCGTCGTCGGTGACGGAGCGATGGGCACCGTGTGTGCGCTGATCCTCGCCGATGCAGGTTTTGACGTGATGCTCTGGAGCAATTTTCCCGAGCAAGCCGACGAACTTCAGCGACATCGCGAGAACAAACGATTCCTCGCCGGATTCAAGTTTCCCGACAATCTTTCCGTGACGGCCGATCCAGCCGCCGCGCTCGCGAAGCCCGATCTGATTGTCTCGGCGATCCCCTGTCAATTCATCCGAAGCGTTTGGCAAAAGCTGGCCAGCTTCCACAACGCGCCAACGCCGGTCGTCGCCGTATCAAAAGGTATCGAAGTTGAAACGCTGATGGTTTCGACGCAGATCATCGAAAGTGTTTTGGCAGCAGGTACGCCGGTGGCGGCTCTTTCGGGCCCGAGCATCGCGCCGGAACTTGCCGCCAAGAAACCGTGCACCGTCGTCGTGGCCGCCGCTGATCACCAACTGGCGACGCGCATCCAGTGCGCATTTAGCAACGACTATCTCCGCGTCTATACCAATGATGACGTCATCGGTGTTGAGATTTCAGGCGCCACCAAGAATGTCATTGCGCTGGCGGCTGGCATCATCGATGGCATCGATGCCGGTTGCAACGCCAAAGCCGCGCTGTTGACGCGCGGCGTTGTTGAGATCACCCGTCTGGGCAAAGCATTTGGTGCAAAGGCGTCGACGTTTACCGGGTTGGCGGGCGTCGGCGACTTGGTGACCACGTGTATTTCGCCAGTCGGTCGCAATCGAAGCGCCGGTGAAAAGATCGGTCGCGGTATGACGGCGCGGGAAGCGATTGCGGACACGACGTCGGTCATCGAAGGCATCGCCACCACCCACGCAGTGCTCAAACTTGCGGAGAAACATGGCGTCGACATGCCCATCACCCGGGCTGTCGGATCGGTGCTCGATCAAAAAGCCTCTCCACGCGAGGCGATCAGCACGCTTATGACCCGCGAACTCACCAACGAATAGTAGGCCGATGCGTTTTGGGATGTGTCGTGTTTGCGTCCGTTTGGTAGCTGATCTGTTGTGGCCCGTGTTTCTTGGTTTGCCGTGGCGATTTCGTTACGATTGACTCCAGGCAAACTCACACACCAAACAAGAGCAAATAGCGGAAGGGAAAAGCATGAAAATCCGTCCGATCAAGGCATCGGTTGGCGTAGCTGTCTTATCGTTGGCCCTGAACGTCGCGCATGGCGAAACCCCCAAGGCATCCGTCGACGCAAAGCAACAATCAGCGAGTAAGGTGGTCGTCAGCGAGAGCGAGCTGGCGAACTTGACGCCGTCGCAGCGCGAATTTGTTGAGCGTCTGATGAAAGTGCCCGCCCACAAGCGGCGCGGATCGTTTTGCGTCGCGCCTGGAACGTCGCAAGACTACATCGACCTGCTCGATCGCTTGATGTTTGAAGGGGTTGACGATTCGCAGCGCTACGTCCACACCACGCGGTGGCCGGGATCGCAGGGAAGTCCCTTTGCCATGACCTACAGCTTCGTGCCCGACGGGACCGCAGTCCCCGCGGACAGTGGCTTACCGGGCGGGAGCAACCAGATCCATTCGCTCTTTGGTGGTCTGTTTGGAAGCACCTCGGCGTGGCAAAGCATTTTCACTGAGTCGTTTGAGACATGGGGGAGTGCGTCGGGTCTCAGCTATACCCAAGTGGGCGATGACGGCGCGCCGCTGTTTGGCTCGGCTGGTTCCGGCGCCCGCGGCGACACGCGGATTTCATCCATTCCGCTTGACGGATTCAATGGGGTGCTGGCCTACAACCAGTTTCCCAATGCGGTGTTCGGGACGGTTGGTGGGGGCGACATGGTGCTCGATGCCAATGACGGACCCAACTGGGCCGATTCTGCAAACGACTATCGATTCTTACGCAACACCATCATGCATGAGCATGGACATGGCATCGGATTGATGCACGTTTGTCCGGACAACAGCAGCAAACTGATGGAGCCCGCGATCAACCTCAATTTCTCCGGTCCTCAGTTGGATGATATTCGGTCGGGGCAGCGCCACTATGGCGATGTGTTTGAGGCGAACGATTCGGTTGGCAGTGCGTCGAATCTTGGCACGTTTCATAACCGAACCGACGTCTACGAAGACCTGAGCATCGACGACAACAGCGACGTTGATGTGTACGCGTTTTCGGTTCCGGACAATGCGGAATTGGATGTGACGCTATCGCCGGTTGGCAACAGTTATCAGTCGGCTGAGCAGGTGTTCTTCGGTTGCCTGTTCGTCAGTCCGGTGACGGTCAACGCGCTGTCGATTCACAATCTCAACATGACTCTGCTCGACACCGACGGTTCGACGACGCTTTTGACAGCCGCCAGCAATGGTTCCGGTCAAAGTGAATCGATCAATGGTTTTTCGCTGCCTGGCGCCGGGACGTATTACCTTCAAGTTTCCGCTTCGACGTCGACCAATGATATCCAGTTGTACGATCTGAGCATCGAAGTCGGTGTGCCTGCGGGTGATGGCGATGCCGATGATGACAATGATGTCGACCTTGAAGACTTCATGGTCATGCAGCAATGTGTCGGGCCGGTCAGTGCCGGCTGCGGCGCGCTGGACACGGATGCCGATGGCGACATCGATGACGGCGATCTGGCAGGGTTTGTTGGTGCATTGGTTGGACCGTAAACCAGCATTGTCAAAACAAAGAAATGGCATCCACGCGATTGGCGCGGATGCCATTTCTATTTTGTCTCGATCGTCACGCGAGTGACAAGCGTTATCGATTGAAATCGCGACGCGAATTATTCAGCGTTGGCGACAGTCTTGTCACGCGTGTAAGTGATTTCCATGGTCTTCATTTCCGGCTGACCGGGCATCGTCATGTACATCTCGAACACGTGCTTGTCCTTGTCGATTTCTTTGTCGACCATTCGCGTTTTGTATTCCATGCCCGGCATCATTTGACCGCCACCAACGTAGGTGGTGGTCTTGGTGGCCTCATCATAGGTGCCTTCAGATGGCATGAAACCGGTGCTCATGTCATCAAACCAGACGGAGACGTATTTCTGTTTGGCGTTGTCATATCCATAGATGCCACGGCCATGGAAAGGCTTGCCGTCGAATTCGGAAGTGAAATCTTCCTGGATGTAGCGGCCGCCCATGATGGACTTCACGACGGATTTTCCCTTGCCGATCACCGGCTCGCCCGGTCCCATCCAGTGCTTGAGCTCGGCATTCCAGGTGCCGACAGCCTCTTTTAGTTTGGCGTGCTGCGGGCCAGGCTCCTGCATCTTCATCATGGCTTCATGCATCGCATCCTGCGAATGCTCGTCGCCATCTTTGTGCCCGTGACCTGCGTGACCATGATCATGCCCATCGCCGTGCTCGTGCCCATGCCCATGATCGGCTTTCGGCTCGTCAGCCACGACCGAAGGTACCATCAACGCGAATCCAAAAACGGCCATTGCTCCCAACAGATATCCAAAACGTTTCATCTCAAGACCCTTTCGAAGTTTGATTACGGTTCCATCGCCAAGCCCGGTGTGAATGGGCAGATTGTCATTTTTTGTCTGACGCACGCAACCCTAACAAAAACAGAACAATGCGTCAAGTAAAGTATGAATTGCATCGTGTTGGCCCTATGTATTAGGCAAAAGTGCACTCTCGGCCTCGGAATTAGCGATTTCCTACGGCTTCGATTAGTACATTGTAAGGAACCCCGTAAGGCGATGCTTGATTGTTCTTGCGGAGACGGTGGAAAATGAAATCCAATTGTCGACGACACGGCGCATTTCGCGCGGCCCATCAGTTGGTGACAGGATTGCGTTGTGAGCTTCTTAATTTCAAAACCATGCCAGTGTCGCGATGAACCCCAAGAGCGGGTTGTCCTGGTTGGGCTTCGCGAGATCGTTGAATTCAATCCGCGATCGACGTGGGTTGGGCTGTTCTTTATCGCCCTGATGCTCCCACTGATTCCCCTCGTTGTTGCGCTTCGAAGCAGGGCAATGATGGCCGTGTTGGGGCCAAGTCTTGGATGGTTGCTGTACAGGTTCACGCCGCTTGCCGCGCTCGCCTGCCCGAAGTGCAAGCACCTGCACCGCATTGAGTTCAGCCGGGAAGCGCCGGCGCACTGGTACCCTGACGAGTTTCCGGAGTCGATCTGTCAGGGATGTGGTAACTACCTGGGCGGTCTAAGGCACGCACACTGTCCCATGTGCGGTGAACATGTGCCCGAGTGCTGGCTTAACGTGGATGTAGCTTAGGCGGTGCCGCGCGATGTGAAGAGCGTCTGGGGTGTTTCGATCAACGCCCGAGCCAAGCGCTTGGCAACTGCGACCATCCCTTTCGCGCGCAACGTGTTCCATCGCGCTTTGTAGTAACGCATCCTCGTCATGATTGCCGGACCCGTCACGAAGCGCAACTTGTACGCCGGGGTGATCGTGCGATAGAAGTGAAAAGCAACGACCGCCAGCCCACCCGGTTTGTTCGCGTATCGATCGAACAGCGTCTGGTAGCGCTGCAACAAGGCGTTGTCGATGCCATCTTGTGTCAGCACCGTGCCCGAGTAGTAGTTGTCGGCAGTGTCGGATGGGTCGTACATCCCCATCTGGATGGTTTGATCGTAGAGCTTGGTGCCCTTGAGCGGATAGAAGATGCTGAACTGGGCGCTCGTCGGCATGATCTTTCGCATGATGTCCCAGGTCTTGAGCATCGAGGTCACATCCTGACCGGGCAGGCCCAGCATGGTGAATGCGTGCACCTTGACGTTGTATTTCTTGGGCAGCGTAAACGCTTCGATGAGCACGTTGACCTTGGTGCGGCGATCGAGCAGGCTCGTGCGCAGGTCCTCGTCACCGCTTTCCAGACCGATCGCGACGTAATGCAATCCGGCGTCGGCGATGATCTCGATCTTTTCTTCCGAGATGCACTCGGGCCGCTCCATGATGCTGAAGGGCGCGGCGATTTCTTTCTTGTACAGGTCGCGGAAATGCTTGAGGCGTTCGACGCCTGTCAGCCAGATTTCATCGACCCAGTAGACAAAATCCAGTGATCCAAACGCTTCGCGGAATGCGGCTAACTCTTCGACGATGCGCTCGGGTGATTTTTCGCGCCGCCAGCGACCCTGCCCCGAATACGAATCCATCAGTGCGTGGTTTGAACAGTACGTGCAAGTGAACGGGCAGCCGCGACTTCCCTCGATGGCTGCGACCATATTGACGCCGCCCATGATGCCGGCGATGTATGAGTCGCGGAAATGAATGTCGCCGAAGATTTTCCAATCGGGCAGCGGCACCTCGTCGAGGTTGTGGATGAGGTTGCGCTTGTCGGTCTTGACGACTTCGCCATCCACATTGACCCACGTATTCGGAATGCCGGCCAGCGGTTTGTTTTTTGCAACGGCGCGGAGAATGTCCATGATCGCGCCTTCGCCTTCGCCCAAGACGATCGCGTCGCAGTCGCCGATGGTTTCGTCCGGGGCGTGCGTCGGATGCGGTCCGCCGATGATCTGCGTGATACCGAGCGACTGCGCCCAGGCGAGCATTTTCTGAGTTAGCGGCCACTCGTTGGAACGAACGGAGTAACCGAGGATGTCGGGCTTCTCGCGTTCGACCATGGCTTTGAATGCGTCGAACTCCGTGCCACGCTTTATTCCCGTGATGTCGAACAGACAAACGTCTGCGCCGATCTGTTTCGCACAAGCCGAAAGGACAGCCACGCCCAGTTGCGGCGTGCGAACACGCTGAACGTTGGGATACACCAGCATCAATTTGACGGACGCCCCATCGGGCAGAGGCGTAAAGTCCATGACCGCATCGGGTTTGGGTTGATCCGGCAGCGACAGTTGCACGAGTTGCGTCATGGCCTATTCCATCCATTGAACAGGTGAATCGAAATCTGGGTCGACTGTGGTCAGCCGGGCAAGCGCTGTCCTCATCGGGCAGGCGTTTCTCAGCGCTCGCTCATGTTGTTATCGGTGCTTTCGCCGCTCCATGTAATCAAGACGCCGGATAAAGATGGGCCCTGTGATCAGTTTTCAAGGGGCAGTCGTCAACTCAAACTGAACACGTCTCGACAATGTCGGGTTTTGACCCCTACTGCCCAAAAGAACGGACTTCAAACGTCCGAAAAAGCATTAGGAAGCGTGCATGAATTCCGCCCTCATTCGTATGGGGTCTCGATGCGCGCTCGTTTTTCAGTTTGGATTGACAATTGCATGCACGCAGCATCTGCGTCCAACCCGCTTGCCGAGTTGATTCGATACCGCCAGCTCATGGCATCGCTGATTTGGCGTGACCTTCGGGTGCGCTACAAGCAGTCGCTGTTGGGGATGGCTTGGGCGATTCTCCTTCCCATGTCGATGATGCTGATCTTCACGTTCGTCTTCACGCGGGCGGTCAAGGTCGTCGGCGGGCTTGATATCACCATGCCTTACCCGCTGTTCGCTTACACTGGCCTGGTACCGTGGACATTCTTTTCTGCGTCGCTGCTGGGATCGGTCAACTCGCTGGTGGCCAACCGCAACCTTGTGACCAAGGTGTACTTCCCCCGAGAGGTGTTTCCATTTTCAAGCATTGGTTCGGCGTTTGCGGACTTCTCCATTGCCGGCAGCGTCCTGGTCGGGTTGATCGCGTACTTTCACTTCGCCACCCGGTGGACGTTCGTTCCGTCGGCCGCCCTTGCGTTCCTGCCGGTTGTCATCTTTGTACAGATGGTGTTCACCGCCGGGCTCGGGATGTTGCTGGCGATGGCCAACCTGTTCTATCGCGATGTGCGTCAGCTTCTTGGCGTGGCGATTCAACTTTGGATGTTTCTGACCTGCGTCGTCTATCCAATCAAGAACGATGGATCATGGTGGGGCATCGTTGCGGTGTGCAATCCGATGACGCCCATCATCAAAGCCTATCGTCAGTGCATTCTTGAAGGGACGATTCCCACCGGTGGGGCGTTCGTATCGGCGTGCGTGACGGCTGTCTGCACGTTCGTCATCGGTTGGTGGGCGTTTCGAAAAATGTCGCACAAATTTGCGGAGTGCATTTGATGGCCGTTGCCGTTCAATTTTCCAATGTGGGCAAGAAGTTTCGGCGCGGTGCGGTTCATGAAAGCCTGCGCGATTTATTGGCCTCGACGGGGCGACGGATCATTGGACGCGAGGCACGCTCCAAGCGCCAGCTGTTCTGGGCGCTTCGCAACCTGAGTTTCGAGATTGCCCCAGGCGAGGCGCTGGGCATCATCGGTCCCAACGGGGCTGGTAAAAGCACGGCGCTGAAACTCCTCGCTGGAATCCTGCGGGCGGACGAAGGCTCGATCCACGTCAACGGAAGGTTGGCTGCCCTGATCGAAGTCAACGCGGGGATGCATGGCGACCTGACCGGGATGGAGAACATCTTCTTGACCGGCGCCATCCTGGGTATGACCCGCGCCGAGATCAAGACCAAACTCGATGACATCATCGAATTCAGCGGTATCGGAGACTTCATCCACACACCAGTCAAACGCTACAGCACCGGGATGCAGGCGCGATTGGGATTTTCGACCGCCGCCCACGTGTCGCCCGACGTCCTGCTCGTCGACGAAGTGCTTTCCGTTGGCGATGTGGCGTTTCGCCATCGCTGCGAAGAGCGGATGCGCGAGATGGTTGCGTCGGGTGTGGCGCTGATTTTCGTGACGCACAATCTTGAGCAAATGCGCAGCATCTGTCACCGCACCATGGTACTCGACGGCGGTGAGTGCGCGTTTGTGGGTTCACCGACCGACGCGGTGGGGCACTACCTTAAAGCCACGATGACCCGCGTGGGCGAATTGTCTTACGTCGACAATCCGCGCACCGGTAAGACCGATGGTCGCGTCATGGGGATGAAATTTCGCGGCGCGGATGGGGGCGAGGTCGAATGCGTTCGCCCCTCCGAGCCGCTTACGATGGAAATTGGGTTTGAACTCGATCGCGACATTGAACGCCTGACGGTCGAGACGGCCATCCGGCGCGACGGCGGTGAAATGATGGTGAGTTTGAACTCGCGACACCAAGGAATCACCTTCAAAGCGCCAGCCGGTCGCCACGATGTGCGAATTGATTTGCCCGCGTTTCCGCTCGGCGGCGGTAACTACTTCGCCATCGTCAGGCTTTGGGATGCCGATCGCACACAGTTGCTGGCTGAGACACCCTATAAGTTCATGCTGCAGGTGGATGACCAGGGCAAGGGGACCGGGCTGCTAACTTTGCCGCATGAATGGTCGGCGCTGAAAACCATCGAACCGATGCTCGCGAATCAGAAGCAGTCAGCCGACGCTGCACCTTTGGAAACCTGTCCCTAAGCGCAGTTACGACCCCATGCGAATCTGCATCTTTGCCCATCCCGGTGCGACGCATACGAAACGCATGGTGGCTGCGCTCAACGATCGCGGCGCGACCGTGCATCTCGTCTACAAAGGTGACCACAATCCAAAAGGCGCGACCTATGAGCGCTTTGGCGTTCCCGGTTTGAGTCTGGGCAACTCGGTGCGGCGCAGCGTTCGCCGCGCGCGGTACCTTTCCAAGTTCTTTCAAGAACATGATCTTGTCACGGTCTTCTACTTGAGTGATTGGGGCTTCCACGATGAGGCGATCGATTGCGGTCGTCTCGCGCTCTGGCCGTGGGGTTCGGACATCAACGCGCCACCGGCCGCCCCTCCGGAAACCCCGCGCCTGCGTGAGCGGCGCATGGCCATGTTCGACGGCGCCCATGGCATCGCAACGTGTAGCCATTGGTTTGCAGACCAGGTCGCCGAATACGCCGACATCGATGCGTCGGAAGTCAACGTCATTCCTCTTGGCGTCGACTTGGGCCTGTTTAAGCCAGCACGGCAACCGGTTCGCGAACCGGTCGTTGGATTCTTGAAAGGTTTCGGGCCAGCGTACGGAGCGGAGCGATTCATCGACGCAATGCCAGAGATGGTTGCCCGCGTTCCCGATGTTCGTTTCGAGATGGTTGGCAGCCGCGATCGGGCAAAGGTGCTTCGGCGGCGCATTGGTGATACCGAAGTCGCTTCGCGCATCACCTGGATTGAACCGAAACCGCATGATGAGATTCCCAAACTGCTGAAACGGTGGCAGGTATCGGTGATTCCGTCGGTTGTTGAGAGTTTTGGTGTTGCGGCATTGGAGTCGAGCGCGTGCGGTGTTCCGGTGGTGGCTTCGAATGTAGGGGGATTGCCCGAAACCGTGATCCACGACGAAACGGGTCTGCTGACGGATGCAAGCGATCGCGAACAGTTTGCCGACACGGTGGCCGGATTGCTGGACGACGATGAGCGACGCATTGAAATGGGCAGGAAAGGCCGTGAATTTGTCGCCAGCCACTTTCAATGGGATGCCTGTGCGGATCAATGGATGCGGTTTTTTGAGGCGTCGGCCAATGGGACGAACGGGTACACCGCATGTCCGGATCAACAGCAGACGCCGGGTATGGGGACAGGTGCCGTCGCCGCAACGACAGGTCATCATGCCTAAATCTCACATCAATAAGTAGTTAACGACATTTGCAAAAACTCAGAATCGCTGCAATCGACCATACTAATCCGGTACATCAGTATATGCCGCGAAGCCGATTGACTTGTGAGTTTCGATTTCGCTAGAATCAGCTTTAGTCGGGCGGGTTTGAGAGATCCTGCAGCACAGTCATTCTCATGTTTGACATGGGGATAAGGGCCGAGTTTTCCGGGCGAAATGACCCAGAAGGGTCAATTTCTACCACTAGGGGAAAGAACTGATGCGAACTCTCACCAGCGCGATACTCTTGTCTATGTTCATGGCGCTTCCTGCGTCTGCGATTAACTTTACCACGCCCATCCTGAACCATCCCGACGGCGATGTGAATCCGCCGCCATATGGTCTTCGCTTGGACGAACTGTTCACTCAGACTCCGACTTCCGGAAGTTTGGTCGGAGGGGTTGGCGGAATCACCACGTTCTCGTTTGACCCTGCCGATGGCGCGAGCATGAGTATGACGGTTAGCGATCTTGGCGGCGATCTTGAGATCAGTATCTCGGGTGTTGCCAAGGGTGGTGTCGATGCCGGTGGTACCTACGGTTACGGTGAAGGACTTTTCGCCATCGACTTTACGTATCGCATGAATGTTGAAGGCGTCCCCGGCCCAGACGGTGGCTGGAAGATCACTCCGAATCACGCCATGAACAATGGAACGATTACCGCCCTGGCCGGTAACACGGACATTACGGCCGGAACCGAGTGGACTCTTTGGGATCAGGTTAACGGCGACAACGATTCATTTCTCGTCATTCGTGATGAGCACCGCCTTGCTGGTCACCCCGGCGTGTTGGCGCTCGATCCATTGGTTGGTCGCGGTTGGGTGACCTATAGCCCCATTGGTCAGGACGCGCCTGGCACGCAGGATTTCCTGTTCATCGCCGATACGCCGATTCCCGAACCGGCATCGATCATGTTGCTGGCGGCGGGCTGTGTTTTGGTGGCATCGCGTCGCAGCCGTCGCTCGTAGCGAAACTCGATCGAGGTATGTGCGTACCTCTCGAGCAGCGAAACAAGACGAAGACCGGACGATTCAAATCGTCCGGTCTTTTTGTTTGTGCGGATGCTTGGTTGCGAGTTTCCGCGTTGCCAAGCGACGATACCGCATTCTCCTGGATTCCCGCGTTCGCGGGAATGACGGTGTGGTTGCATCGCTGCGTTTGAACTTAAGACCGTTTAGTCTGCCGACTCTGCCTTGACGTATTCAGACTTACGAAATTCGTATGGTCTGCCTGCCCGTACGCTTTCCATGTCTTCGATGAGCCAGCCGTTGTTGATGTAGTTTTCAAGCACACCGGGGCACGATGTTTCGCCGGGGGCGGCATCCCGATGTCCGACGATGCGGTCGTTGGGGATGTCGAGGTCGGCCGCCAACATGACGAGCAGATCCACAAGCGAGCGATACTGACTTTCCATCAGCGGCTGCTTGGTCAGGTCACCATTGACGCAGATGCAGATGTGCCCGCGCGTGTCGTAGGTTGTGTTGGTGTCGGGGGCGTATTTCAATTCGCGTCCTTCGCGGATACAGCCGACGCGGTCGATCACGTAGTGGTAGGGAATGTCTGCCCACGGGCGCTGCTTGACGCTGAACCTGTACAGGCGGCGCATTTTCTCATCGCCCGCCACCGAACCATCATCCTTCACACCGGCATGGTGAATCGTCAGGCGATCGGGTTCATGCTCGACGAACCGCTCCATCACCGGGTTGTCATCGGGACCAGCCCAGTCGGCACGGGCGACAATCTGAACATCGGGAACATGGACGCCGGAACAGCCAACGAGCATGCCGCTGCCGAATACGACTGCGATTAAAGCGAGTCCGGCGAACGCGCGCGGCCTGTGTTTTGAGTTCGACGTTCGATCGTTTACCGCGAGAAATCTGGGCATCATCATCACCTTTCGAAGGGGATTGAAATCAGCCCGGCATGATCGCGGGTTTTTTACGACGCTTCAATGCCAAAAGTCGCGGTCACCACGGCGCGGACGTCTTTCTCGATCGTGTATGTGTCGTAGATGCCGTAACTGCTGACGTCAGTGGAGTCGGGTGCGGTGATTTGTAAGACGCCCATCCGTGCATCGCGCAATTCGCCAAGGCGACTCTTGGTGCTGGCTGCGATTTTCTCGGCGCGGTCGCGGGCGTCAGCCGACGCCTTGGCCATCAACTCGATCTTGAGCGGTGCCAACTCCGAATAGGTGTATTCCGGCGATTGCGAAATGACGAACACGCCCTCTTTGAGCAATTGCGTGACTTTGCCAGCCGTCCGGGCGACGCGGTTGACATCGGTGGTTCGCACGCCGAATCGTCGCTGAAGCGTGAACCCGGTGATTTCGTCGGTCTGGTTGCCCTTGGCGTCGCGGGCGTACTTGGTCGTGGTGGAGATGGCTCCGAGCCCGACCTGATCCGGCGGGAAACCGTTCTTGGTCAGGAATTCCTGAACCCGTTCGACGCCCGAATCGAGCACTTCAAACGCCGATTGCAGGTCGACGCCTTCGCCTTTGACGACGATGGTCCAGACGGCTCGGTCGCTGCGGACGCGTTGGCGGGTTGATCCCTTGACGGTGATAGTCTGGTTTTGGCGGTGGTTGTACTTGTTTCGCCCTTCGTAGGCGTCGGCAGCGATGTACGTACTGGTGACGAAACTCGCGGCGACGGCGAGGGCGATGACGACGATGGCACTGGCAAACTGGATGCGGACACGGTACTCCATGGCGCTCCTCCTTGAGCAGCTTTAGAGCAGATGGCTCGGGTGTAAGATAGATGTCAGCAGATTTGCAGCACCGGTGCGGCAGAAGCGAAAATCCGTTTCGCAGCGTGGCGACTATAACAAAAATCACAGGTGCGATTCAAGGCGACTTCGTGACAAAATTCTATTGGAAAAGTTTAATCCATAGAAGTTACCGACACTTGGTCGAAGCGCTTCGTGCGAACGTAGGAACAACTTGGTCATGATTGATATTGAAGACGATTCACGGTCGGGCAAGAAGCGCAACTTGGCCTGGGTCATCGCGATCTTGGCGCTGCTTTCCCTTGGGACGCTGACGTTGATTGCCCTCGCGCTGTTGATCGCTGCGTTTGACGTGGACGATTCCCAACCCAAAGTGGTCTGGACCGCTTCGAGTGGCGAACCTGTTCCGTCGGGATTTTCCTGCCTTGCGTTTCCGGTGAATGCGGAAGTTCCGCTTCTCAATCAGGATGGGTCAGCCGCGGGGACGATGCTGACCCGTGCCTTGGCCTGCGGGAAATCCGAGCGCGAAGAGGGCGACTACATCGACGTATGGGAATCGGACCGCGAACTGAAAGTGGCCAAAAGCCAATTGACGTTTGTGCCTGACGTTCCCAACGCCCAATTGCTCGTTGCCAATTGGAAGGATACCGTGAAGGGATGGCGCGAGGATGTCAGCGACTATCGATCGGTCGATGCTTCGTGGGATGTGACGGGTAAGGATACCTACCGCGTGACGCTTCAAATGACGAATCGAAAGGGCAGTCAATACGACTATGTGTACTCGGTGTCGGATGGCGTTTTGAAACCGGAATCGTACTCAATTCACATGAACATAGCCGCTAATCTCGGTCGCTGATTGGTGCCCGCCACCCATTTTCCCAATCGGAACACGCCCAAGTTGGCTCGCCAGATGTTTGAAGATGCGTCGGCAGCGAATTGCAGTAACATGGACGCATGCGTCGACTGGGTGATTTCTTTACGAATCTTACGCAGCGGTTTCTGCCCGATCCGATGGCGTTGGCTTGCCTGCTGACGCTGGGGGTGTTTGCTGTTGCGTTGCTATTTCCTCAGGACCAATCCGTCAGCGACAAAGCGTTCGGTGCGCGGACCGTGCTGTTGGGCGGGATGTGGCTGGATGCGATCTGGAACAAGGGATTTTTGACCTTTGCCCTTCAGATGTGTCTGGTGTTGCTGACCGGATTTGGATTGGCGAAGGCTCCGCTCTCTCGGCGCATTTTGACGCGCATCGCTTCGATACCCCAGACCAATCGCGGGGCTGTGATGCTCATTGCGGCTGTCTCGAGCGTCGGGTGCTGGATCAACTGGGGGTTCGGATTGATTTTAGCCGGCGTCTTGGCGTCGGAACTGCGCGGTCAATTCAAGCGTCGCGGTACGTCCTGCCAATACGCCTTGATCGTCGCCGCGGCATATGCAGGGATGATGATCTGGCACGGTGGGTTGTCCGGTTCCGCGCCGCTGAAGATTGCGTCGGAAGGGATGATGGTCAAGACGGGGAGCGGCGCTGATGAAATGTCCACGCTGATTTCGCCGATCACGATCGATCGAACGCTGCTGGGCGGGCGGAATCTGCTGCTGACGGCTGGCTTGTTCGTGGCGATTCCGATGTTCTTCGGATTGCTGGCCCATCCGACGGGCGGGCAGATTGAAAGCGATGAGGAACTGGCTGGCGGAACAGATGATAGCGAAGCGCCTCCCAATGCAGCCACCGGTTCCAGCCGAACGCTGGCCAGCGTGATCAATGAATCACCGGCGCTACCCTGGCTGATTGGCGGGCTGATTTTTCTCGGGTTGTATCAGCAGGTCTCGCATGCTCGGCTGGGCAACGTCGATGCCGGTTGGTTGAATGCGATCGCCCGGTCGGTCAATTTGAATTCGGTCAATAGTCTGTTTCTGGCGCTGGGTTTGCTCCTGCATGGGAATCTGATGTCGTACTTGCGGGCGGTGGCCAGCGGGGGGACGGCGATTGTGGGGATCGTGATCCAGTTCCCCCTGTACAGTGGCGTTCAGGGGTTGATGACGGGTGCCGGTTTGGCGGCTGCGATTTCGAATGGATTCGTCGAGGCATCGCAGATCTTCGCGCAGATGTTCAACGTGCCGGTTGAGAGTACCTTTCCCATGGCGACGCTCATGAGCGCGGGCATCGTGAACTTTTTCGTGCCGTCGGGCGGTGGGCAGTGGATTGTGCAGGGGCCGATCATGTGTGGCGCCGCCCACGAACTGCATTTCTCGCTGGAGCGGACGGTGATGGCGATCGCGTATGGCGACCAGTTGACGAACATGGTGCAGCCGTTCTGGGCGATCCCGCTGATGGGCATGACCAAGGTGAACGCGCGGGAGTTCATGGGGTATTGTGCGCTGCTGATGCTGGTCGCGATCCCGATCTTCGCGCTGGCGGTTGTTTTGTAACGCAAGGTAGGGTGGGCCGTGCCCACCATGTCGTTCGTTCGCAAACGGCGGTGGGCACGGCCCACCCAACGGGTTAATGACGTCGCGATGGAAATCGAATTCAAGAACCAGACCGTGGCGCTGCTGTTCGCGAAGTATCCAACACCCGGCGCGGTGATGACGCGATTGTGCCCACCGCTTTCGCCCGAAGCGGCTGCCCGGGTTCAACGTGCGTGCATGCGGCACATTTGGTCGGAACTGACGGCTGGTGATTGGTGCCTTCCGATTTTGGTCGGATCGCCGGATGACGCGCTCGGGCGTTTTCCTTCACTACTCAATCCGGACACGACGGGCGATGCGCCGGTATTTTGCTGGCCACAGGGCGACGGCGATCTGGGGGAACGATTGGTCCGTGCGTCGAAGTTGGCGTTTGATGGCGGGGCGCGGGCGGTGGTATTTCTCGGTGTCGATAGTCCGATGCAGGATTGGGATGTGATTCGTGGATTGTCTGGTCAGTTGACTAATGCAGATGTCGCGATCGGACCGTGCGCCGATGGCGGTTATTATTTTCTGGCGACGCGGCGACACATTCCGAAGTTGTTTGCTGGCGTTGATTGGGGAACGCCGCGCGTGTTTGAGCAGACGTGCGACATCGCTGAGCGGTTGAATTTGTCGGTCTGGCGTGCAGAATCGGGATACGACATCGACAGGGTTGAGGACTTGCATCGGGCGCTGGGTGATCTTGAACCGGATAGCGAGTTGGCCCGTACGATCAGAGAAGTTCTGGCAAAGTCAAATCAGATAACCACGAAAGATCCAGCATGACACAGTCGGGCGACGCGAAGCTTATTGATATGACCCTGTCGGGTTTCTTCGACGTGGTAGCCGCACGGGTTTCGACGCCCGGTGGCGGGGCGGTTGCAGGGGCAGCCGGGGCGCTGGCTGCGACACTTGCGCGGATGGTCGCGGCGTATTCGATGGACAAGGACAAGCAGTCGGACCAGGGAAACCCGGTCTGGCCGATCGCCGATCGGTTGCGTCAGCTTGATGAAGCGCTTCGAAAGTCCATCGACGACGATGCAGCCGCCTACGGCGCGTACGTTGCGGTGTCGAAAGACAAATCGGGTACGCCTGAAGCGAGGGAGAAGCGACAGCAGGCCACGCGCCAATCGATGGGCGTGCCGATGGAGATTGCTGCAAAGTCGAGCGATGTGCTCGAAGCGCTGGAATCGTTGGTGGGGTTGGGAAATAAATGGCTACTGAGCGACCTGGAGGCGGCTGCGATATTGGCTGAGGCGACAGTCCGCTGCGCCGGTTGCAGCGTTCGGGTGAATGCGAATATGTTGTCTGACTCGGGTGAGGCCAGCGAAGCACGTTCTCGTTTGGATGCGTTGGAACAGGGGGCCAAGCTGCGGTTATCGAGCATTCTTCAAGCGTTGAATGAGCGGTTGAAGGGTGGGGCTTGAGGCTGCCGATACAGTCCTTGATGAATAACGATCCCGATTTTGTGGTTGATATAGAAGGACTCAGCGAGCCGGACGCGTGCGAGACGTCGCCCAAGCGTTCGTGGATCGGCGTCCATTTTGAATGTTGCGATGTTTATGTTCGGATTTACAAGAACCCGGCTGGCACAGCGTATGAAGGCCGATGTCCGCGATGCCTGCAAAAGGTTCGCGCCCGCGTCGGACCGGAAGGCACCAGCGCTCGGTTCTTTTCCGCCAGCTAAGTCTGCGCAGTTTCCCCATTCCAAATTTCGCGAATTTGTTGAATTGTCCGGTGTCGCCATGCGTGGTTATAATCTGCGACCCTCGCCAGAGTCCCCCAGGCGAGTCTTCGAGGCGAACCCGTGCTGACGCAATGGCTTTACCCCAACAACGTAACCACGCCCATGCTGTTTGGCGAGATGCTGATCGCCGGTGCCATCGTCGTACTCATCGCCATCCGACTGACCAAGTTGGCCGACCGCTTTGCGGATGAATGGAATCTGGGGCGTGCGTTTGTCGGCATGCTTCTGTTGGCGACGGTGACGAGTCTTCCGGAAGTGGTGGCTGGTGCGACGGCGGCTGCGATCGGGTCTGTGGACATGGCCTTTGCGGCTGTCTATGGCAGTTGCTCGTTCAATATCGTCATCATCGTGATCATGAATCTGGCGCTAACGAGCGGTGGTTCCGTATTGCGCGAAGCCCGCCCGGCACAATTGCTTAACAGTTCGTTCGGCATTGTGATGATCGTGTTTTCCATCAGTGCGATTGCCACAGTGCAGAAGTTCGCGGGCAGTCCGATCATTCAACAGACGATCGAAATCGTGTCTTCGCTTTCGATCATTGTGACGTACATCTGGTTCATGACGCTGTCGCAGCGTTTCGAGAAACGCGACGCCGTAGCGACAGAATTAAGTGAAACCTCAAAACGATCGATGGGAATTGTCGTGGCGCTTGTTGTCGTTTCCGCGCTGACGGTCATGTCGGCATGGTGGTTGACCAAAACCGGCGATGTGCTGGCCGAACACCCCATTGAATACCTCGGTCGCCCGTTGGGCAAGACGGCGATTGGCATATGCTTTTTGGCGGTGGCCACATCACTTCCGGAAATCGCCACGAGCCTGACAGCCGTTCGGATCAACAATCTGGACATGGCCCTTGGCAACGTCTTCGGCAGCAACATGTTCAACATGCTGGTCGTACCAGTGATCAAGGTGGCGGCTTGGTGCTCGGGCGATTCGCTTTGCATGTATGGCGAGAATTTCTCAGCCAACCTGAACATGCTGGCCGGTTTGTTCGCGGTGATGATGATGGCGATTTCGGTGGCTGGCATCGCCTACCGCACGCAACGCCGGGTGCTGCGTCTCGGCGTGGATTCGGTCGTACTGCTGCTGGTCTACGTCGCGGGGATGGCCGTTCTACTCACGCAACAGTGAGCGGTTGTAAGCGTGTCGGGTGCGCGGTGCCCACCGCCGTTCGACTGTTTTACGGATTGGTGGGCATGGCCCACCCTGCGGGCCGATCGGTTCCACGTGTCCTATACGATTGTGCCGTCGATGATCGCCGACACGACGTCCGGATCATTGGGCAGGCCTGCGGTCAACACTTCTGGGCCGCTGAAAGACTCCCCACAAACAGCGACGTCTTCCTCTATTCGAATGCCGCCGAATTCATCGCGCAGCAAGGCGTCGACAGCCGATCGATTGACCACATCGGCAAACGGTTTGACCAGCGCATCGCGTTCCCAAATTGATGGGACCAGATAGATGCCAGGTTCGATGGTCACCACCATGCCCGGCGCGAGATCACGATCCAAACGCAGGAAGCAATCGCCGAACCGCTCGGGACGCGAACGACCTTTCGCATACCCAGCGAGGTCGCCGAAATCCTCAAGATCGTGAACGCCCATGCCAAGAAGGTGTCCAACGCCGTGCGGGAAAAATAACCCGTACGCCCCCCGGTCGGCCAGGTCAGCAGGCTCGCCCTTGAGCAGTTCAGCTTCAACAAGGCCTTCGCAGATAATCTGGGACGCCAACCGATGGATTTCGAGGTAACGTTTGCCAGGCAGGCACGCCTTGATGGCTGACTGCTCGGCCCGCAGAACCGTCTCGTAGAGATGACGTTGCACCGAGGTCCAGATTCCGTCCACTGGATAGGTCCGTGTCATGTCGCTCGTGTAGCAGCCAGGCTCCTCCGCGCCAGCATCGACTAGAACAAGCGACCCTTTTGCAAGATTTCGTCCGGCGCATTCGCCGTGCAATACCTCGCCGCGAATGGTGCAAATCGACGAAAAGCTTTCCCGGCAGTTGTATCGTGCAAGTTCGGCGACCAGGGCAGCTTGCACGTCAGTTTCAGAATTGCTCGAACGCGCCGCGCGCATGGCCGCAAAGTGAGCGGCGACGCCCGCCTTCGCGGCGTAGCGCATTGCTGATAGTTCATGCTCGTCTTTGATCAATCGCAGGTTGATGATCGCGAGAGATTCCTCTTCCGTGGGCTTGTTGAGCTTGAGTTTGCAGGCGTGCGCCAGAGTTTCGGGATGGGGTGGCGTGATGCAAGAAACGTTTCCACCCGCCGTGGCGGATTCGAGAGTGTCGTAGTCTTTGATCTGTGAGGCATCAATACCGATTGCGGTTGCACATGTCGTATCAGACGGAGTCGGCCCAAGCCACAACGGATCGTCGGGACCCGGAGGTGTGCGAAACCAGGTGCAGCCTGATTGTCCGTCACTGCCCGGTTCGATCATCAACGCCGCGTGTTCGAGCGGCGGACCGCCGAAGTAGAGGTAGCAACTTTCCGCACGAAACATGTGCGGGTTCGATGCGTAGGAGCGGGCCAACGCGTGCCCCGAAAAAATGACCATCGGGCGGGTAATGTTCTTAGCCAAAGCGGCCCTTCGTTGTTGGTAGGCCGCTGCCGGTGAGGTGAGGTGCAATTCTAGGTCGGACATCGGTGTTCTCGCCTTGCCAGAAGAAGATCAAATTGTTGACGGATTGATTCGGAGACTAGTTGTCGGATGACTCGGTCTCGGTCGACTCCGTTTTCGCCGGCTCCGACTTGGGCTCAGCCAGCGCCCTGTCGATGGCCTCTCCGATTTCCTTGCTCTCAGGGTTGGTGCGAGGTCCGAATTTTGCAATCACTTTGCCACTGCGATCAACGAGGTACTTTTGGAAATTCCATTTGACTTCGCCCGCGATATCCTTGTTTGGATGATTGATCAGGAACTTGTAGAGATCGCAGCAATCGTCACCTTTGACAGACACCTTGGCGAAGAGCGGGAAGCTGACGTTGTATTTTTCGCAGAACTTGGCGATGTCCTTGTTGCTGCCCGGTTCCTGTGACAGGAAGTTGTTGGCCGGGAACGCCAGAATCTCAAAACCCTTGTCCTTGTACTTCTGGTAGAGCGGTTCGAGTTGTTCGTAATTTTGCTTGGTGAGTCCGCACTTCGACGCGACGTTGACGATGAGCAGCACATCACCGCGGAATTTTTCAAGCTTGATGTCTTCGCCGCTGATTGACTTCATTTCAAAATCGAGAATTGATTTCTTCATGTTGGTTTCTTCGGTGGGCGCGTCGGTATCGCCAGCGCGCAGCACGTGCGCCCCTGCGAACATCGCAATCATCATGCAAATCGTTGTTGTCTTCATGTCAATCTATCCTTCGCCGTAAGAGGTTGCCGGCCAATTTGGTTGCAGCGTTTGGTTTTGCGATTGCCATTTCGTGCAATCGGTGAGCCCGGATTGTAGGCGGGGTTGGCGTTTCAATCCAACGGGTGGGGAGCGTTAATTCGAGTGGATGCTGTTGAGCAATTCGAGGATTTGATTGCGGCGCGAGTGGCCGCCTGGTGCGTCAAGTGAGGCTTGTAAATGCTGGGCGGCGAGATCGCGCTCACCGGCTTCCAGATAGGCGATGGCGAGGTCATAGTGCCCCTCTGCGTCATCAGGGCGTTCTGCGAGAAAGTCTTTGAGATATTTCGTGTAGTGGGGCAAATCACCGCGTTGCTTGAATCGGTCGGCTGCCTGGCGATACGCGGGCGCCAACCACTGGTCGGATCGCTTGGGATCAAGCGTTGCCGCTTGTTTGACGAGGGCAACAAATCGCTCCATGTCGTCGAGTCCGTAAGCGGTTTTTGAATAGACAAGGTACGCATCTGCACGAATCGACGGAGGAATCTCATCGTTTTCGAGTTGATTCTTGATGCGCAGGCAGATGGCTTGAGCCCGGTTGAATTCGCCGCGGCGCATCCAGACTTCGGCGAGTTCCATGTTGACGTCGAGGCGCTTCACCGCTTTGCTCACGGCCAACTCGAGTTGGTAGACGGCCGACTTGCGTGGGGCGGCTTCAAACGTACCGAGCACGACGCCGCTTCGCTTGATCAGATACCACTGGTCGGTGGCTTGCCCCGGTTCGCCAGTGGCGAGGTCGATCGTACGAACGTGGCCGAAATCGCGTCCGATGCGGGCATAGGCGAGTCCGAGTTCGGCATGCAATTGCGGATCGTCGAATCCGAGATCGTCGGCTTGCTCCAGGTGTTCAAGGGCCATCGTGTGGCGACCTTCAGTAACGAGGAGGCGTCCAATGTGGAAATGATCTTCGGGGGTCGCATCATAGGCCAGCGCTTTGCGCAGATGCTTGATCGCCGATTCGAGTTGATGGTGCGCTTCGAACAGGCCGGCCAACTTGCGATGGGTGATCGCCGAACGGGGGTTGGACCGCACGATGCGGTCGGCGACTTCGTTGGCTTCTGCCGGTTTCTCTTCGGACAGCAGCGATTCGACGCGCTGGTACAGGGCTTCGGTGGAGACGTGCGCCGAGTCGTCCACATCGTCAGCTGCGATGAATGCGTAGATGAATATGAGCAAGAGGCGAATCAACACGAGCCATCCAGGTTGGGGCAGTTGAACTGCCGATTTTGATACCCGTGAAGTTATAACTTGCGTCTGGATTCTGTCGAGAGGACAAGCGGTTGGGCCACGCACGTGCCCCCGTTTGAGTGAATGGACCGACTGGGCTAAGATTTTCGCTCGGGCCTAGGGTGGCAAGAATTGGGTGGCACGACCGGTCCCCAATTTGCGAATCAGTAATCTTGGAGGGTTTTTTCTTGAAAAACGTTTACACGCGAAGGCTTGCCGTGCAGGGACTCCTGACGCTTATCACGATCATATCCGGTGTCGCCACGACTGCGGCAGGACCGATTGCAGACGCCTATCGTGATCGGGCCAACCGCATCATCGATGCCGCAATGACAAGCGACGACGCCTATAAGAAGTTGCAGTTCCTCTGCGACGACATCGGGCATCGCATTTGCGGATCGGAGGCGCTAGATCGGGCCATTAAGTGGGCGTCGGACGAGTTGCGTCGTGATGGGATGAGCAATGTCCACACCGAACCTGTTGAAGTGATCAAGTGGGTGCGGGGCAGGGAGTCGTGCGAGATGATTGCGCCGCGCCGCGAAGCCATGGTGATGCTCGGGTTGGGCAAGTCGGTTGGTACGCCCGCGGGAGGGATTACCGCGCCGGTCGTTGTGGTTGCTGACGAAGAGGAGCTTGAAAATCTGGGCGATGGCGCGAAGGGCAAGATCGTCCTCTTTAACAACCCGATGCCGCCATACGATCATGAGAAGGGTTCGGGTTATGGACATTCGGTGCGGTTTCGCACGAACGGTGCGCGGCTGGCGGCTGAGAAGGGCGCGGTGGCGTGTCTGATTCGTTCGGTTACCGCCCATAGCCTGCGCACGCCCCACACCGGGACGATGAATTACAAAGATGCGCCGGTTCAGATTCCAGCCGCCGCGGTCTCGGTGGAAGATGCGGAGGCCATTGCCCGGATGACCCGGCGCGGCATTGAGGTTGTGCTGAAGGTCAAAATGGATGCCAAGAACCATGGGCCTGCGATGTCGGCGAATGTCATCGGTGAGCTGCCGGGTTCGACGCATCCGGAGCAGATCGTGGTCATCGGCGGGCACATCGATTCGTGGGATGTCGGTCAGGGCGCGCACGATGACGGTGGTGGATGCATCATGGCCATGGCGGCTGTCAAACTGCTCAAAGACCTCGGACTTCAACCCAAGCGTACAATCCGTGTGGTCCTCTGGACCGGTGAAGAGATCGGACTATACGGAGGAAAGCAATACGCCAAGGACCATGCCGACGAGTTGGCCAATCACGTCGCGGCGCTGGAATCAGACAGCGGGGCGTTTGCGCCGCGGGGTTACGGGGTCGACTGCAAGGACAAGGTCCGCATGAAGGTCGCCGCCGACCAGTTGCGCGACATCCTCACGCTGACCGGGAAGTTTGGGGCGTCGGATGTAAGCGAAGGGCACGGTGCTCCGGATGTGAGTCCCTTAAAGCCGGAGGGCGTCATCGTGATGGGCCACATGGTTGAAGGGGCGACATACTTCGATTACCACCACACACCTGCGGACACGATCGATAAGGTTAATCAGGTCGAACTCAGGCAGAATGTGGCGCTGATGGCCACGGTGGCCTATGTGCTGGCGGACATGCCGCAGCGTTTGGGTGAAAATGACTGATGAGGGTGGGGCGGGCCGTGCCCGCCTTGTCGTTACTGCCGCAGAATTCCAACGCCCGTGAGGAGTGGTGGGCATGGCCCACCCTACAACGGCGCCTATTGGCCGGTGGTCATGACCCTGACTTTGTCGAGTAGTTCGCGTTCAGCGCGCTTGTCGCGGCGAAGGGTCCGCCAGACAGAGTTTTGTTCAGTGGTGGTGGCGGCTTCTCGGTCGGCTGGGGTGGCCGTCGCCGTGTCGTCGCGCTGCATGTCGTGAATGAACAAGTTGTGTTCGTTGGACTCGTTGCGTTCGATGGCGACGCGGCACCAGGCTTCGGCGTTTTGGTCGTCGCCGGTGACGTAGGCCGTCACGACACGCCGCACCGTGCGGGGAACGCCGACGAGATCGCCCACCCTTGGCGTTGTCGCTTCTTCTTCAGATTCCTGCGGTACGCTATGAAGCATCCACTGGTCGCGGTCGATTGTGGCGATGTCGTGGTTTTCGCGCAACGCTTCAGCCGCAGCGCTGAATGCACTTGACCGATCGACGCCGGGAAGGCGAACGTAGCTGAAAGTCTTGGTGGTCGGCCCCGATGTTTCACAACCTGTGGCCATCAGGCCCGCGAAAATCACGCCGATTAGTTTCAATCCGTGTGTGTTCATGTGGAAATCTCCGTTGCGGGATGTTAGGTTGCGCCTCCGCATCTCGCAAGGGAAATCGAGGCGCACGGTTGGTCTGGTTGCATCGGGAAGTGTCTGTCGCATGAATCGAATGCCCAAAGTATTGCTGTTAAACGCACTGGTACCCGGCGCCGGGCTGGTGGTATTGCGACGTGAATGGTTGGGATTGGCGACCTCGATTCTATTTGCCGTGTTCGCGCTTATCTTCATATTCTCTCGGTGGATCACGCCATCCGACATTCCCGGATGGGCATCTTATCTGGCGCTAATCGGATTGGTCTTGGTCTGGGCAGGCTCGCAGGCGTTTGTGGTGCAACGCGGGCGGTTCCTCGGCGATCCGGATCTTGTCGCGGAAATCGCGCACTTGCGGCAGGAAGGTGAAGCTGCGATTGGGGCCGGAGACTTGCAGGAAGCGCATCGCGTGTTGCTGGTGGCGCTGAATCTGGATGATGAAGATGCGGAAACCTGGTTGCTCTGGTCGCAGTTGATGGAGCAACAAGGCAATTTAAAGGCGGCTCGTACTGGCTGGAAACGCGTGCTGCGCCTGGGCCGGAAGGAAGAACACCGCACACTCGCAAATCAGAAACTCAACCGCAACTAGGGTAAACACCGCGCGAGCCTGGTAAGTTCGATTCGGAGATCAGGATCGCACTTGTCGATTTGCAGCGCAAACGGTTAGAATCCAAGTGATCTGGCGTTCGGCGTGAAGGCATATTTGAACGCAGGGAACGGAATCCCGCTGCCGAGAACGCGAGCTTGATTGGGCATGAGGCCCAGTATGTCGCAGCCAACCACCAACCCCCATCTTATCACGCGACTGATCGGTCACCTGGGAGTGCCGGTCGCCGTCGTCGCCATGCTGGCAGGCATGTCGTTGGTCATGCTATGCGCCGCGTTCACTGAATGCGCATACTTGGCGATGGATACATCTCCGCTGACGTTTCGGCTCGCGGTTGCAGCATCGCTTCTCGCAACTGCGATGGGCCCGATCGTCCTGGCCCGCATCGTGCAGTTACTCAGAAATGTGACGCTGAAGACGACCAAAACGGTCGACAATGCTGCGTCGCGCCAGACTCGAATATCACAGCAACATGCCGAAGACCACGAGTTGCGCTGGATCGTCACGTCCGTGGTCGCCTTGATCGGGTGCGTGATTGTTGTTGGATTGCCCGAGATTTTTGGATTGGTTCATCAAATCAAAGCAAGCGTTGTGCAGCAGTTTCTGTGGGCTGGCTTCTCGGTTTCGGTATTTGAGGGTTTGATTCTGTTCGTGATCGCCGTGCTGCCATTTTCATTCTTGGGCCTGTTGGTGCGATGCGTGCATCAGGTATCGGAGTGCGACGGGCGTTGGCGTTTGGCGGCGGGGGCTTGGCTGCTCGTTGGCGCAGCGCTTGGCTGCGTGTTGTTTCCACTGATGACGCAGGTTTTGAGCGACCGTTTCCTGATGATGCGCCTCGCTTGCGGACCGCTGGCGTTGGCTGCACTGATTTCAACCTGGCAGGTCTCGCGGAAAAAGAGTCGGGTCGAATGTCGGGACGTGGACCGCTTGACCGAGCCGGAGTACGGGCAGCGTTGGCCGACCGTCTTACGCTTGGCGATTGCTGCGCTGTTGGCGTCGGTGGCGTGCGCTGGTTTTGTTTGGATATACGTGGCCAGCACCGTTCGCCTGGATCAAGACATCGCGACGTTCGCGTGTTCGGGGCTGTTCGTCTCGGCTGCAGTTGGCGTGCTTCTGGCCAGTCGGCGCGCCCGGGACGAGAGCGAACTGCTTGGCGTCTTCGGACAAAGCGCTGTTGCCGCGGGCATTGCGCTCGCTGCGGCCGTCGCCGGTTTCAATCTGGTTCTGCGCGCATGCGATGCGCCGTTCGTGCAGTCGCTTGGATTTGTGTTGCTATGGGGCGTGTGTGGATGCGCTCCGGTGATTTTTGGTAGTTATGCGATCGGCGTCGGATCGATTTCGCTGCTGCGTCGCTACGCATACCGAGGGCACCAAGGGGCGACGTTGCTTTGGATGAGCCTTGTCGTGGTCGCGTTGGTGTTGCTGTTTGTTGGCCCCAGCATGATGCGGAGTCTCGGGAGTTTCGCGACGTTGACAGCCGCTGCGCTGTGCATGGTGGCGACGGGCGGCATCTTGATCATCCACGGGCCAACGGGGCGGCAGGGCCAGCATCGGGCTCGGCTGGTCGGTGTGTTTGCGGTTGTGCTGACGATGATGTGGACGATGCCGCACTTCGGACGCGGTTGGCTTTCGGATCAACAGCATTCGCGCGAACTCATCGCCGAATCAACCTGGATGTCGTATTACTTCGATTCGGCGGGCCATGAGAGGCCGATTCACGAAAGCGATGACGAGCGTCGCGATCGACTTCGCGCACCGCAATCGTTTTCGCTTCGCGGGTTTGACCGTGTGCGTGAAGTTCGGGTTGGCGTGCTCGATCTGACCGGCGCCGGTTTCGAATTGCTACCGCCGAGTCTTGCGGACAACGTCGATGCGTATTCGTTCGATTTGCACCTTCGCGAGCGGATCACGGGGCGGAGTGATGATGCCTCACCAGTCATGTCGTGGTCGCAATTGCGCTCCAGTCCCGATGCCTACGATCTGCTCGTCGTGTCGCTCTCAGAACTGCCGCCCAGGGCGCTGCGCAGAACCGTCAATCCATGGTTTCTCGAAACGGCAATGAACCGACTCAGCGGTGACGGCGTGCTGATGCTCGTGCTTCCGTTGGAGCAAGCTGACATCGTGAGTCGATTCGGGGTGTTGGCTGACTCCTTTGGAAAGGCACGGTGCTATTGCGGGGTGTCTGCGGTTGAAGCCCAGGGCAAGACCATGGTGTCGATCTTCATGGGCAAGGGGGCAAACGCCGAAGCCAACATTCGCAATCTTTCACCAAGCCCAATTCATGAGCCCCGCGTACTGTTCAACTTCGGGGATTTGCAACGAACCCGATTGTCCCGCGTGGATATGCCCGTCCGATCGACGCCAAGGTTGGCCGTCGCCGAATAGCCTCGCAGCATCTCGTCATTTGCCCCACCGCGTCTGATATTTCTGAACCCCATGCAGGAAAGCCTGCCAGCCGCCGCCTATCGGACGCCGAATATCCGTCATTTCGCGCATATCGAACAATGTTCAAAATACCTTTGGAGTGGTCGTCAAGTTCGTTCACGCCCAATCCGATATTCCAAGAAGTGCCGGAGGCAGACCATACGATCAGTTTGCGGACGCAGACTGTTCAGGGAAATTGAAGAACTCTAGGAGAGTGCCGAATGTCCAGACTACGAGCCAAGACCAAAGCGTTTACGTTGGTCGAAGTCTTGATTGTTGTCATCGTGCTTGGAATCCTTGCTGCGATTGTTGTTCCGCAGTTCTCGACGGCATCGGGTGACGCCAATCTCAGTGCACTCACCACGAACCTCCAGACGATCCGCGCTCAAATCGAACTCTATCGATTGCAGCACAACGATACCTATCCGACGCTGGCGAGTTTTGTAGCCCAGATGACGGCAGGTACCAAGGTGGACGGAACGGCTGGCACGGATTTCGGACCGTATCTGCTGTCGATTCCTCCCAACCCTTTCAGCGGTGTCTCGACGGTGACCAATACAGGTACGCCGGCATCCACGCTGGGGTGGTACTACAATGAATCGACGGGTCAGTTCGCCGCGAATGACTCGGTCGCCCACAAAGCGCTCTAGCATCGCCTGGCGTTCAATCAATCATCGTGCCGCAGCCAACCCGGCGTTTCCTTTGTCAGGATCGCGCCAAGTTGGCGGCGGCATTTTTTGTAAATTGGCAGGTTCTTCTCTGAACAATACGGGCGGCGGATGGTGTCGTGTCGCCCGGATCGTCCGAATGGGGCCACAACCTGTGGTGGGAGGCGTTTAACGATGACAGAACAAACGAAGCGACCGGGTCGGCGATTTTTGCGCGTTTTGCTGGGCGCGGTTCTCGTCGCAACGTGCGTGAAAGTCTGGTTGGGACCCTCAACCGCGATTCCAACCGCCCAAGCCCAGATTCCCAATGCCGGAAATCAGCGGCTTCAGTTGGTCAACGAGGTCCGAAAATCAAACGAGTTATTGGCTCAAATCGCCCTGATTCTGAAGTCGCAGACGCTCAAAGTTGAAGTTCAGGGTACCGATAAAACCAATGTAGGTCGATTGCGCCGACCAACGGGTCAGCGCCCATAGTGCGCCGCAGATGTATTTGTGCATTTGTTTTGATTGAAAGCGAATTGTCTTGAGAGGCCGCTCATACAACGCGGGTCCAATTGGCTTGGATATCGCTGCGCGCGCTATACGGGCTGTCCAACTCAAACGATCGCGCTCAGGCTTTGAACTTGTTGCCCACGCCCAGGTCGACGTCAACCCAGCCGACATCGAAGACGAAGATCGCGTGCATGAACATATCAAATCGATCCTCGCCACTCGGGGATTCGTGGGGCGCAAGGTTGCGATCTGCATTCCGGATCGGTCGCTCGAAGTCAAGAATCTGCGGATGCCTCAAATGCCGGAATCCGAACTGGCAGATGCCGCCCTCTTCGAAGCTCGCGAACGGTTCGTCAATCTGCGCAATGGCTACATGATTCGTGCGTTGCCCGCCGGTCTGGTCGGGGCAGATTCAAATGCGCAGCAGGAATTGATCGTGTTGGCCGCGCCCGAACAGGCCATCGAAACGCGATTGAAAACCATGATGAAGCTGGGGGTGCAGGTCACCAGCATTGAACCGACCGCCACTGCCTTCTTCCGCCCGTACGAACAATCCCTGCGCCGAAGTTCCGACGCCAACGTGCCCAACGCATTTGTCGACATTGGCGAATGGAATACGCGCGTTTTGATTTCGTGCGGCGATGACATTGCGTTCTTGAAGATTTGCCCGATCGGAGGATCTCACTTCGATACGGCGATCGCGAAGGATCTGGTGTTGCCAGCGCCCGACGCAAGCAAGGCGCGACTGCAACTACTGACGAGCGGTGATCCGCAACACGCGGACTCAGCCACCCAAGCAGCGCGAGGGGCGATCAAGACGGTTGTGGAGCAACTGGCGAAGGAGATTTCGCTTTGTCTGCGGTACTACTCGGTGACTTTCCGGGCGGAACGACCGGAGTACGTGACCATCGCCGGTGATTCGGCAAACCCGATTGTCGCAGAACTCATGACGGAATCGCTGCGCGTACCGGTTCATGTAGGGAAAGCGTTTAGCGCGGGCTCGTGTGCTTGTGCCGTTGAATCGATGGACCTGGATTCGGGATTGCCTCAGTGGACCACAGCGCTGGGCTTGGCGATGAACGACGACCGCGTGGGGGCAGGGCGGAAGGTGGCGTCATGAGGTCCATCGACTTTACACCGCAGTGGTATCTCGACGTCCGCCGCGAGTACCGTTCGTCGCGCAGTCGCGTGATTGGACTGCTCGTCGTCTTGGGGCTGGTGATATCCGGCGGGGTACTCGCCGCTTCAGATTCGAAAGCGGCGATGGCCGACCTGACCGTGCTGCGTCAAAGCTATTACGCCCAGTCCGGATTGGTTGAGCGTCTCGACGCGTTGGATCGTAATCACGCTGCAAGCGCCCACCGCGCTGACATGCTTGACGATGCCGCTGGCGGCGTACTCGTCGCGCAGGTATTTCGCGAAATTGCCCAGTTGATGCCCGAGGCGCTGAGCGTTCGGCGGGTCGTTCTGCACAAGTCGCCGCGATTCAGCGTGAAGTTGGATGAGTTGACTGAGATTCCCAAGGATATCGATCGAGTGCCTGAAGTGACGCGCCTCGAGATTTCGGGATTCGCACAAAAAGGACGCGACATCGGAAGTCTGGTCAGCCAGATGAGCCGGTCGGCTCTGTTTTACGACGTTCAGTTGCGATACGAGCGGTCCAATCGTGAGTTCGGTGTGGAAGTTGTCGAGTTCGTGGTCGACTGCAAGATGCCGGTGTTTGAATGATGCAAGACAAGAAGCTTGTCGGAAAGCCCATTCACATTGCCCTGGGTACGATCGCCTTTGCGGCGATCTTTGCAGCCGGGGTCGTGGCACCGCACGTGCGTCATATGAGATCGGTCAAGCAGGGCGTCGCAACAGTGCAGGCTGATTTGCTGGTGCTGGGTTCGCGCATTGATCGAGCCCGAAAGGTATTTGAGGCGACGCGCGACAAGAACAAGGCGATTGCTTCGTTCGACGCCGCGATTCCCGACCGAGTTCAGCTCGGCGAATTCTTGGAGGCGGTCGATCGGTTGGCGCAGGAAGCCGGGGTGTCGGATAAGGACGTGACGCCGGCGGACGCCATCATGCAAAAGGACTTTGGATGTCTGCCGATTCAGATTCGATTTACGGGCAAATTCGCCGCGGTGTACGAGTTTCTCGACAAGGTAGAGCGGTTGCCACGCGTTGCACGGATTCAGCAGTTGGAGTTGAGCGCGGATGACGATCTGCCGGACGAGCTCGTTTCGACCATGACGCTACACGTTTACTTCAGGAACAGTTAGGCGAGAGAGCGCGCGTGCCCAACGCTGGCGGAAACATCAAAGCAGTCGTCGTGACCAACCTGAAGGCTTCGCCTGCCAAGTCGGCGATCCTGTTGGCGGGTATTGTTGTGTTGGCCGTACTGATTGCGAGGCAAGTGTGGGGCGGTCCCAGCGAGGCGGAGGCGGAGATTGCCGCACCCGGGGTGACCTTGGTCGATCCCGACACGGTCGAAAGCAGTGAACCTGTCGTCAAACCAGTGGTTCGCGTGCCCAAGCCCCGCATCGTTGAGGCCCTGGTTCGCGACCCCTTTGCGGTCGACTGGCTGGATCTCAGCAAGCTGGTGCTCAGTGAAGAGGAAGTCGAAGCCGAAGACGACGTGCTTCAGTTGCAATTGACGTTGACGGGAACAGATGAGGACGGGCAAGCGACAGCCGTCGTGTCGGGAACGGTCGTCCATGTGGGTGACCGAATCGCCGGATTTGTGATTGATCGAATAGGCAAACGCTCCGTGGTGCTGCGTAAGGGCTCGGAGAAACTCAAGCTGCGAATGCCGTAAGTGCCGAAGGGCTGACAAAGCCCGGACATGCGAATGGAACTCGCGAAACAATCAGTAAGGAGACGAACCGATGGCAAGAAGACATCGGTGGTTTTGGAACGGAATCCTGACCGCACTTGGTTTGTCGATCATGATGATCGACGTAGCCAGCGCAGAAGAGCCTCCGGATCCGATCGCCCAGACCGTCAAGAAGTTGATGGACTCAAACCAAACTGGCGACGGCGATGATGATCGACGCCCGGGTGGGACACCGTCCCGAACGGGCCAAGAGACATTGACCGGTGATCCCTTGCCCCAAGCGACGAGTCAGCCCGTCGATGTGTCGGCGGCGGAAGTGTCGGTGTCCGATTCGGGCACAGTGACGCTGAACATCGTGGACCTGCCACTGAACACGGTGCTGCGGGTGCTGTCGCTGGAGACGAATCGCAACATCATTGCGACGCCGTCGGTGCAGGGAACCGTCAACGCAAGCCTTCACAACGTCACATTTGAAGATGCCCTCGAAGCAATCCTGGCGATGAACCAGGCATCGTTTCGCGCGCAAGGCAACTTCATCTACGTCTACACGCAAGCGGAGTTGGATGAAATCATCGCATCGGAGAACCCGCCGATTTCGCGCGTGTTTCGTCTCAACTATGCAAGGGCTGCGGATATTGAACCCGCGATTACATCGCTTCTGTCGTCTGTCGGAACACTGTCGGCATCAGCCGAAACCGAGACTGGAATCGGCACAGACAGTGACAATGCCGGGGCGATGTCGCTGGCTTCGACCGACTACATTGTCGTCCACGACCGCCAGGAAAACATCGACCGCATCGAGCAGGTGATTCGCGAGTTGGATGTTCGACCGCGCCAGGTTCTGATTGAAACCACCATCCTCAGCGCGGAACTGACCGACGATAACGCATTGGGTATCGATTTCGCGGCTGTCGGAGGCGTGGACCTGGAACTGCTGGGATCAACGTCGGTGGCCGTGCAAGACATCAATATCGGTCAGCTTCCGACCGATCGCTTCGAGAAATTCAATGCCAACATCTCAACGGACCTGACGGGCAACGTGCCCAATGGTGGGCTTTCAATCGGCGTGATCAAGGATCACGTCGCCGTTTTTGTCCGGGCGTTGGAGCAGATCACCGACACGACGGTGATTGCCAACCCGAAAGTGCTCGCCCTCAACAAGCAGAAGGGCTCGGTTGTCGTTGGCCGGCGCGACGGTTACATCACGACGACGGTCACCGAGACGCAGGCGATTCAAACGGTTGAGTTTCTTGTGACCGGTACGCAACTTCGCTTCCGTCCCTTCATTGGTAACGACGGCTTCGTGCGCATGGAGCTTCACCCCGAAGACAGCACCGGTGGACTCAACGCAGCCAACTTGCCCTTCGAGCAGACCACCGAAGTCACCACCAACGTCATCGTGCAGGATGGACAAACGATTCTGATCGGTGGACTGTTCCGCGAAACCGATACGGACACGCGCTCGCAGCTTCCGGGTCTGGGCGATATCCCAGGTGTTGGCGAGTTGTTCAAATCGCGTTCCGACTCAATGACACGCCAGGAAGTCATCGTGCTGCTGACGGTCAAAATCGTCAAGGACTTCGATGCGTACGCCCGCCAGAGCTGGGAACAAGCCGAAGACATCGAGCGGCTTCGCGTTGGGCTCCGTGAGGGGCAGATGTGGCATGGCCGCGAGCGGTTGGCGCAAAACGCTTACAAGACAGCGTTGGAGTGCTTCGCTGCGGGTGATTACGACGACGCGTTGTGGCACGTGCGCATGGCGCTGCATCACTCACCGCGCATGTTGTCGGCGATCAAACTTCAGGAAGAGTTGCGGGGCATGCGCGACTGGGACGATGACGGGACCGCGACGCGCAGCTTCATTCACGACGCGATCATGCAGGATCGTGGGGTTCGCATGCCGATGTACGATCGGCCCGCGCCGCCATTTGTCCGACCCGAAGCGCTACCAGAACCGGACGAATATGAACCAGTCGATGACGAGATGGGAATCATGATCATGGAGGCGATCGATGAATAGAGAAACATCCACCATCCGATTGGCGGTATTTGTCTCCGTTGGAATGGTCGTGGCGCTGGCGGGGGGATGCACGGCGAACCATCAGGCCCGTCGCGTCCAAGCCGAACAGCACTGGAACGAAGTGCGCGGCAAGATCAAACTCCAGTTGGCCCGACAGCAATTCGAACACGGCCTTGTTGATGAAGCGGTGAGCTATCTCGAGGAATCACTCGGATGGGACACCAAGAATGTTGAAGCGTTCATGCTGTTGGCCGAATGCCGATTGTCGCAAGGTCGCATCCAGGCGGCGGAGCGAGCGATCGAGCACGCCTACGAGTTGGACAGTCAAAATGCCAAAGTGCTGTCCGTTCGGGCGATGATTGCGGAGCGGACCAAACGTTTCGCCGATGCGCTTCGGGATTATCGATTGGCCCGCGAGATCGACGACACGGAAGTCAGTTATCTCATTGCGGAAGCCGAATGTCTCGTGGAGATGGGGCAGGCGGATGAGGCGCTGCGACTTCTCGAAACGACCAAGCTCTATTACGACAACAATCCGAGCCTGCTGGCGCTGTCCGGTGAGATTGCCCTGAAACTCGGGGACCGGGATTCGGCGGAGCAGGCGTTCCGCGCCGTATTGGCTGCCGGGCACTACACACCGGTGATCGCCGAAGAGTATGCGCTGCTGGCAGTGCGGTCCCATCGGTTTGCCGAGGCACTCACTGTGTTGCAACCGCTGTTTGACAAACACGGCGATCAGTTGGCGCCGTCGGTTATTCGGGCGGTGGCCAAGTGCATGCTCGAATTGAATCGACCCGAAGCCGTCAAGATGACGTTGCGCGGCGTGCTCAAGAACAACCCGGACGACTACGCGGCTTGGATTTTATTGGCAAAAGCCGGCATCAAGTCGGGCGATATGGGTTCGGCACGCCGCGGCGCGAGTAATGCAGAGCGCTTGGCGCCGAGCGACCCGCAAACGCTTTTGATTTCGGCGTACGTCAAACTGCGCCAGAAGAATTATGTGGCGGCCAGTCGGGCGCTGGACAAACTCATCGCGCAAAATGATCGCGACGTATTGGCCCATTGCCTGCTCGGTTTGGTTTCGTTGAAGACGAAAGACATCGACAAGGCCCGGGCATCCTACGAGCGTGCGTTGGCGATTGATCCCGACTGTCATTGGGCGCGAACTGCATTGCAGCGATTGTCAGCTCCCACCCACGTTGAGCCTCCGATTGACGCGTATGGCCAAAAGGACAGGCAGAGCAACGATCACAACGAAGTCGCGATGGGCATGAATATCCAATAGTCAGGCGACAAGTGAGTGAACCATGACCAACAAAACAATGCGCGACAACGTATGCGTCCTCGCAGTCGAGGGTGAACTCAACAAGGCCACGGTGGATCAGTTCCGCGAGTTGGTGGATTCAGCCGTGGCGGAAAGCGCCCACGATTTTGTGATCGACTTTGCGGATTGCACGGGCGTCGACAGCATTGGATTGGAAACGTTGACCCAAC
>JAUIEW010000259.1 GCA_030429365.1 Phycisphaerae bacterium
AGCCCGAAATCGTCTCTACCGACCGGAAGCTGTTCGTTCTCCTCGGGTTGGCGCTGATGGTTTTCATCCCATGTCCACAGGCTCGCACTATCGTATTGATTGTCGAAACGGTGATAGTGGATCGTCAGGACAGAGTCGTCCTGCGAGGGCGTATGGCGCGACCAGCCGTCACTCGTTGCCACAACACGCCAGCCGTCAGCGGACTTATGCGGCTTAAGGCGTTGAAACAAGTCGCCAAAACTCGGCACATACGAGACAAGACTGTCGGAGTTGATGCAGAGATAGACTTCCGATCGATTCAAGTCGGGCGCGCCGACATCAATCGTTGCATCGCTTTTGATCGAACTTCCTTTGACTTTGATCGCACCATCCGCAAGCTCGATCGTCTCAGCCACCAAACCCCATTGGATCGATTGCGCTGTTTCACCGGATGGTAATTCGATTTCAAAGTGGAGTGCCGATTTCTCAGCCAACGCAACCATCGGATACACGGACAACACAAATGCGAAGATTGCAAATCGCCAACCAACGCGCGTTTGACTGTTCATGGTCGTACTCCCATCAAAATTCGCCAAGGGCGGGTGCAACAGTTTCATCGAATGGCTTTGGTCTTGATTATAGGGCAATGCACAGAAACTACATACGCGTCGACCCGGTTGTTCGATTCGAGCTTGAACATAAGCGCGAATTGACCTTGAGTGCGACTACCGCGCTACGTTACACTCCATGAAACGTTGCACGAAGTTTGCAAAGTATCCTTCGGAGGCTTGAAAGGGAACTGCACGAATGAGGCATCGACATCTTGCGATGGGGGCTGTCATCTGCGCTTGGATGGCAGGAACAGTTGTCGTCCAACTTCCACAAACCTTCGCCGAAAATCTCCACTTCACTTATCTGTGGCACCTAGAGCAGCCCATCTATTGGCCCGACCAGCAGCCGACTGGTTTGGATCGTTACGAAGACGCGTGGACATCGATTCAACGCACCGACTTGGGCGCGGCCCATCCTGAAAACAATTTGCGTGACATCTTCGGTTGGGCGGATCGCGTCGCGGCGTATCAATACCGTTGCGCCGATGCGATCAGCGCCATCAGTGCACACGCAGAAGCCGGCGCGCAGATCAGCTACTCGGGCGGACTCATCGAAAACGTCGCAAGCCTTGGAGCCGCGAACCAACTCGGGTACGGTTCAAATTGGAACAACAGTCTCAGAACCGCTCGCGGCTGGAACACCGTCGGACAATCCAAACCACGATGCGACATCGTCGTATTTCCATTCCATCATCCGCTGTTGCCCCTCTGCGACGACGCAACCGTTCGCAAAGAAATCCAGCTCTACAAAGCAGTCTACGACGACGCGTGGGGCAGTTCGCCCGGCGTGTCCAAGGGCATGTTCCCGCCCGAGATGGCTTTCAGCACGCGAATCGTGCAGATCCTGGCTGAAGAGGGGATCGAATGGGTCATCGTCAGCGGCGAGCATATGTCCCGCGCCTGCACGGACTTTCCGACGATATTGGGCACCGGTGGCATCAATTGCGATCCACCCAATGCCGCCGACCAACTGAATCCTGCACAGGTCAACTACTTCCGCAAACACATCGACCGCGGATGTTCGCCCGCCACGGCGATGCCATTCGGTTACACACCGCATCGCGTGCAGCACATCGACCCGAACACCGGCCAGGCGTACAACGTCGTCGCAGTGCCAGCCGCCCAGGCACTCGGTTGGGATGACGGCTACGCACCGTTGGGCACAGGATCTTTCGACACGCTCAACGCATTCAACAATGCGGCGCGGCCGATGCTCGTGTTGCTAGCCCATGACGGCGACAACGCATGGGGCGGCGGATTCAGCTATTACATGGAAGCCACGCCGAACCTCGTGAACTCCGCGCAGGCGGCTGGTTATACGGCCACGGTCATCGAGGAATACCTGGCCGATCATCCAGTGCCACCAAGTGACATTGTCCACGTTGAAGATGGCGCATGGGTCAATGCCGACGGCGACTTCGGCGCACCGCAGATGCTCAACTGGAATTGGCCCTTGGTCAGCGGCGGGGCGATCGACATTCCCGGCGGGTGGGCGGAAGACGAACGCAACTGGGCCGTGATCACTGCCGCACAGAATCGCGTCGAGACAGCCGAGCAAATCGCAGGCAGCGCCGACATCAACGAAATCCTCTACCCCGGACCGACGACATCCGCGGTCGAGCGAGCGTGGCATTACTTCCTCGGTTCGCTCAACTCCGGGTACATGTACTACGGGACAGCCGTCGACATGGAGGTCAAACCGACCGTCGCGTGCAACGAAGCCGTTCAGCACGCCGACACCGTCATCGGCGACGGTTCGCTAGACACGACGCCGCCAACCATCTGGATACCGCAGCGTCATCCGTGGAATCCCGGATCGGTCAACTTCGGACCGCAGTACGGTTACCAGCAGTTCGTGTCCAACGGCGACTTCTGGATCTGGACGTTCGCTTACGACGTCTCCGACATCGCCAGCGTCACACTGAAGTACCGCATCGACGTTGACGGCGCCAATCCGCTGACTTCATCGCAGAATGAGACGTATGCCGGTGGGGCTGAAGTCGGTGCATGGCAATCGCTGCCGATGACATACCGCGACTTCCCGACAGGCAATGTCAACAACGATCCGTCGATCAATTTCTTCGAACTGCCCCAGTACATCGCGGATGAATACTACGTTGAAGTCACCGATCTGCGTGAAGTGCTCATCGATTACTACGTCGAAGCGGTTGACGGAAAGGGCAACATCAAACGCAGCCCCATCCAGCACGTTTACATCGGCGATGGCGTCGGTGGCGGAGGAACGGGCGGTGATGTCGTCACGGTCACGCCAGATCCACCACAAGCCGGTCAAAACGTCACCATTACCTACGACGCCACGGGACGCGTGCTCGATTCAGCCGGTCAGGTCTACATCCATTACGGATTCAACGGATGGGATCCAACGATTGCACCCGATGCGGCGATGACCTGGAACGCGGTTGATTCGGTATGGGAGATCACCGTTTCTGTTTCGTCATCGGCGAGTGTGTCGGACATGGTGTTTAACGATGGCGCCGGTACGTGGGACAACAACAACGGATCGGATTGGCACGTGGTCGTCGAAGGTGGAGAAGAACCACCACAGCAATGGGTGCTGGATGGCCAACTGGATACGGCGGCTACGCTTGTCGACTCGAACGCGGGGATGGAATTGCATGCCGGGGTGACCGGTGATCAGTTGTATCTCGCGGCGCTGGACGCACGTGCGGGCAATGATCATTTCCTGCTGGTTGCAGACACGCCCGGTGCGATGGGCAGCGCTCCCTGGGCGAAAGCCGGTCAGGTCGCGGGGTGGTCTGCATTTGTCGGCAATGAAAATGACAGTGGCTGGGCTGGCTGGTTTGATCAGGGCGGTTCTGCCAATGTGATTGCCAGCGGTGGTTCGGGATACCTCGAAGCAACACTCAATCTCGCGGATGAATTCGGCGCCGTACCCGACGTCGTCTACGTGGCGTTCGCAGCGTATCCGACAAATGACGGCTCGAACCTGCTGTCGACAAATCAGGTTCCAGCATCGGTCAATGGCGACGGAAACGTCGATGCGACCGAATATATCGCCATTAACACGTGCGACATCCGCACAGACCACGACACGTTTGATCTCGATCGCAACTGCGCCTTTAATCTCGCGGACTACGAGGTTTTTATCGCATGTTTCGCCGGTCCTGATAACGGTGCGGCTGGCACCTGCCCGGTTGATGTCGACAGCGACTTCGACCAGGACGGCGACACCGATCTATATGACTTCTACCTGATGCAACCTACTCCGTTTGAATGAGAATTTGAAAAGTGCTTATGAATCGCCCCAGTCTGATCGCAATACTTGCGACGATGTTCGTGTCTTCCGCCAGCGCCGAACCATTGGACGGTCGCGAGGTCGTTGATGATATCTTCTATCACATCATGCCCATCGCATGGCGCGATTCTGATAACGACACGTACCGCTTCGGCGACTTCGATGGTATGACGGCGTCGCTCGACTACCTTGAAGACCTCGGCATCACCGCGATTTGGATGAATCCGATTTTCCCGTCGCCGGCGTATCACGGTTACCAACACGGTCGCGGCGACATGCTCAAAGCCGAGTTGGGTTCCGAACCGGAGTTTCTCAACTTCGTCAATCAAGCGCATGCCCGGGGCATCAAGGTGTTCGTTGACTTCGTCGTCTACGGCATCAGCCACGATTCAATCTGGTTTCAAAATGCATTTGGCAACCCAGCAAGCCCATTCGATTCGTATCTCGCATTCTGGAATTCGCCGAATACCGATTACCTCGGGTCGACATACAACACGTGGAACGGTGACAGTGTGGGCTTCATCCACTGGGACCTGCGCGATCCCGGCCCCACTTCATTGGTCACGAGTTGGACCCAGAAATGGCTCGACCCCAACAACGATGGCAATCCGATCGACGGCATCGACGGATACCGACTCGACCATGTCTGGAATCAATATCCAACGGGACCGGACGGCTGGGGTTACAACATCGACTGGTGGGAAGACTGGAACGCGGCACTCGAAACGGTCAACCCCGACGTCTTTATCTTCGCCGAGCAAGCCGACTGGGGCAGCACCGGGTCTGACCTGCTCTCCGCATTCGATGCAGCCTTCACCAAACCGTTTGAATTCGCAGCCCGCAGCGCGCTCGCCAACGAGCAAGCCGGCGGCTTGTATGGTTCGATGGCCGCGACGCTCGGCGCGCTGCCGGCAGGCAAAACAAACATGGCGATCATCGGTGACCACGATGTCGATCGGCTGGCTTCAGCCATTGGTGGGGGGTTGAGCCGGGGGAAGGCGGCTGCGGCTGTCCTCCTGACGCAACCGTTCCCTCCGATTATTTACTACGGTGATGAAATCGGAATGCTGGGAACCAAACAGTCATACGGCAGCGACGCCAACGACATTCCCATGCGCGAACCATTCAAATGGAATGCGGTGGCAGGCCCGCCCATGACGAACTATTGGGTGCAGAACGCGCTGGCGTTTAACAATGCATTTTCCGCCGACAATGACGGCCGATCCGTTGAGGAGCAGGAGGGCGTTTCGGGTTCGCTTCTGGAAACATACCGCGAGTTGATCACCGCGCGCAAAGCAAATGTGGCCCTGCGTCGAGGCGAGTACTTTGAAGTCGCGGCATCGCGTACGGATGTGTGGTCGTTCATTCGCCACGCCGACGGTGAACAAACGCTGATCGTTGCGATCAACTTGAGCGCAAGCCCAGTTCTTACATCGTTGGATCTCGACGTCGTCATTCCAGGCGGCACGTCCACGGTGCAAGACATCTTGAGTGGATCATTCGAAGCCAACTTGACCGATGCCAATAAGACCGCTTACTTTGTTTCAATCCCCGCACACGGCGTAAGGATTCTCGAAATCGCTGCAACGCCTCAGCCACCAGCCCCACAGGAAATCGACGGACTCAACATTCCAACGGGGTTCGGCCCCGGCGCATTGATCGCCACCCAGGACAACGAAACTGGTTTGGGTGACAATATCAGCGAATTGAACCAGATGTACGTTCGCGTCGAGGCAAATGAGATTCAACTTGGTCTGACCGGAAACCTCGCAACAGATGGCACGGGATTGGCGCTCTTTGTCGATTCGGTATCCGGTGGGCAAAACACGCTGAGCACTGCCACTTTCCCAACACCGCCGAGTGGGGTGCCACAGTTGACCGGTTTGACCATGGAAGGCGGTTTCAATGCGGACTACGTCGTATTCGTCAACGCATTCAGCGGATCGATCTACGTCGATCACTACGAACTTGCCAGCGGTGGGGGCGGTGTGAAACGATACGTCGGTAGCGGGACGGTGGGGGATCTTGACGGTTTCCTCAACGGCGGCAGCAATCCAAACGGCATGCAGGTCGCCATTGACAATTCCAACACCGATGGCGTGACGGACTCCAGCGCCAGTCAAGCCGCAACCGCGACGAGTGGGTTGGAACTTTCGATTCCCCTCGCCGACATCGGTCTCACAGAAGCAACGGGTTCGGTCAAATTGCTGGCGATGATCCTGCGGAGCAACGGACAGGTCAGCAATCAACTTCTGCCTGGGATTGGGGGCGGAGAGGATCTTCTGGGATTTGCCCCGTTCGACCTGGCTACGGTCCCAGGTGAGCAGATGGTTTCCGTCGCCCTGTCGCGCATCCCGGGTGATTGGGATGGCGACGGCGACGTTGATCACGATGATTATTCGGCTTATGCGTCATGCATGACAGGTCCGATCCCAGGTGCGTTGGGACCGGGATGCAATGCGTTTGACTTCGACGCCGACCAGGATATTGACCTTGCGGACTACCTGATGTTCGTTGGTGTCTTCGCGCCTTAGGTCTATCTCTGAAGTTCGGACGTGCCTGTTGCGGCCCGCCAGTGATGCAGCAGTGTGGTTACGGCCCAGACAGCGCCGATGGCATACGAGACCATTGCGCCGTAAAGCCAGTATTTTCCGGACACCATTTGCTCAACGTCACCCCAAAGCGTTTGCATGGCCACGCCAATTGTCATGAAGTAATAGACAAAAAAGACGATGATGAAGCATGCGAAGAAGTGTCGATCCATCAAACGCAGGTCGTTGCGCGATTCGAGCCAGGCTTCCCAACCAACAATCGAATTGAAATTGGGTTCGATGACCTGGCGAATGTACCGACCGCAACGCATCAAGGCGCTCTGCTCTGCAACAAACAGAATGATTGTCACCAAGACCACGTACGGAACGAGGAGTGACACAAAC
>JAUIEW010000009.1 GCA_030429365.1 Phycisphaerae bacterium
AGGACGCAACCGCCGCCGCATCAACACAGACGGCTTGATCAAATGGATCGCTGGATTCCGCAAGGTACAGACTGCTGCTGACCCTCTCGGAGAAACCCGCCGCATCATCGAGGGCAGCGGCGGCGTGCGCTTCAGTTGGCGCACACGCGATACTCCAGATCGTGCCAACAACCAATACCGCCCCGACCGCGATCGCCGCGACCAGTAACCATGGCATCTGCCAACCGGACAACCGGGCAGCCAACACAAACACGGCAAAACCGGCAGCCCCCCACGTCGCAACGCGCGCGGTCGTCGAGAACCAGAGATTCATCCACAACCGCGATCGGGCACGGGCAACTTGTCGCTTGACGTCAGACATTTTCAGTGAGTCTCCCAATCCTGCGACTTGAAATCGAACGAGCGAAGCGCCGTCCGCCGATTCGACACGTGTTGGTCAAACGCATCCCAATTTTCCGGACAAACAGCCAACTATGATTCTACGTCGCGGTACCTTACCGGGCAACCGAAATGACCTCGCCTCAGCGATGAGAGGCCACCAAGCTATACCGCCACCCATGCGCCGCGCACCGACATCAGCCCCTACATATAAGTACGTCAAATCGATCTATATGTCGCAGACCAACTCTGTGTGTTTGTGTATACCCCAGATATAGTCATTGGATACGCGATTATCGGTGGCTGGGGTGATCCCCAACTCTGTTTTTTCGACTTCGCAACCACTCCGATACGGTTACAATCAAAACCATCATGCCAACAATCACCCGGACAATATGGATGGGCGTCGCCACGATGATGCCATTGCTCTGTGCTGCCGACCCAACGCCAACCGATACGCCAAACGAACCCAAGGCGACTCCGCCGCCATTGTTCGTTCTTGTTGAAGGCCAGATCTACAACTTCAGCGGCGGCGGCATAGAGGACGCAACGGTCACGCTGAAACTGAAATCAAACCCGTCTACCATCGCCGAAACCAAAACGACCACATACGGCGACTTTCAACTCAAATCCGAAAAGCGTCTTTCGGGCGAAGCAACGGTTACGATCACTAAGCAGCATTACGTCAATGCCAGCATCGACGTCACACTCAATGCCGATGGCGATCCGCCCTTTGTCGATCATCAGTTGGAAGGCGCGATCAACTTGGAAGGCAGCGTCCTGGACAAGGCCTCGCAGAAACCAATCGAAGGCGCCAAGATCATCGCCAAGTCGGGCTACAAGGACTACGAAACCGAATCTGACGCCCAGGGCGCTTTCAAGCTGGAAGGCATATTACCCGGCGGACTGTCGGTAAAGGTCACATCCAAAGGCTATGCCGACCACGAGGACCGTATTCGCGAAGCCGAAAACGCCGGCTTGCAAAACATCCAGCTCTCACCCGAACGCATCGTCAAGCTGACGGTCGTTGATGAGAAGAAAGCTCCGGTCCCCCGCGTGGTGGTCGAGGTCATCGATTCGCCCTACCGCAAGTATCGACAGACAACCACCGACGCGAAGGGGCAAGCGCGAATCGAAGGCCTCGATTTCGATTGTGACGCCCTCACGCTCCGTTTAACCCACGCCACCATGGTCTCCGATGTCGAATTCGAACGTAAGATTGAGCTACCTGCCGGCGTCACCGAATCCGAGCACGAACTGGTGATGGCTGCCGCGGGCATCGTCACTGGAAAAATCACTTCCGTTTCGCCCGAATACACGACGCGCGAACCGGTCCCAGCCAACGGCGCCCGCATCTCGATCGGAACGACGGCGCAGGAAGGTTCCCCAAGATCGTGGTCAGACTTCGAAGGTCTCTATGAAATCCTGGGCGTACCCGGCGGATCAACGGTGGTCACCGCCCATCTCGCGGGGCATGCACCCGAATTGCGCACCGTGGAAGTCAAAGCCAACGAGAAGACCACCGTCAATTTCCAGCTCAAACCCGGCCGCTCAATCTCCGGCGTCGTCAAGGATGCGGATGGCAAAGGCATACCTGGAACTTATATCAACGCCACCGGATGGCGCGGGCATGCCACGCTTGGGTTGGCCGCAATGAGCAACGCGAACGGCGCATTTGAAATCCTCGACGCGCCGCTCGATGCGTTTTCCGTCTCGGTTTATGCGGATGGTTACACGCCCCTACTCGACCAGGTTATCACAGGCGACAATTCGAATTACGCTTTTGAACTGAAAGTCGATCCGCGGGCGAGCGCGTCCGAGATGACAGCGGCGATCAAAGCCGGCGACGCCGCCCCTGACTTCTCAGTGACCACCATCGATGGCACATCATTCAAACTCGCCGACCTGCGGGGCAAGGTCGTCGTGCTCGATTTCTGGGCCACCTGGTGCGGACCGTGCATCGGTGAGATTCCGGGCATGATCGACATCCAGAAGACGTTTTCAGACCGCAAGGACCTCCTCATCATCAGCGTCAGCCTGGACGCCAACGAAAACGCACTCAAGTCCTTCGTCAAAGAGCGAAAAATGAAATGGCACCACGTCTTTGGCGATGCAGGCGGCGCCAGCCCGACCGCCGACGCCTACGGGGTGGTGGCCATCCCCTCTATCTTCGTCATCGACCAGGACGGGAAGGTTGTGGTGTCTGAGGGTTCGACCGCGGCGGTCAAGAGCGTCGTGACAAAACTGCTCAATTCTGACGGTTGACACAGCACACCGCTTCAAGGATGTTTAACCCCAAGTGCATGCCGAAAACGGGGCCTCAGGACTCAAACGCCCCCATCACCGGCTGCATTGGGGTATCATTGGACTTGTCTAAACCGTGCCAGCGCTGACCGAGAAACCGGCCTGCAGGCGTACGCCGAGGCGGGCTGCGGCGCGGCATTGATTTGATAACAGGATCGGTGCATCAACATGGAACAATGGGAAGTGGCTCGTTGCACCAGCGTGTGCAGCGCGACGGGCCGGGAACTGGCTGAAAATGAACCCATCTTCGCCGTGCTCTACGACGAGGGTGACACGTTTCGTCGCGAAGATTTTTCGGTGGACGGTTGGCCCGGACCGCCGGCCGACTGCTACTGCTTCTTCAAGACAGCCGTCCCCGCGCGCGAGAAGAAAAAACGCCTCCTGCTCGATGACGAAGTGCTGGTCAGTTTCTTCACCCGCCTCGCCGACGAAACGCTCGACGAACGCATCCGTTTTCGATTCGTCCTGGCGCTGATCCTGATGCGCAAGCGCATCCTCAAGTACGAACAGACCACCAAGGTCGACGGCAACGAAGTCTGGCACATGCGCCTTGTCCGCGAACAGTCGATACACAAAGTTGTCAACCCGCAACTCGATGACACCCAGATCGACAGCGTCAGCCGCCAACTCGGCGCGATCCTGCACGGCGACATGGGCGATTTTGACGAAATCGACGCAGCCGAAGCGGAGGCCGCTGACATCGAACCGCAAGATGCCACCGATGCCGAAGCTGAATCGCAGCCAGTCGCCGAAATTTCCGAACCTGAAACGGTACAGGATTCAAAATGACGACCAACCCTCGACCGGCATGGAGAGAGACAATGCCCACTGCAAGACCACAGCCAACACTGTCAGCAATGCTCATCGTCTGCGGCGGTTTGTTGCTGTCGGCCACGGGTTGCCCAGACGATCGCATGGGGTTGGAGATCGAACCGTTTCCGGTCATGCCGATGCGCAATGCGGTCGGTATCGTCAACGACAACAACCGTGGGTTGCAGTTGACCATCAAATCCAAGGGAGGTTTCGCCCGCTGCCGTTTCACCGATCAGGATGGTTCCAAGCGCCGCTTCGATGTCGATGCCAACCTGATTGTGCACTGCCCGCGCAACATGCGCCTGGATATGAGCGTATTGGGCAAGTCGTATTTCGTCTTCGGGTCCAACGAAGAACGCTACTGGGTCGAACAGCCCGACGCCCGCGCCCTCACGTGGGGACGCCACGATCGCGACATCGAACCGAACGCCCGCGACTTGATCATTCGTCCGGAACTCATCGTCGAAGCACTGGGCATCTCGCTTATCCCGGAAGGGAACAGCGCCCCTATGACGCAGCGAATCACAGACACGCACCAGCAACTCGTATTCTTCGACCAGGGCAACAATCAATCCGGTCGAATCAGCAAGGAATTCTGGCTTACGCGATTCGAACCGCAACTCATCGACCGGGTCATCTTCCGCGATCCGATGGGTCAGTTGGTCATGGATGCCAAGCTCGATAAGTACAAACCAGTTGTCCCCGGCGGACCGCTGATCCCCCACCGCTTCGAGGTGAGTTGGCCGGCAACCGAAGGGTTCATGCTCCTGACCGTCGCTGGCTGGAAGCTGCTGCCGAAAGTAACCGTGGACCATCCGGCATTTCAGTTTCCGCTCGATCGCGGCGCTGAATTCGACCGCATCGTCGATCTTGATGTTGAGTTGGACCACCTCTACAACCCCATCAAAGCCAGCGACCTGATCCGCATGCAGTTGGAGGAACAGGGACAACTGGACGGCGATGGATACCCGATCGAAGACGATGTCCCGTTCACCGATGAGCCAAACGCCAGCGAAGCAACCGACCAGTCGAACGAACCCGATGATGGTTAAATCCAACGGCGGTCAACAATTCGCAAGTCGCACGCGCCTGGCCGTGGCATGCATCGCATTACTGTGGTGCGCGGTCAGCACATTCGCAGAAGACCGCGTAACGCCTCTCAGCGTCATCGGTAACAATGAACACGTCTGGGTTTTCCGAAGACGGGGTTGCGGTTTCGGGTCTTTCGGGGTGAACCGTTTGGCGGCAGCATCGCGGCATACGCCGTCCGTGGCGAAAACCTTCATGTGTTTTATCGCGACGGCTCGCATTATCGCTTGCGTTTCGTCGAGCGGCTGATGTCCGAACCGCCAGGCGACGAAGATGCACCAGAGATAACCGCCCCCGGGGACGTCGTTCCGAAAGCGGTGTACGGCGATGTCGAAGACGACAGCGTTTACGCCCTCGTATCGACCGACTCGGCGATCAAGTTGCCCCTGCACGTACAGCCGAAAAGAGCAGTGACCAGTGACGCCTCCACCAACGGCGCCGGCGACGATGACAAGCAACCGCCACCCGTGACAGGCGAATCCTTGATCGACGAAAGCGGCTCCCATTCAAAGACGTCGTTGGTGCGCTACCATCGAGGCGAATGGCAGTTTGTCGCGATCTGTCCTGAAGCGGTCGATACGGCGAAAGAGGTTTGGCTGGCGACCATACGCGGCGATGTCGCAATTCTCTATTCGAACACCTCAAACAATCTCATGCTCGCCCTCGGTAATACCACCGGATGGCAGGCACTGTCGGCCGGCCCAAAACTCAACCCCGATGGCGTGCTCAGTTTCTTCACCGATCAAAATGTATTCACCCTGCTGGCCAACGAAAGCACCGAGGCGGCCACGACTCCTGACGTCAAGACATACCGCTGGCTTGACGGCGTGTGGAAGCCGGGCGAGCGATTGGAAATCAAAGCGGACCCATCGCTCAAAGTCGGCGACGAAGTGGCCGCTGGAATGTTCGGTAAAGGCGTGGTGCTCGCCTACGAATTGAAATCAGAAGGCGCATCCAGCATTTGGGCGGGGGTCTGGCCGATGAGCGGCGGATCGCCGCTGATGGAACCAACCGAAGTGCTTCCGCTCAATCAGAACTTCCAGTCCTCGACCTCGACCGACATGGCGTCGATCGCCATCGCGATCATACTCAGCGTGCTCTTGTTCATCGTGTTCGTCAGGCGGACACCGAGCTTATTCGTGGAAATGGAAGTTCCGAAGGGCTACATGCTCGCCGGCGCGGGCAAGCGAACGCTGGCATTTGTGATCGATCTCTTCGCGCTATCGCTGATCGCATTCCCCTTGTTCATCACCCCATGGATGACAGCCAACCTCACCCCCGGCGAGGACATTCAACAAGAGTTCAACTACCTGCTCGAATTCGACCGCAACGTCGCTTTCGGCCCGTGGATCAAATGCCTCCTGCTGTTTGTGGTCTATGCGACCGTGATGGAACTTTTCTGCCGCGCGACGATTGGCAAACTCGTTCTGGGACTTCGGGTGTGTTCGACTTCGGGAGGACGCGGATCGTCGCTGGCGATCATCGTGCGAAACTGCCTGCGGTTCGAACTGTACTACAAGCTGTCGTTTCTACCGTTGGCCATGCTCGTGATCCTGACCCGCAACCACCAGCGTCTCGGCGACCTTGTCGCCAACACGATGGTCATCGAAGCCATCAAACAAGCACCAAACCAACCAACCCAAACGTAGGGTGGGCCGTGCCCACCATGTCGTAGCGAATTCAAACGGCGGTGGGCACGGCCCACCCTACGCATACGTCCTCTATCAAGACCTGCGGGATAGCGGGCATCCTCGAATTGTTGATTCTGAAAACTAAACCGCGACTTGTTCTTTGAACTTCTTGCGGGCTTCACCAACGATGTAAAATGAACCGGTGATGCAGATCAGATCGTCGCGTGAAACCGCCCTCTCGGCGATGCTCAACGCGTCTTCAAGATTCTCTGCAACCTGGGCCATCTTGGTGCACGATTCCTGGAACGTTTGGAGCAGATCGTGCGGGTCAGCCGACCGCTTGGTGCGAGCTGAGGTGAAGATAATTTTGTCAGCGCCCAGCTGCACATGCTGCAACATACCGGCGATGTCTTTGTCGCGCTGACACGCGAAGATGACGATCATCGAATCGTACGGAACCGTCTGGCCAATCGCACGCATCAGGGCTTCAACACTCGCCGCATTGTGCGCACCATCGATGAGCGTACGCGGCTCGTCGCGAACCATTTCCATCCGTCCGCGGATTTTCACGTTGCCCAAGCCTTCGATGGCTTTTTGATCGTCGATCTTGAACCCACGCGACTTGAGGGCATCCATCATCGAGAGCGCGACGCTGCAATTGATTGCCTGATGTTCACCCGGAAGCGGGACCGGCAGATGCTCGAAACGACTTCGCGATGTGGTCAGTGAAAGACGCGTATGTGGGCCCAACAACCGCGTGGCTTCAAATCGATAGCTGAATTCGTTGTCGTCACCCGGTACGCAGAACGTCGAACCCATTTCCTCTGCGGCTTTTTTCAACACGCCCATGACTTCCGGCTCTTGGGGGGCACTCACGACGGGCACGCCCTTTTTGAAGATGCCGGCTTTCTCTTCGGCGATGTCGGTAAGTTTGGGCCCCAAAAGGGCTGTGTGATCGTAGCTGATGTTGGTGATACCGCAGACTTCCGGCTTGATGATGTTGGTCGAGTCCAATCGACCGCCCAACCCCGTCTCGATCACTGCAAAGTCGACTTCGGACTCCGCAAACCAGACGAAGGAAGCCGCCGTGAGCAACTCAAAATAGGTCGCATCCTCGTCCTTGCCGAGCGCCTTGGTGGCTTCCGTGGCAACCCTGGCGAGCAACTTCGTGAATTCCTGCTCGGTGGGCATGACGCCGTCGATTGTCATGCGCTCGCGCACTGTGGTCAGATGCGGCGAGGTGTAAAGTCCGACCTTGTATCCGCAGCCCTGCAACATGCACGCCACCATTGCGGACGTACATCCCTTGCCTTTGGTACCGGCGACATGGATTGATTTGAATTCTTTTTCCGGGTTCCCCAATGCCGATAAGAGCTTTTTCATGCGGTCGAGTTTGAACGTCCGCTTGTTGTAGGCGACTGGGGGCGCACTTTCGTAGTTGCTGACCGATCGGAGAAAATTCAGCACGGAGCGATAGGTCCGCAGCGAAGTCGATTTGCGCCGGGTTGCCCGACCGTTTGCACGACCGTTACCATTGGGGGACGCTTTTCCGTTGGTCCCTGAGGCGCCGTTGGCGGAGGAGGCACGCTTGGAAGTTGTGCGACTTGCGCCGCCCGATTTGCTCTTGGCCACCCCATTGCGTTTTGCCGCCCCGGCCCCGGAACTGGTGCGTTTGGTCTTGGTGGCGGTGGAGGCTTTCGTCTTGGATTTGGATCGAGTCGCGGTTGCGCGTGCCATCGTGATAAATTGCCCCGGTATTGTGATGCTCTGGACGAGTGTTGCGCCGCGCCGTTGGCGGCTCGGTTTCGTCCAAATGGGAAACCTGCCTGGTCGGCCTTGCACGGGAATCCTTTTCCCCGCAGGATGCCGAACGATAGTCGAACGCCTTTAGTACCGCCGCGCCGACGGCAGATGTACATTCGCCCGACGTGTTATACGCCACGGCTCGTACGGCGTTCGCACGGATCCATCCGTGTACAGGTGAAAATAATTCTCAAGTGGTTATGATACATGAAATTACGCGATTTTCAAGCTTACCGGACGTTGTAAGTTGTACCCTGGCGAAACTCACAGAGGATGCGCGCTGACACCACCAATCGTAACTTCAATGTAGAAAATCGCTTATGACAAGACACGAGCCAAACTTCACACTTCGTTCAGATTCTGCAAAAACCCATGTTTTTGTCGAGCCAGACGCCCTGGACTACATTGGAAAGTGGGTTTCACGCGACAGAACACCACCTGTTGTAGTGGTCCTGTCGGACACAACGGTCGCGGATCTCTACGGCGAGCAAATGCTGAAGTCGCTGGCCTCTCATTGCCCCAATTCCGAGCTCATCACCGTCCCTCCAGGCGATCAATCCAAGTCACTCTCACACCTGGATGACATCTATGGCAAATTGGGCAGACTGCGCGTCCCCCGCGATGGCATGCTCCTGGCCCTGGGTGGCGGGGTCATCACTGACCTCACCGGGTTTGCAGCCGCCACCTGGATGCGTGGAATCGATTACGCCAACTGCCCCACCACGCTCGAAGCCGACGTCGACGCCTCACTCGGCGGAAAGACCGGCATCAACCACGCCTCGGGCAAGAACATGGTCGGAGCGTTTCACCACCCGCGCTTCGTCGCCGTCGATACGACTTGCCTCAAGACGCTGCCCGCGCGCGACATTGCTGCTGGGTTGGCCGAGTCGATCAAACATGCCCTCATCAGCGACGCGTCGTTTCTCGATTGGCATCAGCAGAACGCGTCGGCCATCCGCGCAGTTGAAACGGACGTCATGTCCGAACTCGTCACCAAGAATCTTCGCATCAAAGCCAGCGTGGTCGAACAGGACGAGAAGGAATCGGGCATCCGCGCGTGTTTGAACTTCGGTCACACGATTGGACACGCGGTCGAGAAACTGTCCAACTACGCGCTTCGACATGGAGAAGCCGTCGCGGTCGGAATGGTTGCAGCCGCCCACTTGTCGATGCAGAAAGGCTTGCTCGATTCGAAAGCCATCGCGCGCATTCGCAGTGTCCTCGAATCATTCGACCTGCCGACGATCGCCGAAAATCTCAAGCCAGCAGCCATCATCGAAACAACACTCGGCGACAAGAAGGTCAAAGCCGGAAAGCGCCAGTGGGTGCTGCTCAATGGAATTGGGGCGTTCACCATCACGGATGATGTATCCGATTCCATGATTGAGTCAGCCGTTCAGGAAATCTGTCCAACCTGACATCCGCCAGATCCAACAAGTTTGCCGGCCCTCCACAGGTGACCAGACCGCCTCCTTCTGACGCCGCCATTGCGGCCGGCTGGTGCGAGTCGTGGCTCACGGCGCCGGACGCACGAATCATGCGAAGATCGGCCAATCGCCGCAAAATTGCAGTCGTTTTCTGAATTCGATTCAAATCTCCCAAAAAGTTGGCTATCCAAAGTAGTCAACCCCCGATTGTGAAGTTGGGGGCCGACGTGATTTCAGCTTCAGGGGAAAGCAGTCAATCCGGCGACGCGTCATCTCCCCCGCGCTTTTTCTGCGAATGGTCGCGCCGCCCCTTGGGAGTGCAATATGAATTCGTCTTTTCTGCGATGTGGTGTAGCCGGCTTGCTTCTGTTGATGGGTGCGGAAGCACGCGCGATCTGTAACGACAACGATAGTGACGGGTATGGCAGTCCGGGTGATGTGACATGCCCAAACGGACCAGCCACCGACTGCAACGATGCCAATTCCAGTATTCATCCCGGTGCGACGGAGATTCTATGCAACAACGTCGATGACAATTGCAATGGTCTGACTGATGACGACCTCGACGGTGACGGCGATGGCATTAGCTTCTGCAGTGGCGATTGCAATGACAATAATTCCAATCAATACCCGGGCAACACCGAAATCCTATGCAACGGCTTCGATGAAAACTGCAACGGCAATGGCGATGATGACCGCAACATCGACGGTGATCCCGTCACATTGTGCAACGGCGATTGCGATGACAATGATTCCAGCCGATACCCAGGAAACACTGAAATCTTATGCACCGGAGTTGACGAGAATTGCAATGGCAACGCGGATGATGACAAGAATTCCGACGGCGATCCGGTCTCGTTTTGTAACGGCGATTGCAACGACAATGTTGGTTCGATCTATCCGGGCGCAACGGAGATTCTGTGTACCGGCGTGGATGAGAACTGCAACGGTTTGGGTGACGATGACCTGAACAACGACGGCGACCCGGTCACTTTTTGCAGCGGCGACTGCGACGACAACAACGACACGATCTACCCGGGCGCCACGGAAATCCCCTGCAATCTGATCGACGAAAACTGCAACGGCGGCGGCGATGACGACTCTGACAACGACGGTGACGGTTGGACATCCTGTTTCGGCGATTGCAACGATAACGTTTTCATCATCAATCCAGATCAGAACGAAAATTGTGGTGATTCAATCGATAACGATTGCGACGGGGACATAGACTGCGCCGACAGCGATTGCTTCACGCACCCAACATGCATCACGGTGGACAGCGACGGCGATGGCGTTCCCGATTCAAGCGACGCGTGCCCCGACACGCCTCCGGGCACCCTTGTCGATTCAACAGGCCGCCCCATCGGCGACTTCGATTTTGATTGCGACACCGACCTCGTCGACTACGAGGCGTTCATCAGCGGCTTCACCGGACCGATGTAAGAAGTTTCAGCTGCTTATGTGAACGCAATGGAACACGGTGGTGGCTATCGATTGGGCGTTTGACCCGCGCCCAGTCGATACGCCTATATTAAATCGCGGGCGGCTTCTTGCCAATCGGGATGGTTAAACGCAAATCCGGCATCGATAAGCCGCGTAGGAATCACGCGGCGACTCTTTAGGATCAACTCGGTTTCGGTCCGCATCAGCATCGCCCCGATCGCAAGCATCCAGCGCGTTGCCGGCAAACCGATGCGCCTCCCCCACGCCTGCCGGATCGCCCGCATGAAGTCGGCATTACTCAAGGGATTTGGCGAAGCGATGTTGATCACACCATCGAGATCTGACCGCGCAATGAGAAACTTGATCGCACCCTCGAAATCATCGTGGTGAACCCACGACATGAACTGCCGACCATCCCCCGACCGACCGCCAAGCCCCCATCGCACCAGTCCGAGCAGCACATCAAAGATGCCACCACGATCCGGACTCATCACCATCGCCGAACGCAGTTTCACCTTGCGCGTGTGCGGAACGTCAGCCGCATCGAACGTTCGCTCCCATCCCCGGGCCACGTCGATGCTGAACTTCCAGGTTTCCGGAACGCCTTTCTCATCACCGCCAATGGCACCGTTCGCCTCGTCGTTGGCGGGGCCAAACGTATGCGCGTAAATCGTCGCGGTGCTGGCCTGCAACCAGACAGCTGGCGGGCGCGACACCGACCGAATCGCCTCGCCCACCACCCGCGTTGAATCGACGCGCGAATTCATGATGCGATCGCGATTGCGTTGGTGATAACGACAGTTGACCGTGTAACCAGCTAGATTGATCACCGCGTCGGCTCCGTCCAACTCCTTCGCCCATGGGCCAAGCGTTTTCCCATCCCAGCCAACAACTCGGCTGCCTTTGCACCGGGCGCGGTTCGATCGGCGGCTGAGGACTAAAACGTCGTGACCATCCGCACAAAACGCCCGTTCGAGAACCGCGCCTACCTGTCCGCTTCCACCCGGGATGACAATCTTCATCGCCCTACTCTCCCAAATTCTCGTTGCGATCGATGTCCTTCACCGCCTCAGCCAGGTCCGCACTGCCGGCCGATGCAGGAGTGGCTGGTGGGTTCGTGTATTCGTAGATGTCCATCCACTGGTGTTTCTTCTTTCCATTGGACAGTCCGCGTTTGCGCGCTTTCGAGAAGATAAAAAGGTTGAGAAAATGCATCACACCGAGGACGAGGAGCACCATGCCGACTTTCGTGCTGGTGTATTCGATGGCTTCAACCAGATCGGTCGGTTTCCTTCCGTAACGAAGCACCGTCGTCACGTAACCGATGTTGAGCAGATAAAACCCGACGACCAGAAGGTGATTCACCGAGTCGGCCAACTCCGCGTTCCCGCCAAATGCATCGACCAGAAAAATGCGTCCGTTGCGAAACAAAGTCCGAGCCACCCAAACGGTAATCGCCACGCTGATCACAAGGTAAACGCCATACGTCACTGATGGATAAGTTGCATACATGCTTGTTCTCCTTTGCTGGAGGTTCTCAAGAAAACTAGAAGTACAAACGCAAAGCTGCCGCCCCGTAAATCGCTGTCATCGTGACGAATGCAGCCGTCAACATGTGGTAGCCAGTCCGCACCCAACGCGGGAAATTCAGCTCGCGGATGTCGAACACGAAGCACTGAATGAAAAGTCGAAACGCCCAGAAGACCGAAACGAGTGCGCAGAAGTCGCGGGCCAACGGTCCACCGGCTGCCAGGAACTCTGCATTACGCACCGAAACAACTCCGAACCCGACGATGACCAAGATGATGAACACGCCGTAAATCCAGAACAGTCGACGCAAGAAGGGCCGCAGCGAACTGAGTTCGCTCTTCCAATCCAGAACAAACGGCACGCAAACGCTGGCCGACAGAATTGAGAAGTGAATCAAGCCGCCCGCGAAAATCAGGTCTCTTGTGCTGATCATGATTGCCACCTCCGTTTCGTAATTTCGTTGCCAATTCACTTGGCGTTACTTCCTTAAGGTGTTCACCACGCTGCGATCCACGACATAACCGGCAGTACGACCCTGACGATAAAAGGCGATGTAAACAGGAGGCTGACCGGCGCAATCACGATCGCCATCGTGTAGGCCCATCCAACCGGTCCACGGTGAAGACCCACGGCTTTCGCGACGGCAGTGCGTTGAACAAATACGCCGAGCGCCTGAATCAGAAAGTAGAGTGTGGGTTGGCAAAACCCCGCGCCGGCAGGGAGGGAAATCACGAGATCGTGCACAAGGCCGGAGGCAACGAATGATGCAACCGTTGCAGCCTGCGGATTAACCCGTCGCGACAAAGGCAAGAATACATGCTGACGAAGCAATTCGCTGAATGCGGTGTTCCAGCGCCGTCCCCAGAATTCACCCAACGTCGTCGAACAGAAAGGCCGGCACATGATCGGCGCGGCTTGGCTACCTCGCTTCTGGAAGAAGTGCGCGAGAATCTCAAACAAACCGAAATGAAGCAACAGCCCGAGTCCGACAATCGCGATCATCCCCGAAGCGAATGCATCAAGACCTTCGAAACGAGAAGCCACGAAAAGCAATCCACATCCGATTGCCACCTTGAAAATCGACCAAGTCCATTGTCGAGCCGTCACCCGAACCTTTGATGCGGATGAATTCAAAAACCGCGTCGCATCCATCCCGGGCCAGCAAAGCAGATACTGCACATAACGTCCGCATCGGGAATAGCAGCCGCTGGACGCCTGATACCAAGTCAACCACTTACACCCGGCATAAATCGAAAACGCCAGCAACCACATGAAGACCCAAGGCGATACAAGTTGCCCGATCGCGATGGCAACCGCAGGCATCAGAACCAAAGGCCCCCAAGCGATCGGCTTTGATCGTCTGACATAGCAAGCGTTCGAAATGCAGTGACGATTCGCAGCGAAGCGTCGATAGAGAGCGCGCAGAATGAACATGGCACCGGGAATGCGTGTGAGCGCAACGAACGGCCAAGCCCACCACACGCTCTTCGCAACAAACACGATCGCATCAGCCCCACCAACAACCTGCCCCGAAGGCGAAAGCACGCGCAACTCGGTCAGCGGCTCACCAACCTTCAACCCAAGCCGCTCGCGAACCCAAGGCGTCTGCTGCGGCGCGACGCCATACCCAATGCGTTCAAACACACCAGCCAACCGACCAGCAAGCCCAACGCACATCGGACAATCGCCATCAATCAGCACCCAACCGCCGCCATTTCCATCTGTTGTTTTCGTTATTTCTGTCATAACAGAAACGCATTCTCAAAAAAAAGGAGAAACAAGAAACAAATTCAAGGTCAGGCACAAAGGCACTTCGTCACTTCGTCACTTCGTCACTTCGTTACTTCGTGCCTCTCCCCCCTCACTTCCCACCCCCAGGGATCAACTTAAGCACCTTATCCCCCAACTTCATAAACCGAACCAGCGCCCCTTTCGGCAGGCGGCGCATCTGCCCATACCAGGTCGTCATCGATTCGAAGAACTCCAGCATGTCGCCAAGCCGCTGCTGCGTGTATTCATTCTTGGCTTTGCCTTTCGCACCGCTGGTCAGTTCGCGAAGGACAGCCAACGTCGGATCGGTCTCGCGTTTTTTGCGTTCGTCGAGAATGATCTGAAACATCTCCCAAACGTCTTTCATCGATTCGTAGTGATCGCGGCGATCGCCCATGACATGCACGACCTTGACGATCCCCCACCCCTGCAACTCGCGCAGGCTGTTGCTGACGTTCGAACGGGCGACGGATAACGTCTCGGCGATCTCCTCGGCATTGAGTGGTTCGGGGGAGAGAAACAGCAGCGCGTGGATCTGAGCCACGGTGCGATTCACGCCCCACTTCGTCCCCATCTCGCCCCAGTGCAGGATGAAACTTTCGTTTGTCGGGGTCATATCAAACACAACACACCTCCGATGGAATTCATTGATTTCTGTCTATACAGAACATACCGCACAAAACGCCTCCTGTCAATCGATTACACAAAAATCCCGCCCCATTCGACCGTTGGAGGCCCCTGCAACAGCCCTTTTCGCTACTTGGTCCCATGAAAAATGCCGCCAAGTCAGCATGGTTTGCTGACCTGACGGCATTGGGTGTTGCTCTTAATGACCGCACGCAATCCGCGCGCGATCAACGCATATCGGCTTTACTGCGGGATCGCCGAATACGCGACGCCCGATGCGGACAAGAATCCGACGAATTCATTCGACGCGTCTACTTCGCTGGCTTTCAAACCAAATCCGAAGAAGTCCTCATCGAGTTCGTCAGGTACCAACTCGAATTCGCTGCCGTTGCGGCTGAACTGGAAGTACTCACCGTTGGCCAGCGTCACGCCGCACCCTGCGATGAACGCCCATTCGCCACTCGGGGTGACCGCGACGCTGCAGCCGTACCCACGATTGCCATCATCCGGATCGTCGCCCAGGGGATCGGGTGACGACGGAACGACGGTGAACTCCGGACCGTTCGCGCCAACCTCACCGACAACGGCGCGGGCGGTTCCGTTGACACCTTCGTCCGAATCCTGCTCGATCACAAAGTAACCGAACGTACCGCCCGCAAAGTCGAACTCTTCGTTGTTGCCCGGGTTGCGGGCGAGTTGAACCGATGAACCGTCGCTCAGGTCGGCCAACCGATAAATTTCGTTTCCGTTCCCAGCTTTGTCGAACGCCTGGTAGAGCACGTGGCCGTTGTCGAGTCGGAAGTTAAATGCATTCGAGATGCCGCCGTCGGCAGAGAGATCGAACACCTGCGGATCGGCGCCGGGGTTATTGATGTCGTACACCGCGAGGAAGTTCGTGACCTGCGCGACCATTTGACCGTTCGCAACATCGAGCCCCAAAAGCGTAATTTCATTTTCGCGGGTCACCACAGGCGTGATGCCGGGGTCTGCAAAGGTAGTAACCACAGGCGGGGTCTGGTTGAGGTCGATCATCTTGAAGGTCTGCTGGGTTTCGGCGACGGTGACGACGATGCCGTCTTCGGCCCAGAATTCCTGCAGACCGGGAAGCGTGATGCCACTCGGCTTTTTCAAGTCGGCTTCGCTGATGACGGTACCGGTTTCGGTTTCCGTATCAAAGACCGTGACGTTTCCATTGAAGTTTCGAACGATGATCCACTTGCCGGTTACAGCAAAGCCAGCTCTTTCGAAGATATCGAAATTCTGGTTGGAGACGTTTCGTGGATTGGTCTCACCGTTTGCGGCATTGACGTACTGCACGCCATTTTCGGCGCCGGAACCGACTGCGATGATCTCTTCACCGACAACGATGTCGCCGGATGCATCGGGGGCCATGCTGGTAAACACGAAGTTGAACTCGCTGGGATCGGCGCCGACATCACCGCCGCCGTTGTCTCCGCCTCCGTTGTCACCACCATTGTCGCCGCCGTTATCACCTCCGTTGTCGCCACCATTATCACCGCCATTGTCGCCGCCGTTATCTCCACCGCCACCAGGCGCGGAGGGCATGCAACCGGTTGAGACCGACATTGCCAAGATGAGCAACGCACAACTGCTCCAATGCATCAATGAATACCTGGACTTCATTCGCGCTATCCTTTCTGAATTTTCGACCTACTTCGATTGATGGGTATGTGTTGCCCACACTCATACGCCTTGGACCCGATGGAAAGCGGAGTAGTGTACGGTTCACGAGCCAAGTCGCAACCATTGGGTTGGTAATTTGGCGACACGGTTTGTCAGGGAAATGGCCGGAAATGACCGGATGTAACAGTTGCGATCAGTAGCTTTCGCGGGCGAGATGGACTTTGCCGCGAAACGTCCAGTACACCACACCGGAGTAGGTGATCACAAATGGCAGGCCGATGACCGCGATTAGTAGCATGATGCGCAGCGTGGCTTCGCTGGATCGGGCGTTGTAGACGGTCATGTGCCACGATTCGTTCAGCGATGAGGGCACGAGGTTGGGAAAAATCGCGGTGGCAAAAAGCGTGGCGAATGCGGCGATCGTGGCACACGAACTGACGAAGGCGTACACCGGTTTTTTGAGAAACATCGCACGCGGAATGTTGGCGACGGCTAACACGTTGAGCGCGGGGACTGCCCAAAGCCACTTGTTGTCGTGGAAGTTCTTGAACGCACGCGGAATCTCAACGAGCGTGACCATCGTCGTAAAGATGTACGCGATCAAAAAGAAACCAAACGTCCGCCAGATCCAGCGTTCGATCAACTTTTGCAATTCGCCTTCGGTTTTGAGGTAGAGAAAGATCGCACCATGCATGCTGAAGAGCGCCACGGTCAACACACCGACCAACAGTGGGTAGAACGTCAGCTGCTCCCAGACGCTCTGATGGATAATCATGTCTTCGTTGACCGGCATGCCCTGCATCACGTTGCCAGCCGCCACGCCAAACAAAAACGCCGCGAGCAAACTCGAGCCGAAGAAACCATAGTCCCATGCAGTTCGCCAACGCGCGTGTTCTGCCTTCGAGCGAAACTCGATACTGACAGCCCGAAAGATCAGCGCGAATAGCAGCAACATAAACGCCACATAAAATCCGCTGAACACCGTCGCGTACGCTTCAGGAAATGCTGCAAACAACGCCCCGCCGAACGTCACCAGCCAAACCTCATTCCCGTCCCAGAGCGGTCCGATCGAATTGAGAATGATCCGACGGTCGCGATCGCTTTTGGCAATCGGATGCAAAATGCCCACGCCGAAATCAAATCCGTCGAGGATCGCGTAGCCGACGAGCAGAAACCCGAGCAGGGCAAACCAGATCAGCGATAAGGTGTCGTGTTCAAACATCACGATTGCTCGGATTTCCTGGACTCGGATTCGTTGTATTCCGTCAGCGAGCGCTGATGGCCCGACATCGCGGCGGCGGTTTTGAAGAACGACCGTTCGCTTGGGTCGGACGTTGGTTCGGGTTCGTCGGGACCGTGCTGAATCTTGTTGTTGAGGACGAAGATCCAAACGAAGAACAGCATCAGGTAGATCAACCCGAACATCACGATCGACCATAGCACCTGTTCGGAGGTGACGGCTTCGCTGAGTCCGTCGGACGTGCGCAATCCGCGCATGCTCACGCCGTCGTGCTCGCCGGGATAGACTATCCAAGGTTGCCGCCCCACCTCGGCTGCGATCCAACCGGCTTGGTTTGCAACCATCGGACCGAACACCGCAAACACATGAATCCAAAGGAGCCAGCGCATCTTGAAAACGCGCCCACCCCGCAGCAGCGGCAGCGTACCCAACGTCAACACGATGAAACCGAACCCCAGCCCCACCATCAAATGGTACATCTGAAATGGCAGCCAAACTGGCGGACGTTCATCTTCGGGGAATTCGTTGAGGCCGGTGATCGGGCTCTTGGAATCGCCGGTGATCAGGTAGCTGAGCATGCCGGGGATCGCCAGGCCGAACCGCACCTTGCCAGTCGAGGCTTCAGGCGAGCCGAACAAATACAAGTCGCCCGGGCCGGTTTCGAAATGCCCTTCAAAGGCGGCCATCTTCGCGGGCTGCGTTTCGGAAACCTGCTTGGCCTGGTCGTGTCCGGTGATGGCAGCCAACAAGCTGAAGATCGCCGCGATGACCAGTCCGATTGTAAAGCAGCGGCGGGCGAAAAGTTCGTGACGCTTTTTGAGCAGGTAGTACGAACTGACGGACGTGACCAAAAATCCGCCCAAGATCAACGCACCGATCAGCGTGTGCGTCAACCGATCGACACTCGATGGATTGAACACCATCGCCCAGAAGTCGGTGATCTCGGCGCGGTAGCGGGTGTGATCGCCGACCACCTTTTCAACGATGTGATACCCAGCCGGCGTCTGCTGCCACGAGTTTGCGACGACGATCCACACCGCGCTGAACATGCTGCCCAGCCAGACCATCATGCTGGAAAAGAAATGCATCTTCGGTCCGACGCGATCCCAACCAAACACCAGAACCGCGAGGAAACCGGACTCGAGAAAGAATGCAAAGATTCCCTCTGCCGCCAGCGCCGAACCGAACACGTCGCCGACGAAGCGGCTATATGCCGCCCAGTTCGTCCCAAACTCAAACTCCATCACGAGCCCGGTGGCGACGCCCAAGCCGAAATTAACCGCGAAGATGCGCGTCCAGAAACGGGCCGCGTCTTTCCAGGATTGATCGCCGGTCTTGAGCCAGATTCCCTCAAGCACCACCATCACCAATCCGAGCCCAATGGTGAGAGGCGGGAACAGGTAATGAAACATCACCGTTCCGGCAAACTGCAAACGGGATAAGGTGAGGACGTCCATGAAACGATTTACAACTGCGCCCGCGCCATGCGGTCAATCGTTTGGATTACTGCACTGCTCCGACGAGGATACGTATATCGATCCAGGTCACTATGCAGATTAAAGCACGGTCGCTCAGTTTGTCCAACCCGGACCGCGAACAAATTTTCCGGGCGTCGCGCCGGTGTGCTTGCCGTCTTTGATCACGTGCCCGCCGTTGACGAAGACGTGCTTCATTCCGGTGGCGTATTGGTGCGGTTCGCTGAACGTGGCCTTGTCGCCAAACGTATTCGGATCAAACACGACCACATCGGCGAAGTAGCCGTCCGCCAGGCGGCCTCGCGACTTGAGGCCCAGGTTCTCAGCCGGCAGCGAAGACATCCGCCTGACCGCATCCTCGACGCGCACCAGCCCTTCGTCCCGCGCATACTTACCAATGAACCGAGCGAACGATCCATACGCCCGCGGGTGTGGATTCCGCTTGAGGAAAACTCCCTCGGTCGCGTACGAACCGGAATCCGAGCAGATGCTGATGTACGGCTGCTGAATCTTTGTGCGGACGTTGTCTTCCGACATCGTAAAGAAAATCGTTCCGACATCGCTGTGGTCTTCGATGACCAGATCCATCGCGGTGTCTTCGGGCGACGTTCCCCGCAGTTTCGCGACCTCAGCCAGCGTCTTGCCCGTGTACTTTTTCAGATCGTCGTTGCGGAACCCAACCAGCAGAATATTGTCAGGCGAGCCGGCAGAGAGGTACCCGTTGTCCCACTCGGTGGTGGGCGTGTTCATTTCCTCCTTGACCTTCGCGCGGATGGCCGGATCTTTCAGGCGATTCTCCCAGGCTTCGCGTCCGCCCTCCTGCACCCATGGAGGCATGACCGCGTCGAGGCCGGTCGAACTGGCGCGATAGGTGTACATGTCGGCGGTGATCTTAAGGCCTTGGGCGCGGGCGGCTTCGATGCGACCCAACAGCGCGGGAAGCTTGCTCCAATTCGCCCGACCCGACGCCTTGATGTGATAGACCTCAGCCGGGATGTTGGCGCTCTTGGCGATGAGCAGGAATTCGTCGAACGCTTCGAGCAGATTGTCGGCTTCGTTGCGCATGTGCGAGGTGTAAATACCGCCATGCTTTGCAGCGACCTTGGCGAGCGCGATGATCTCGTCGGTCTTGGCGTAAAATGCCGGCGCATAAATCAGCGACGTGGACAGTCCGACGGCCCCCTCTTTCATCGCCTGATCGACGAGCGCCTTCATCCGCTCCAATTCGTCAGCCGTCGGTTCGCGATCGTCGTAACCGATTTCATGAATCCGCACGGTCGTCGCACCAACAAACGACGCAACGTTGACCGACACACCGCGCTTCTCCAGATGCGACAGGTATTCGCCCAACGTCGTCCACTTGACGTCGAACTTGATGTCGCCCTGCTCTTCCGCCATCTCCTTTTTCATCGCATCGTTGAGCGGCCCCATCGAGCGCCCTTCGCCCATCACTTCGAGCGTGACGCCTTGCAGGATGTCGCTCATCGCCCGGTTGTCTTCAAACAAAGACTCGCCAGCCCAACTCAGCATGTTGATGAACCCGGGCGCGACCACCAACCCGGTGGCGTCGATGTCAACATCGCCTTCGCCTTCGACTTTCGGACCGCCGGAAACAATCCGCTCACCGCGAACCGCCACGTCGCCCACGTATCCGTCAGCCCCCGAGCCATCCATGATCGTCGCGTTGCGAATGACCACGTCGAAGTCCTTCGAGGACGAACACCCCGCCCCCGCCAACAACATCCCGATCGCCAACATCATCCCGCGTTTCAAGTGACCAACCTCCACTCTGTCGTGCCATCCAACTCGAATTCAAAGCGCACCGGATTCCGCGCACGCCTTCGCGAAAGCCTATCACATCCGCGGCACACCTCCAATCTCAATCGGAATCCACATTCGGAAACCCTCAGCCAGCCGAGTGACGCTATGCAGCCCTTGCAATCATCTTCGAGTCATTGGATCATGCCGAATTCAAGCTACGGATTTGACTTTGACGCCCCCGGGGCAACGCCCGATGGCGATCTGGAAACACAATTGATGGATGCCTTCGAATTCACAAACGGCTCGCTGTGTTGCGACTCGCACAGCCTCTCCGACATCGCCGATCAATTTGGCACGCCGGTTTATGTTTACTCTGCCCGGGCGTTTCGTGAACACTATGCGGCTCTTCGCGATGCGTTTGCGGCGATCGAACCGCGACTTTGCTTTTCGATCAAGAGTTGCCACAACGTTCACATCCTGCGGACGCTTCTCGAATGCGGCTCCTCGTTTGACGCGGTGAGTATCGGCGAAGTGCGGCGGGCGCTGGAAGCCGGCGCGAAGGCCTCGGACATTGTGTTCGCCGGGGTTGGCAAGACGCCTGCAGAAATCGAAGCCGCGGTCGACCTCGGGGTCGGCACGTTCAACGCAGAATCGGCGGCAGAACTCGATGTCATCGCAGCCGTCGCGAACAAAGCCCGCAAGAATGTCCGTGCGGCGCTTCGGATCAACCCCGACGTCGACGCCAAGACCCACCCGCACACCACCACCGGTAAGGACGAAAACAAATTCGGTATCGAGATCGGCAGCTCGCCGGCACTCTTTCAAAAGCACAAAGACGATCCGTTTCTTTCGCTCGTCGGGATTCATCTGCACATCGGCTCACCGGTCAACACGGTCGCGCCCTATGTAGAGATGGTGACCAAAGCCCTCGAACTCGTCGCCCAACTTAAAACAGACGGCGTCAGCATCGACTCGATCAACATCGGCGGTGGATACGGTGCGGAGTATGGCCACCAAGCCTCCGCGACCCCGCGCGAATACGCCGACGCCATCGTCCCCCTGCTCAAAGACAGCGGGTTGAAGGTTTCGCTCGAACCCGGCCGATCAATCTCAGCCAATGCCGGTATCCTGATCACGCGGGTGGTTTACCTGAAAGAATCGCGAACCAAACAATTCGTCATCGTCGACGGATCGATGACCGACCTGATCCGACCGGCGCTTTATGACGCCTACCATTTCATTTGGCCCGTCGCCCCAGCTGGCGGTGCTGCACCGACCGACCGATCGCCTGCATATCGCGTCGAAGGAGCGAGGCCGGTGGACATCGTCGGGCCCGTTTGCGAAAGCAGCGACTACCTTGGTAGGAATCGGTTCATCCCGGCCGTCAAGCAAGGCGATTTGCTCGCGGTCTTCTCGGCTGGTGCGTACGGCGCGGTGATGGGCAGCCAATACAACACGCGATGCCGCGCCGCAGAAGTGCTGGTCGACAGCGACGGTCCCCGCCTCATCCGCCGCCGCGAAACCTTCGACGACATCATGGCCTGCGAACGCGACGTGTAGGGTGGGCCGTGCCCACCATGTTGTTGTGAATTCAAACGGCGGTGGGCACGGCCCACCCTACGATTTGCGCGTTTGGATTCTCACGTCGGCCCGGTTACGCTATCGGGGTTACGCCGTTGGCCATGGCCGCATGGATTGGAGAGATCGATCGTGGAAAATCAGACAGGACCACTCGAATTGAATTCGACAGATACCAATCGTAGGTGGCGATTGCTTGGCGTGTCTGCGCTTTTGATCGCGTGCATCGTCGGCGCATGCAGCCACGTCACCGAGCCGATCACAACAACCGACCAATCCACAACTGACGCTACAGCAACCGAGGACGCATCGGATCCGATGCTTTCCGTGAATACGCTCCTACCCGCGCCGGCTGATTTCGCATTGAACCGCATCGGTTCTGACGATTTTCCGATTCCCCCGCATGCCAAGTATCTCGAAGGCGTGCGCATCTGCATCGATCCCGGTCACGGCGGCGACGCCCATAAGCATGGTTACAAACGCGGTCCAACCGGCGTCCGCGAAGCCGAAATGAACTTAAGGGTGGCTCAATACCTGCGCGATTTGCTCGTCCACGTCGGTGCGGAAGTCAAACTGACCCGCGAAGACGACAACGATTTAAGCCTGGCCGACCGGGCGAAAGTGGCTGACGATTGGGACGCCGATCTGTTTATCAGTTGCCACCACAACGCCACCAGCAACGCCGAAGCCAACCGCACGACGGTGTGGTATCACGGGACGGTGGACGATCGGCCCGACAATCTCGACCTTGCAAGGCACCTGTGCGAAGGTTTGTTCGACTCGCTGCAATTACCGCAATTGACGGGCATTCCGCTCAAGAGCGATCAGTTGATGTACGAGTCTGGTTTCGGCGTGCTGCGGGCGGCCAACAAAACCTCGGCGCTCTGCGAAACGTCGTTCTACACCAACCCCGAAGAAGAGCAGCGTCTGCGTGATCCGGAATACAACCTGCGGGAAGCGTACGGAATGTTCATGGGGCTGGCGCGATACGCAGCCGGCGGACTGCCGACGGTGAGCATCATGCATATCAGCGCGGAATCATCATCGGACGTCGCCGAGCGCACCATCGTCTTTCAACTGGATGACGGCCTGCGCTCACGCAAGGCGTGGGGTAGCGATCGATCAATGATTTTGCGGGATTCCATCGCCGTCCGGATTGACGGCGAGCGCGTGGACCACGAATTTCTTCCGAACACCTACGTGTTGAAGGTCAACATTCCTGACGAGGTTGCAAGCGGAACGCACGACGTGTCGGTTCAATTCCAGAACATGTTCAAACACGCCAACACCACGCCGAACTTTGCGATCATCCTCGACTGATTCGCGCGATTACATGCCCAATCGCCATTGCAACTGGCCGAAGTCTTCGGCGTCGACGTCGTCGTCTTCGTCCAGATCAAATGCGGCGCACGATGGATCAACGGGTCCGGCATCAGGTCCGGTCATGCAATCGCCGTATGCTTCAAAGTCTGTCAGATCCGCAACGTTGTCACCGTTGTAATCGCCCGGTACGCAAATTTGCTCGATGGAATCGATGTAGAGCGTGTGCGGACCGGCCCCACCCGTCGAGGCAATCGCGATGTGTTCCAGTGTCCCCATACCGGTCGCGCTCGACAACGCGCTGTCACCCGTCATTGCCAGCACCGGATCAATCTGCGGTTCAAATGTCAGCGTTTGCCACTGGCCCGGCGACGCATTCACCAGCACACCCTGCGGCGAACCGGAAACCGTGTTGGCCGCTCCGACCCATTCAATGGTCCCCGACGTTCCGCCATCCGAACCGATCGGACCGCTGGCCGAGGTTTCTCGCAGACCAACGCAAATCCGAACAGCCCCACTATCCAGCCGCACGCGGAGTCGAATTGGCCGAGCAAAATCAACCGTCGGGTTCGGCAGCGTCGCCACGTTCGACGTGGTCAAGCGCAACCACCGCTGGAGGTCGTTATCCACCCATTGCCATTCAACGCGGGAGACATTGCTACCCTCGAACGCAGTGACATCGGCTGTCACTTCAGCTTCGTTGGGCGAGGTCAGCAGATCGCTGCTCGTTGAGCCCGAGTACGTCGGCGGGCGGAACATCACGTCTGCCCCCGTGTTTGTCGGATAACCTTCAAACCCGGTGAGCAAAACCTTCTGGCAACCGCTGGGCCCTTCACCCAGCGCGACGTCGGTCATGTTCACCTCTCCCGCATTAACGGTAAGGCTGCCCACCACCACCGGTTCAAACCCGCTCTTGGTCACGGTGATCGAATACTGCCCCGGGGTGAGTTTCAAAAATGCATAGAAACCGGTCCCATCCGACAACACCGATCGCGTTTCCGGTCCGGTCAGATCGATCGTGGCTTGATAGATGCGGTTGCCATAGATCGGATCGTTGGGCAGCGATGCGTCGGTGATCGTTCCCGCGAGGATGCCTTGCGTCGGTGTTTCCTTCCAGGGCATCAGCGGCGTGGATGCCGGCGCGGGATAGGCCTGCGCCTTCATCGACGAGAAGAACGCCGCGTCGGTTGAACTACCGTCGTTCGTGGACTGATATTGGTATTGGCAGTGACCGTCGGCTCCCATCGACCGCACATCGAGGATCTGCGTCAGCGTGTTGGCCACCGTGTTGACGTAGCAACCTTGCCCGATGTACGCGTGCCGATCGCCCTTGTGCTCAATCGCGTACTGCGCCCAGTCGCGATACTGATCGGCGTGCGTGTTTTCGTTCTTGTAGTTCATCGGAAGCAGCGCATCGACGATGCCCTCTTCCATCCAGCCGCGCCAGTCCTGGAAGACATAGTTGTACGTATCGCTGCCGGTGAAATTGTTGAGATTTCCCCAGGTAATACCATCCCCGGTCAGAACGACATGCGGCTTGGTGGCTTGGATGTGAACGTAAATCTTACGGACGAGGTCGGTCACCTGATTGCGTCGCCACTGCCCCCACGCGCTCCACAACGGCGAAGCGGATGACGTCGGTGGAAGTTCTCCAAACTCATCGAAGAAGCGCTGCTCGCTGATCGGGTTGTAACCCCACTCCGATCCTTGATAGCGGATGTAGTCGAGATTGAAGCCATCGACGTCGTAGTTGTCGATGATGTCCATCGCGACGGAAAGCACGTAATCCTGAACGGCAGGAATGCCCGGATCGAGATAGTAATTGTTGCCTTCCAGAACCGCGCCGGTGTTGTCAGTCATCAGCCAATCGGGATGTTGCGCAAAAATGTGCGAACTCGGCGGTGATGGAAACAGCACGCTCCAGATGCGGTAGGTCACGATCCATGGATGCACTTCAATGTTGGCCGCGTGCGCCTTGGTGATCATGTCGGCCAGTGCGTCGTAGCCCGATGCGACGTTGGTCGCCTGCGGTTCATACGCCGAATCGTAGTAAGCATCGCCGGCTTTTCGCACCTCCGGAATGATGACGTTGTAGTTGTTGGCCGCGAGCGTGTTGATCATGTTCGTCGTTTGAGTGGGATTAAGGAAACCACTTCCCCACGAGTACGCCCACATCGCCCGCCACTCACCCGCACCGCGAAACGACATCGCGTCCGCAACGATGATCTTGCCGGGCTCTGCCGCACTGGTCAGCGTGACCGATCCGCTCGTTCCTGCATCGAAAGTGAACGTGCCCAACACAAACCAGGTCGAACCGTTGATCTGTTGATTGACGACGACGTTGGTCGAACCGCCCGCATGACTGACCGTGTACGTCGCATCGCTGGGACGCGACGTTCCGGTCGAGCGATACCACACCGCAACTTCGTAACTGCCCGTAGCCGGAATCTGCGGGCGCCATTCAGCCGTCGCCGGCGTCGCGTCGTCCGTACTCTTGTGGCGATAGTCGGTCAGCCACTGCCCCGTGGCATCGAACGTACTCCATGTGCCCGAAGGAATGCTGAATCCGTCGTGGGAGTTGTCGACGATGATGGTCTGAGCCTGTGCAGGCCCGCTGATCGCCATCACGGATGCCAAGAATAGGGCACACAACACCCAACGCGATCGATCATGATTTAAGTGAGATTGCAACGGTCCCGCCCCCGCAGTTGTGGTTGATTGAAGAATCGGCTTCGACGTCGAAGCAAGCCGTCAACGCATTATACCGCTGTTAATTCGCAATTCCGAATCAAATCGCAGATTTGTGGCCGATGTCGCAAGCGACGATTCAGCCCGCGATCTGCGTTGGGGACCTATAACGGGTTTCGTGTGGATGCTACGGCGACTCCCGCGAAGAGAGTTTCCGGGCATGTTGCAGGCTGTCCATGACCGAGTCGGCCAATCGATCGGGATCGATTTCAATGGCTTTTTCATACGCTGCGACGGCTTCGGCATATTTGTATTGGGCCATCAAGAGATCACCGCGTAGCGCCGGGATCGCCCCAAATCCGGGGTCGAGTCTCTCAGCCAGGTCGAGTCTTTCAGCGCATTCTTCGAATCGATGGGCGGCCATCAGCGCATGCGACAGATAGTAGAGCATTTCTGCAGTGGGGTTCCGTTTGCAGTACGCTTCGAGCACATCGACGCGTTCGTTTTGACGGTCCATTCGCATCAGCGCTTCGGCGGCCATCAACGTCGGTGTGGTCCAGTCGCCGGCATCAACAATCATTTCGTTCGCCAGTGCAAGTGCATCCTCGAATTGCTCGTCGGTCAGCAGGCGGACCACTTCCCCCATCGCGTTGACCTGGGCAATTCGCTCTTTGGGATCGGGCAACCAACCGCTCGTTGACGTCGCACTCCCACTTAAGTATCCCAGCGCTGTAAGTCGTCTGCGATCTTCAGGTGACAGTGGCGCGATGTTGGCGATCGCGACGTTGTCATCCGGCCAGCGTTCGATAAATCCTGCCAATTCATCTTGCAGCGCTTTAAGATTGCTCCCCCCTGCTCCGAAGAGATTGTTCAATTCATCCGGGTCCTTCCGCAAATCGTAGAACTCCGCCTGAGGGGCGAGAATGAATTTGGCTTCGTGTGACCGGACGCCGCGCAGCGGGCTACAACCCAGGTTGAGCGGATACGCCGTCTCAATATAGATCACTCTGTTCGGAGTCTCGTCGACAACCAGTAGACTCCCTCCATCAATACCTTTCGGTCCTTCAAGACCAAGCAGGTCGCACATGGTGGGTAGAAAATCCACCGTACCAACCACGCGATCATCAACGCGAAATGAGCTTGAAAACAACTGCGGATTCGACAGGACAAATGCGGATCGAATGGTTGATTCGTAGATGAAGATGCCGTGCTGCTCTTCGTCGTGTTCCCCCAGCCCCTCACCGTGATCTGAGATGACGGCAATCAGCGTTTTGTCGCGATCGCCTTGCGTGTCGATGGCTTTCAACAACCGACCGAACTCGCGATCCATGAATGCAATCTCAGCCGCGTATGGGCTCAGTTGCTTGGTACCGGTCGAACGGAGCGGCGAATCGTACGGCGCGTGTGGGTCAAAGTAATGCACCCATAAAAAGTACGGCGACTTCTCCCCATCCTTTGAACGTTCGCGAAGCCAGTGTACCGCAGACGCAGTGACATCATTGGCCCGTCGTTCATGCTCGAGCGAGGCGGGCCCCCGCTGCATGCGCCGGTCCGTCTCAAAGTCATACGTATCAAATCCCTGGTCGAGACCGAATCGGCGGTCCAGAACAAAACTCGATACGAACGCGCCGGTATCGTACCCCTTGTTTTTCAACGTTTCCGCCAAGGTGACGAACTTCGGCGCGAGTTTGTAACTGCCGTTGTCGCGCACCCCGGATGTCGGCGGATAGAGTCCAGTCATCATCGTCGTGTGCGACGCCAGCGTGGTTGATGCGCTGGTCACGGCGTCGTCGAATCGAACACCATGATCGAGAAGTGAATCGAGGTTTGGCGTCTGGGCATTGTCGCGCCCGTAAAGTCCGAGGTGATCGGGTCGCGTGGTATCCAGCGTAACCAAAACGACGTTGAATCCTGCCGCGTCACCCGATTTGACCACATTCCCAAGCGCGATCGGCTTGGTCGCGTCGTTGCTGCTTGATCGTGATGTCCAAAGAACCGCACCTGCCGCAATGATGAGTACCGGTACAATCCAACCCCAAGGCGAACGCTTGTCATTGCGATGGGTCGATTCTTCGGTCATCGGGGATCCTGTCGAAAATTTCAGTTCATTGTTCTTACCACGCGACTGCGGATGTGCCAAGCGCGTGCTCGTCGGTTGGGCATCGTCAGCAATGCGACTGCAATAAAAAAAGGAGGCCGCCACTTGGGCGACCTCCTCTAGTTTTGAAACATGTGACAACGAGTGTCACCTGTCAATGCCAAGGCGACTTAGCGATAACGACGACGCACCAACATGATGCCGCCCAATGCGAGGAGGCCAAGGCTGGCCGGCTCGGGGACGTCGGTGACGACGATGTTATCGAAGTAAGCGGCTGCCCACTGACCGGCGACGGAACCATAACGGTCGTAGTGGAACAACGAAATCGCACCGCTGAGCGGAACCGGGCTGCCGACATTCGTGTCGAGCGTTCCCAACCACAGACCGTCGAGCTCGATGCGGATCGTACCGGCGGCTTCGTTGACGATCATGTCAACATGAGTCCAGTTCCAACCCGGAACGCCATCGCCCGTCAAACCGGTTGCGCCGGTCTGGGGTGGATCGAATGATGCCATATCAACTGAAGGCGAAATGCCCTGAAGAAGTGGATCGGCGTCGGTATTTGAGGTCAACGCGGGGTTGTACTGTCCGCTGGCGAGGAACTGCTCACCGGCATCTTTGTACATGCGGTAGTCGCGCGACGAACTTCCATCACCGACCAGCAGCAGGTGACCGCCCGAACCTGTGCCCAGATCGCCCTGCTGGGTTACTCCGTCGTAGCCAACACCACCACCAGCATACTCGGTTGAACCGCCCGTGGTGCTGTCCCACTGAATCCACACGTCATACGACAGCGTGTAGATGCCTGAGAAAGACTGGCCGGTGGCTGTCACCGTGACGCCACCTTCCACACCATCTACCGTGTTGGCGTCAAGTCGCAAACCAACGGTGTCGCTTCCAGCGGTCGGAGCTGCCGGAATACCCGCAAGCGCGCCGTAGTCATAACCAAACGTGGCAGTATCGTCAGCGCTGAAGGCGTTGACCGTCCATGCTGCGCCGCTGCTCATGTCGTCTGAAAACAGAACCGCGGCTGATGCTGGCGCTGCAACCATACCTGCGAACAGGCCAGCCGCCATCATCGCCCGTAACTTTGAACCGTTACCCATTGTTCTCCTCCTAATCGTGAAGATCTTATGCTCCGAGAGCTGTTGCCTTGCATGAAAGACGTTTAGGAAATCATCAACAAACGAGCAGCGCAGCTTTCGCGCGCTCGATACGTTCAAACCCAATCTCGTCTCTCTCTCGTCGCATCGGGCAACGTTTCAGGTGCTCAAACCCAAAACGACCCGCCAGCCGAGGATCGGCTGACACTTCTTCCCTGACATGCTCTGTCCAGTTTACGCGAATCAAATCAGCGAATTCAAGGAATATTGTTCTCGGATCCGAATTTAACGCCCAATAATTCGTTCCGCCCCGCTGACACCACCAAAAAAGGCCACTTCCTCCATTTGAAGGAAGTGGCCTGGGGAGACTTGCTTGAAATTGCGGCTTGCAAATACCGCTAACGTGTTCTCCTACAACGCTTTAGCGACGACGACGCAGCATGGTCACGCCACCGAGGGCGAGAAGCGCCAAGCTTGCTGGCTCGGGCGTGACGACGATGTTGTCGATCAAGGTCACGTTGAGCAGGCTGTCGTTCGGGTCTGACGACGAGCTGTTGTTCGTGTCGTGGTGCCCGAAAAGGATGTTGCTTCCACCAAGGGTCACCGTACCCGTATCGACCGTGGCAATCACCAAGCCGTCGATTGACCAGGTTGCGATACCACCCGAAACGTCGATAACCACGTCACGCCAGGCAAAAGCAATCTCGCCAGCGTCGGTCACACCAGTCTGACCGGGGAACGCCGTCACCTGGTCGCCAGGGGCCGAGTCGCCACCGAAACCGGCGTAGTATGAATGGCTGCCGTTGCGGTTTCCGGTGCCTGCCGCTGCAAAAATCGGGTCGCCATCGACATAACCAGTGGTCGCCGCTGACGAATAAACGCGATAGTCGACCGATGAGCCACCATCGAGCGTCACGCCGAACATCAGGCTGTCGTTGGGATTGCCCGGGACGACCGGAACATTGCCAGCCGTACCGATACCCATCATCGAAAGCTGGGTCGTACCGCTTCCACCTGCCCCCAAAGGACCAACGTAGTTCTGCCACATCTGGAACGACACCGTGTAGTCGCCCGTGAAGCTTTGGCCATTCGGTGAAACGCTGAATCCGCCGAAGACGCCGTCCACGTTATTGGCGGTCATCTTCAGACCAGTGGTTGTGCCGCCACCTGCTGACGGAACTCCGATCGCCGAATAGTCATAAAAGAAGTCGGCGAGGATGTCGGTGGTGCCACCGTCGTTGACGGTCCAGTTGGCCGTGTTATCGACGTCGAAGTTTTCTTCGTACAGGGCGCCAAAAGCAGTCGGTGCTGCCAACGCCATCACACCAGCGGCGAACAGCGACCGCGATTTTGAAACCTTACCCATGATTCTCCTCCTAAAGTGATTGAATCTCGAATGCATCGAGAGCTAATGACCGTCCAAACAGACGCTTGAGCATAAACACAAATACAAGTGCAAAACGCAGCGCGTCTGCACTTGCCGATACCAACTCAACTCGTCTCTCTCTCGCTGCATCGGGTGGGTTTCAACGTGCGTCACACGTGCCCGACCCGCCAACCTCAAATCGGTTGGCAATTCTTCCTTGGGATGCACTCAACAGTCTATGCATTTGGATTTGGCCGATTCAAGAGTTATTGTTCGGAAATCTGAATTTATTAGGACGCAGAAACCAGCACGGATTTTCCTGCCGAACCGATTCCCATTCCTACTGGTCAAATTCGGACTGAAAGGCAGAAAAATCGGTGAGATCGACGTCACTGTCCGAATCGGCGTCAAAAGCCTGCGCACACGCCGTATCGCAGTATCCGGACGTCGGATTCACCGGTTGCGAAGGACCGGCATAGCAATCGACAAACGACTGTAGGTCACCGGAAGCCACCAGCCCATCGCCATCGAAATCGCCCAGTCGCGGGAAGTGGATGCTGGTGTACTGGTCGACGGCCACATCGCAATATTCGCGCTCCGCGCCGCTGGGCCAAACGATCCGAAGGCGATCGATTGAAGTCGCTGCCCCCAATCCGAAGTGGACCGGCAAGTCGCTTTGATTGAATGTCCCCGCGTTGGTGTTTGCTTCACGGCGAATCGTGCGCTCTGAGGGCGTCCCGGATTCAATCGTGGCATAAACGGCGGCCCCGATCGCAGTGGTGTTTGATGCGGTTCCTATCAATCGAACACCAAACCAATGGTTGCCATTGGTCGCAGCGCCATTCAGAAACACGCGTTCAATCCAAGCCGAGTCCGTCGTCGCAATCAAATCCATGTCGCCGTCGTTGTCGATGTCGCCCCAAGGGCTGTCATACGAACCGCGATTGACCTGTTCCAATCCTTCTGCCGCAGTCACGTCGGTGAACTCCCAGTTGCCATCGTTGCGGTAGAGTTTTCGAGACGTGTCGGATCCGTTGCGGGCGTCGTGATCGTGCAAGAAAAGGTCTAAATCGCCGTCATTGTCGTAGTCGACGGCCCGACCACCGTTCAAATCGCCCGCAACATCAGTCAACAGCGTATGCCCGGTGAGCGTGTCCACATCGGTGAACATGTTTCCGCCATCATTGCGCCAGATTTTGCTGGGTTCGCTGTCCGCGCCGACCATGAACAAATCGAGGTCGCCATCGTCGTCAAAGTCGTAGAATTCTGCGCCATAACTGTTTGTCATGAATTGCGTGCCGTTGCTGTCGGCGATGTCGATGAAACCCAGCGAACCGCTTTCAATCAACTGGTTTTCGTAGAAATTATTGCGGATGTTGTTGTCACCGCGACACGTCGAGATGTAAATGTCGAGATCACCATCACCATCCGTGTCACCGATGGCCATCCCGTACGCCTTGACGCCGACCGCTTGCTGGAATCCGACTGCAGCCCCCACGGGCGTGAAAACCGAGCCCGGTCCTTGCAGATATATCTCGTGCTTCTCGATCGGTCCTTCCATCGCGATGATCAGATCGAGATCCTCGTCACCATCGATGTCTGCCCACGCCACGTTCTGATGGAACCCCGGGTCATCGAGTCCCGTTGCGACGCTGGCGTTGGTGAACACACCTGTCCCGTCGTTGAGCAGCACATCGCCAGCCGCCCCGCCGGCCGTGTTGGACTGGCCCACGAAGACGTCGACAAACCCATCCCCGTTGTAATCCCCCCAACACGCGCTCCATGATGGGCCGATTCCCGACGGCAGATTTCCCAGAATCTCGGTAAACGTAAGCGTCCCCAGACCGATGAGGTTGTTGCGGAGAAGCCGCTGCGAGCCTGATGCCCCTTGGTAGAAAAGATCGAGGTCACCGTCGTTATCGATGTCCGCGAGCGATGCGCTGCGGGCGTCCACGTTATAGCTCGCCGGCAAAACACTCGCGCTGACGTCCGAAAACAGAGGGGGCAATACCCCCCGGCTGCCAGAAAAATCGTCCGCTGCCGCAATTCCACTGACACTGCAAACGACGGTCGTGCCGACCACAAGACCCGTTCTAACTCTCCGCATCGCAATTGCTCCGGCCCCCTCCAAATTGGCTCTAGGGGCGATAAAATTCATAATTGAGAACAAAACTAAATCACAGCCGCCCATGGAGATGCCTGTATGGGCGTCCGCCGTTTTCTAATCCTAGCGATTGGCCATGGCGTACAGCAAGCCTGAACTGCCGCGGCGGTATTTCACATGAGGGAGCCTGCTTGGCTTGTCCCGATAACAGCGGCTCCACCAACCATGGCAAGTCAGCCGAGGGCGGCGACGTACAGATTTTTCGCAAGCAATAGCTTGTATCAGGCCCCCCAATCCACGCATAATGGAGGTGAGGTGAAAGAAGTGGACTGAGGGGAGCCAGGCATTTCTTCAGCCACGCATCCGTATTGAAGAAGCGATAGCTCAAACTTGGGCATGCCACCACGGCGAAGCCCATGCAGCGTGGATCAAGAGTGAGCCATCAATGGTCGGACATGCACACAAAGGCAAGTGCCGACTCTTCTATTAATTCGGTTTTCGACTGAAATCATTTTCCGCATGGTGAATCGATCAGTTGCGTTCGTTTCCCATCGGGATGTCTTGAACAGAAAAACGTCATGGGATCACACAGTCTTTCCCTTCAGGGAACTTAAGGAATCGAATGAATTCGGCAGCATTCAAAACTCATATCAGTTTAGGAGAGCGGCTCATGCTCACACGCAAGACATTGGCACGATTGGTATTGGTGGTTGGAGTGGTCGGGGTAACCGCTACCTCGTTCATTTCGCCAGCGATGGGACAAACATCGTATTGTCTTTCCAAATTTCAACAGCAGGAAGAGTTCGATTGCGGAAGCCGGGGCGCATCGGTTTGCGATCCGTTTACCGGTGTCGGCGCCGAAGTCATCTGGCGTCAGCCTGACTTCTCGGGTTCGACGGATGGAATCATTCCCGGATCCACGAATACCCTGCCTTCTATTCCGATCAACTACGCGCAGCGCGTTCCCAATACCGGCGACTTCACCGGTATTGCGTCGCCTTGCTACGAATTGACCATTGCGTGGGGAGATCCAACGGATGCCACCACCACCGGTGCTCGCCTCACGACTGCCGGCGCCACCAACCTCGCCAGTCCGTCAATTCACCTTGACGGTGTTGTTCGGTTCAAGATGGCGGTGACGGCATTCAAGTTCAATCCGGTCACCAATTACTTCGGTGCGCAGGTTCCGCTCGAGGTCTCCGGGGACGCAGCGATCTTGATGTGCATGGCCGTTCGCGAGACCGGTACCAATGCATCGCTCGGTTCAACCGATACCGGTACGGGCGACTTGGAATACGTTTACCTGCCTGGCTCGGAAGTCATCCCGGCACCGACGAATGGCTTCATGGGCGAATTCCCCCCAGGCGGAAAGCGCTTCATGGCCAGCAACGAATTCTGGCCTCCCGACGCCAGCGAATTCACGACTGTTGAATTCGATCTCAGCACGCTGGACTCAAGCCGCGTTCGTGGATTTGCCAACGATAGCGATGGCGTAAACACCGCCGGTGATGGCGTCCTCGACGCAACGAGCAACGGCGACGGCGTGAACCGCGGCACCATTGAATCGCTCATCTTCTCGGCGGACACAGCCAATTCAGATGGCGAATACTTCTTTATCTACATCGACGATGTCGAACTTGAATCACCGGTCGACGACGAGACGCTTGCCGCCCCGCGTGTTCAGGGACCAATCTTCTCAACCGATACGACCGCAACCGTCGCTTCGAAATTCAACCTTTGCGACATGTCGGACGTCACTGAGGTTGAACTCTTCATCAACGGCGTTTCGGCGGTTGGTGGTGTGGACGTGACGGCCAACCCGGTTGCACCGGTCAACGGTGTGGCCACGTTTACGGGCTTGTCGCTCATCGCTGGCGACGTCATCACCGCAACCCAGACCGACACGCAAGGTTCGGGCGATGTGACGAGCCCGCTTTCCAAGCCAGTCGAAGTGTTCGGCCCAGGCGTTATCCTCGCCGACAACTTTGACAACTACTCAAGTCAATTGGAACTCAACGAATTCTGGAGCGATTCGATTGGTTCACCAAATCCAGCCGATGCCAAGTTGTTGCTGACCGCTGGCGGTGGCGCGAGTTGCCCGAACTATCTCCAGGAAGACAACCCCGCCGGCGCCAATGCCGCGCGTTTGTATCGTTCGATCGGATCGGCCAATGGTTCAGATGACGATCCGATGTTCGTCACCTGGAACTTCAAATACACAGACGCCAATACGCTCAATGGCCGGACCCGCTTCGAATTGGCGAGGTTTGCCAGCGGTACTTTCTCGACCGGCGCACGCAGTGAAGGAACGGCTGGCATCACGATGTTCAACCAGATCGCTGGTGGCCTGCTGACCGATTACAACCTGACGCTTCGCGTCACGGACAACTCAGAGGTGGCTGGGGACCTGACTTCAAATGGATGGACCCTCGCTTCCGAAAACTACCGCATCGCCAGTGGCGTGCCCCGCACGATTGACACCTGGCACAAGATGCAGATTGAGGTCCGCTCGGATGTGATCAACTACTACATCGACGACGTGAACGTGAACCCGGCCGGTTATGAAGATGGCGTTCCGCGCCCGAACGCGCTGCCGTATACGCACGTGATCGTCGGCGAAGGATTCAGCACCAACGATCCGGTCATGTACTTCGATAACGTATCGGTGACCATCGGTTCCAATGGTCTGACGCACCCGTTCGCTGATCCGCTTCCGGATCCGCCGACCATCCAAGAGCCGATTTTCCCGGGCGACACCGTCGTCACGTTGACGGACATCAGCACGAATGCGACTGAAGTCCGAGTCATTCTTGATGGAACGACGACAATCGCGACGGTCTCGACGACTGGATTTGAAACGACCACGATTGACGTGACGGTTCCGGCACTTGCGTTTGAAGATTCGCTTACGGCCGAACAGACGGTTGGTGGCCTGTCCAGTTGCGAATCCGCAGCGGCAGTTGCTTTGATTCCGACGGTAACAATTCTCGACGACGTATTGGAACCGGATGGAACGGTTGTCAATGTTGGCGGCGTTGAGGAAGGTGACGCTGACGAAATCCGCGTCTACGCCGACGGCACAACCTTGATCGGTACTTTGGTTTCGCCCGCGACGGATGCGGTTGCTGTTACCGTGTCACCGCTGGTTGAAGGCGAATTGATCACTGCAACTCAGGTTATCGGTGGGCTCGAAAGTGAGCATTCACCAGCCGTTCTCGTACGCTTCCGTCCGCCGCTCAGTCTGACCGTCACCGTTGCAATCGACGAAGACGGCGTCAGCAGTGACGGCAACGCGGACTTTGAGTTCGTCGGTGCTGCACAGCGGATTGGTTCTGCACCGGTTGGAAAGGCGCTCGAACCGCAGACGGGCGTGTGGCAGCGATTCGAGTACTCATTGACGGGCGGCGACCCTGTCATCCAGTTCCTGGATAACATTGGAACGCCGAACCAGCTTGATGCCGGAGGCGGCAACTACAGCATCGATTCGATCTTCTTCAGCATCAACTCGAATGGTCCTGTGAGTGCTGGTCCGTACACCGTGTACATCGACCACACGTTCTACATCGATTCGGGTGGACAGGAAGTTCTCATTGCTGACGCAGAGATTGCCAACCCATATCCGCTCTTCCGCGGACAGAGTTCTGGTATCCTCGCAAGCAACTCGAGCACGCTTACCGGTGAAACCAGCATGGACGGTTCGAACGCCACCAAGGTTGACTGGGAATGGCCCGATGAAGACGCGGGTAACGTGACGTCGGTGTACCGTCCAGGTGTTGCGTTCCCGGATGACGCCTTGGCCGTTGGTTTCTACGTGTTGTTCAACGACTTCACGACGAATGCGGTCGCGGCTCCGACACTGCTTGAGCCCAACGTCGGCGACATTCCGTTTGTCCGCCTCAATGACGTGGACCCGGCTGCAACGTCGGTTGAGTTGTTCCGCAACGGCGAATTCTTTGCCTCGGCTGTTCCGGGAGGCACGTCTGTCGACATCAACGTCACCACCAATAGCGTTGTCCTTGACCAGTACGTGGCACGCCAGACCACTCCGGACGGTACGAGCGAACTCGGATTCCCGCGTGGAATCACGCTGCCGCCGGCGCCGACGATTGTGTCGCCTGTCTTTGAAGGCAGCACGTCAATTGACGTCAATGACATCCTTCTGGTTGCGAATGCGACAACCACGCAGGTGCAGGTCTCTCGCAATGGTGCTGTGATCGGTACGGTTAACACCACCGGTTTCGAGAGCGCTTCAGTGACTGTTTCGCCTGTACCGAGCGTGAATGAAGGAGACATCTTGACGGTCACGCAGACGGTCAACGGTTTGGTCAGTCCCGATTCCGAACTTGCAATCGTTGAAGGTTCTGCGACGCCTTGTGGCATCGCCTTCTCTGATAACTTCGATACCGACACATCCGCAAACTGGAACATCAATGCCAGTTCTGCTGACACGTCAGCGATATTCGCCTTTGACTACAATGCGGGCGGTCTGCTGATTCCGCCGTCACCAAATGGTGGAGGCACCACACTCGGATTGCGACTGGCTGCCAACATCAGTGCGCCGAACTCGGTGGAGGCCATCACGCTTTCGCCAGTCGGTCAGAGCTTTGGTGGCGACTATGTCATGCGGTTTGATATGTGGATGAACTCCGTTGGACCGTTCCCAGGCGGAGGCGCCGGATCGACTGAATTTGTCACCGCAGGTGTGGGTTATGACAACACAACTGTCAACGCCGCGTTTGGTAACGGTGCAGGTGGTTGGTTTGCTGTCAGCGGCGAAGGCGGTTCGGGTAGCGACTACCACGCTTACAAGAACTCGGCGCTGCAGGACGTTGGTTCGTTCTTTGCCGGCTCGCGTAACGCATCTGCGATCTACTACAGCGGCATTGGCGGAGTTGACGTTGGTTCGCTTGGTCAGAATGCTGCATTCCCGACCACGCAGACTGGTATCCTGCAGTCAGGTGCTGCGGGCTTCAGGTGGCATGAGATGACGATCTACCGCAGCGGCAGCAAAGTGCGTTGGGTCCTCGATGATCTCCCGATCGCCGAAATCGACGCGAGCGTCGGTGCGACGTTCCCGCTTGCTGGAAATATCAGCATCGGCTACAGCGATCCGTTCACGTCGTTGGCGACCGAACCAGACCTGATCTTCGGTCTGATCGACAACCTGGTTGTCGAAGGATTCGGTGGTGGCGACTGCAACGCCAACCTCGTCGGTGACGACTGTGAATCGCTTGGCAGCTTCGACTGGAATGCCGACGGCAATGTCGATGACGGTGACGTTGCAGGTTTGGCCGACTGCCTCGCCGGACCGGGCACGTCACCTGCTCCGAGCGTGTCAGGTTGCGAATCAACGTGCCTGAATGTGTTCGACAGCGATGCCGACAACGACGTTGACCTTGTCGACTTCGCAGAATTCCAGGACACGGTCACACCGTAAGGAAGGTGTCAGTCCGATGATTTGATTGACCGTTTGATAGCGGGCCATCCGCCAAGGGTGGCCCGCTTTTTTGTGACGCGAATTCTCACTCATGTTTTCTGAGAAAGCGTCCATCTTGTGAACCTAAGATTAATATGCAGCCTTCCATATGGCTGCCAAAAGCCAACTGGATTTCACGGTGGAGAGAAGATTTTCATGAGACGTTATCGAAGCAGCACAGCGACCGTCTGTTTTGACAATAATCGTTTCCAACATCATTTCGCCCGATTGTCCGCGATGGCGTGTTTGCTGCTTTTCGCTTCCGCTACTTCGGGACAGACCCAAGGCCCAGATGAATCGGAAAGCCTGTCGATCCCACAGCAAACAGATCTCATCACCGGGCTCAACGCTCGTTTGACGGCATTGGACAAGGACGGCGAGTTTTCTTTTCTGTCCGGCGCTCGGGTGGATCAATCGGATTGGGTTGGCAACGTCTGTCACTTGAAGCTGACCATTCCGGCCTTCGCCAGTGCATCACCCGACATCGATGAGGTGCAGGAGCTCAGCGAAACGCTCACGAGTTCCATCCGAAGCGATCTTGACTTCGGCGGCGTCATTGTTCGGGTGCGGGCTGATGAGTTTGACACCTATCGATTGCTCGAAGACTTCGTCCCGGTGGTCGGACCGGGAACGTATCCCCCGCTTCGTGAAGACGCCGCGATTCGTCCCGGTGAAAACGCCGCGACGCCGGATGAAATCGAGGCAATGCGCACGCTGGGTGGCCCCAGCGCCAACGCAGGAAATCAACCGACCGGCGCGCTGTCGGGCGTCGTCGTGTTTACAACTGCTGGACATGGATGGACGGCCAACACGAGTTCTTGGGGATTGCAACGACCACTCCTTCTCGACATGGTCGAAGACTACGGCAACCTCGATCAGTTGAATTACTTTGTGAACTACTTGTTCAATGCGGGTGCGACTGTGGTCGCGTTTCGACCCGTTGGATACCAAGATGAAGAGGTGGTCCTCGATCAGGACGATCCCGGCGTGACGTATACCGGCTCATGGATCAACAGCGGATCGAGTCCCTATTACGAAAACGGAACAACGAGCAGCGGTATCAACTATCGCTTCGCGGTGGTCAATGTGACGGAAACCGCAACCGCCCGCTACACCCCTAATCTTCCGACATCCGACTACTACCCGGTCTACACTTGGGTGCTCGACTCGAACAATCGGACCCCTCAACTCTACCGAATCGCACACAGCGGAGGAACGACCGAGGTCCGGGTTGATCATCGCGTGGTTGGACGCGGCTGGGTCTACCTTGGTTCTTATTATTTCGAAGCCGGAACTGAAGGCTACGTCGAAATCAGCAACCAATCGACGGAGGGCGGAAACGTCATTGCCGACGCGATTCGCTTCGGTAACGGGATTGGTGATGTTGTCGGCGCCGGCCCTGGAACCATCAGTGGTTATCCGCGAGATGAAGAAGCCCAGCGATACTGGGCGGAAAGCGAAGCCGGGATCAATGCGGTCGGTATGCCCAGCACCATCTACAACTGCTGCAGCAGTGACAACAGCGACAATATTTCGACAGCCGCCCGCTGGGCTCGCGAAATGAACAATACGACGTTCAACATCGATCGCTGGCGACGCATTTACCTCGAGTTCCACAGCAATGCGTCGAGCGGTGGCGCACGGGGTACGGTGGCACTCGTGACGGGAAACAACACCACCAATCAGACACAACTCGCCACGATTCTTGGTGACGAAGTCGAGCAGGACATGCTCATTCTCGACTCGGATTTCGAATTCTCCTGGGCAGCGCGGAGCAACCCGGCCAACGGTTCGTTCGGGGCAATCAGCACCACCGCCAACAGCAACGAATTCGACGCAACGATTCTTGAAGTTGCTTTCCATGACAACGCAACCGATGCGGCGCTACTGCTCGATCCCAAGGTTCGCGACGGCGTGGCTCGCTCCAGCGTTCATGGCCTCATCAAGTTCCTCAATGTCCAGCCGGGAAGCACGGTTCCGCTGGCGTTTGCGCCGACTCAACCGCGCAACCCGCGTGCGATTCACGATGGCAACGGCGGCATCACCTTGTCCTGGGACACGCCTCTGGTCGGTGAAGCCCATGGTGACGCCCCCACCGGATACCGGGTCTACCGCTCAAGCAACGGTTATGGATTTGATTCCGGAACCGATGTCGGTTTGACCAACTCGGTGACGCTCAATGATGTGCCGCCCTACACCACGACGTACTTTAGAATCGCGGCGTACAACGCGGGTGGGGAGTCTCTGCCGTCGATCACGATCGGTGCACGCGCCCGCCTCAATGGTCCGGCGAAGTACCTCATCGTCAACGGTTTTGATCGCGTATCACGCTCACAGAATCCGCGACAAGTCCTGGGCGGACTGGGCACGCAGCGTCGTCCCATTCTTCGCCACGTGAATTCATTCGACTACGTTGTTCAACATGGCGATGCGCTGGCCGAAGCCGGTGTCGATTTCGATTCGTGCCAGAATGAAAACATCATCAGCGGTGCGGTTGATCTGACCGACTACCAAGCTGTCCTGTGGATCTGCGGTGAAGAGTCTTCAGCCGACGATACCTTCAATGCAACCGAGCAAGCCCTCGTGACGACGTATCTCAATGGCGGCGGCAAGCTTTTCGTCAGTGGCGCCGAAATCGCCTGGGATCTCGACAACCTCGGCAACGGTGTGGCGTTCTACAACAACGCATTGAAAGCCGACTACGTCGGCGATGACGCCGGCACCTACAACGTGGGCGTGGTGGGCGGTTCCATCTTTGACGGGATCGGGTCATTTGCGTTTGACGATGGCTCGATTTTCTACGACTCGGAGTTTCCGGATCGACTTGGACCGGTCGGGGGCAGCACGGCAGCTCTGACTTATGTCGGTGGCACTGGTGGTACGGCGGCTGTCGTGTTCGACGGCGCATCGCAGGTGGTGAATCTGGGTTTCCCATTTGAAACGATCACATCGGAGTCGAGCCGGTTTGAGATCATGGAGGCGGTTGTCGATTTCTTCGACGTCGGAATCGATCTATTCGATCACGCGTCGTTTGTCGAATGCATGAACGGTCCTGACACAGGTACTACCCTGCCCGATTGCGGTCCCTTTGACTATGGCGCCGACAGTGATGTCGATCTCGATGACGAGCAAGTATTCCAGCAATTGTTTGCAAACTGATTGGGAGAAATAGGGGCAAACCCTGTCACCCAAAAGAATAGAACAGCGGGAGGGCGCGCCCTGCCCGCAACGAATTCAACTTATGCCGGCTGGCAAAATTTGAAGGAGAAAGAAAGAAGCCATGAGCAAACTCCGCACAGTGATTCTGGTTTCAATCATGGGGATCAGTCCCGCACTGGCTGCCCCTGTCGTGCGTTTGTCCGATGATTCGGGAACGATTTTTGAAGGCGCGATCGCCGACCGGGACTGGGGACGTCCGGTTGCCTCGGGCGATCTTGATGGCGACGGCTGGGATGAGATCATCGTTTCAGCGTCCGAGGATTTTGGCGATGTGATGAGTTTCGTCTATGTGATGCGCGGTGGTCCCGATGCCACCCAGCAGGGCATTGTCCAACTCATGCACGTCGGTGCCGACCTGACCATCAGCGGTGCCGCGCTGAATGACAACCTGGGTTCTTCAGTCACCACAGGCGATGTCAATGGCGACGGTTACGAAGACCTCCTGATTTGCGCCTCGGGCGCTGATGCAGGGCCGCGTTTGCGCGCTGGTGTGGCGTATCTTCTCTATGGTGGGCCATCGTTCTTCGCCAGCAGCACGCGCGACATGGCGGTGGCATCCGACTGGGACGTGAAGATCGAAGGACCAGTCACGGGCGGCGACATGGGCGCAAGCCTGTTCTTCGGTGGCGGTGACTCTGAAGCGGCTGCGATCGGAAAGCTCAACCTAGACTCGTTCGGCGACATCGTTCTCGGTGTTCACCTGGCCAACGGAGCCGCCAGCGGCGCCGGTCGGGTGTATGTCATTCTGGGTGAAGCCTTCGCTTCTGGCACCACCCTTTCGCTGGCCAACGCCGCCCATTACGACACGCTGATTCTGGGCAAGGGTTCGCTCGACGAACTCGGCGATGTCGTCAAGACCGGCGACCTCACCGGGGACGGCCTCGACGAGTTGATCATTCCCAACCGCAACTACAGCCAGGCATCGTTGGCGGCAGAGGGGGCGGTTCTCATCATTCGCGGTCGCGCGGTTTGGCCCGCTTCGATTAACTTTGGCGGTACGCCAGCTGACATCACTCTGCTCGGTATTAATCCTTACGACAATCTCGGCGAAGACGCCGCCCTCGGCGACTTCAACGGCGACGGGATTCTTGACTTGGCATCATCGGCGCCGGGCGTGAATCCGGGTACGCCTGACATCAACATCAACGACGGCGTCATCTACGGACTCTACGGATCCAACTCACTGCAGATCGGAACCATCACCATCGATTACGCTAGCGCCATTCCGGCGTTTCTGATTCGCGGCGAATCCAATGAAAGCATGGGCGCACAGATTGCGGCCGGTGATTTCAATGGCGACGGTTACGACGACATCGCGGCTGGTCAGCGTTTTGGCGGACCAAGCATCAACGGCACAATCGACATCGTCTTTGGACGAAACTTCACTGCCGGCCAAACTTTTGATGTCAACGTGAACACCGACGTTCGCATTGTGGGTAATCCGTCTGACCGGATTGGTTTCTCGATGGGCGTCGCCGATATGGACAGCAATGGCGCTGAAGAAATTGTCTTCGGCACGCCGTTCAATAACGGCTCGTTCCCGAACATTGCCGGTACTGCCTATGTTTTTTCCATCATCGATGGCGACTTTGACGCCAACGGTGTTGTGGATCTTGAGGACTTCGCGGTTTACCAGCAGTGTGCATCGTCACCAAGTATCGCCGTCCCCCCAGCCGATCCGTGCTACGTCTTCGACTTTATGGTCGATCAGAATGTGGATGCGGGCGACATGGAAGGTTTTGTGGGTCAATTGGACGGACCGTAAATCGATCGTAATCACCCCATCGTAATCTCGGGCGCGGGGTGCACTGGCAGTTTGTCGACCAGTGCACCCGATCGCCCATCTTTGATGCCAATCTCAATACAACCCACGCGGAATTGTCATGCGAATTGACTCGCACTGAAATCAATTC